>CABXVQ010000006.1:0-42854 GCA_902515605.1 uncultured Pelagibacteraceae bacterium
AAGATGATCCTAATTATTCAAAAATATTTGATGATACGCTCTTAGGAATTGCTAAAAATAATGATAATATTTTTTCACAACTGACTTCTGGTGGTAAAAAAATTCAGATTTTTGAAAGTATAGGCAAATATATAAATGATAATCCCAGTGCTTTTTGTAAGGCTGTTATCAACAAGCTTATAAAATTTAGTTTTGAAAACTTTTTTGATCAAAAATTTGATTTTTATGCATCAATTTTTGAATATTTAATTAAAGACTATAATAGTAATAGTGGTGGTACTGATTATGCTGAATATTTCACTCCAAACGCAGTATCAAGAATTATAGCATCATGCTTGATCAATAAAAATGTTAAAAACGTAACTTGTTACGATCCTTCAGCTGGCTCTGGGACGTTACTTATGAACTTGGCTCACGAAATCGGTGAAAACAAATGTTCAATTTATTCACAAGACATATCTCAGAAATCTTCTAGTTTTTTAAGATTAAATTTAATCTTGAATAACTTAGTGCATTCAATTCCCAATGCTATTCAAGGCAATACTATTAAAGAACCTTATCATAAAGAAAATAATAAGATTAAACTTTTTGATTTTATTGTTTCTAATCCACCTTTCAAAGTTGACTTTAGTAATTACAGAAATGATCTTGAAACAAAGGAGAATAGACCCCGTTTTTTTGCAGGTATTCCAAAAATCCCTCCTAAAGATAAAAAAAAGATGGAAATTTTTCTATTATTTATACAACATATAATTAGCTCACTTTCAAAGAACGGTAAGGCCGCTATAGTAGTACCCTCTGGTTTTTTAAAGTCTAAAAGTATTGGTCAAATTATTAGAAAATACTTAATTGAAAATAAGATGCTTACTGGTGTTATTAGCATGCCTAAAAATATTTTTGCTAATACAGGGACTAGAGTGTCAATTATGTTCATTGATAAAGAAAGTGTTAATGACGATCCAATATTCTTAAATGCAACAAAATTAGGTACTCCTATTAAAGAAGGTGATAATGAAAAAACAGTACTATCATTAGAAGAGGAGAGCCTCATAACTAGTACGTTTAAAAAAAGATTAGCTACAGAAAATTTTTCAATAAAAGTTTCTGAGGCAGAAATTATTAAAAAAAAATACTCTTTTAGCGCAGGTGATTACATGTTCGTTAAGATTAATTACTCTGAAATGACCAAAACTGAATTTGATAAGAAAATAGAACTTTCAAAACAAAAAATCAAAAAATTAAATGATGATTCAAAAAAACTTGATACAGAAATCAATAAAAATCTAGAAAAAATTAACTATGATATTTAATGATTCTAAATTCAATAAATCTTGGAAAATTAAAAGATTAGATAATCTTGGAGAATTTGGTAGAGGTAAATCAAAACATAGACCTAGAGATGATATTAAGTTATTTAAAGATGGAAATTTTCCATTAATACAAACTGGTGATGTAACTAATTCAAACCTTTATATTTTAAATCATAAAAGTTGTTATAATGATTATGGATTAAAGCAAAGTAAGCTTTGGAAAAAAGGTACTTTATGTATAACCATAGCTGCAAATATTGCTGAGACTGGAATTTTATCATACCCAATGTGTTTTCCTGATAGTGTTGTAGGTTTCACTGCTCATAAAGAGCAAACAAGTGAAATTTTTATGCATTATATTTTTACATACATTAGAAAGTCGCTTAAAGAAACTATTGTTGGAAGCAGTATTCAAGATAATATAAATATAGAATTTCTTCAGTCTCTAGAGTTTAGAATTCCCTTAAAATCTGATCAGGATAAAATAAATAAGTTGCTTTATTCAATTGATAGCAAAATCGAGAATTTAAATATGATTAACGAAGAATTACAAAATATAGCTAAAACAATATATAATTACTGGTTTATCCAATTTAAAATACCAAAAACTAAAAATAAAATTCAAAATTTAAAATGGAACGAAAAATTAAAAAGAAAAATCCCAGAAAATTGGAAAGTCCAAAATTTAAAAAAAAATGATATTTCTGAAATTATAAATTCAGGAATTAAAAATTTTAATAATAAAAAAAATTATTTAACAACAAGTGATATAAAAGACACGAGAATTAATCATTTTCCAAAAAAAATTAATTTTTACAATCGTGAGAGTAGAGCTAATATGCAACCAATCATTAATTCTATTTGGTTTGCAAAAATGAAAGAGTCAAAAAAAATTTTACTTGTTGATGATTATTCCAATGAATATTTAGAATCATTTATTTTATCAACTGGTTTTGCTGGTCTAAAATGCAAAAATAGTGCTTTAACTTATATTTGGAACTTTATTAATGATGAAAATTTTGAATTAAATAAAGATAATAAATGTTTGGGTGCTACCCAAGAAGCAATTAACAATGACGGCATATCTTATCTAAATATATTAATACCACCCGATTATATTTTAGATATGTTTAGCTTTAAGACTAAACCAATTTATAAAAAGATTTATAAAAATCAATTATTGATACATGAATACGTAAAATTAAGAGATTCATTATTATCTTTATTTATGACAGGTCAAATTAGACTAAATTAGATAGAATTATTATTTATTTAAAAAGACTACAAAAAGACTACACTTAGTTCTACTTCCTTCCCCTATAGGTTCTAATCAAATGATTTTGATTTTTAAGAATATTTTTAAAAATCTTAATTTTATTGGAAATAAATGAGATTTTTGTGGTGCCCCCGCACGGATTCGAACCGCGGACCTATTGATTACAAATCAATTGCTCTACCAGCTGAGCTACAAGGGCGTCCACAATAATTATTTTGTATTTATAAAATAATCAACTCTTTTTTTTTAAATAACTTAAATGATGAAATACAATAGCCGCACTATTTGATATATTCAAACTTTCTATTTTTTTGTCTATGTCTATTTTAACTAAAAAATCGGCATATTTTGAAGTATGTTCATGCATACCTGAGCCCTCAGACCCAAATAATAAAATATTATTTCCTTGCCATTTAATATCTGTAAAATTTTTATCACCATTTCCATCGAAACCATAAACCCAAAAATTTTTGGTCTTTAAATTTTTCAGAGTCGAATTAATATTTGATACTTCAAAAATATTTATATATTCTAATGATCCACTTGCCGCTTTATACATTAGCTTACTTTCATTCGGAAAGTGCCTTTCTTTGATTATGATTCCATCAATTTTAAATGAAGCTGCACTTCTAATTAACGATCCAATATTTCTTGGGTCTGTTACTCCATCCAAACAAACAAGAGTTGTTTCTTTTTTTTCTTTTATAAAATCTTTGAGAATTGGTTTTTCAAGATGCTCAACTTCTGCCACATAACCTTGATGTAACAAATTTTCTTTAGTACTGTATTTGTCTAATTCCTTTTTAGTCTTAAAATATACTTTAACATCCTCTAAGAGATTTTTTTTTGGACTTTTTCGATGAATATTTTTTTTACTTTCTTCAGTCAAAAAAACTCTTAAAACCTTCCTTTTTGGATTTCTTAATGCTTCTATTACAGCATGCTGACCAATGATAAAAAATGAGGATTTATTCATAAATTTATCCTAGTTTTACACGTTTTTTTTAATATTTTCCCATTAAATCACGTATTGCATTTGCACAAATAAAATATATAAAACGCTTGTTGTTTGAAGCTTTATTGAACAGGGGACACTTCCCCAGAGGAGGGGTTCCAGAGCGGTCAAATGGGGCGGGCTGTAAACCCGTTGACTTCGGTCTTCGAAAGTTCGAATCTTTCCCCCTCCACCATTCAATAAATTTTTGATTAACACTGGAGTGTTACTCTTGGGGTTGTGCGGGTGTAGTTCAATGGTAGAACGCTAGCCTTCCAAGCTGGATGTAAGGGTTCGATTCCCTTTACCCGCTCCAAGAATTAAGAAATTATAAAAAAAAAAGAAATGTGAGGAAATAAGTAATGTCAAAAGAAAAATTTGTAAGAAATAAACCGCATTGTAACATAGGTACAATAGGTCATGTCGACCATGGTAAAACAACTTTAACTGCAGCTATCACTAAAGTTTTGTCTGAAACAGGTGGTGCTCAAGCAGTAGCGTATGATCAAATTGATAAAGCTCCAGAAGAAAAAGAGAGAGGTATTACAATTTCTACTGCGCACGTTGAATATGAAACTGAAAAAAGACACTACGCACACGTAGATTGTCCTGGACACGCCGATTACGTTAAAAACATGATCACAGGTGCTGCCCAAATGGATGGTGCTATATTAGTTGTTAATGCTGCGGATGGTCCTATGCCACAAACTAGAGAACATATTCTTTTAGCAAGACAAGTTGGTGTCCCAGCTATATGTGTTTACTTAAATAAAGTTGATCAAGTTGATGATAAAGAAATGATTGATCTAGTAGAGGAAGAAATAAAAGAATTACTAACTTCTTATAAATTTCCAGGTGACAAAACTCCAATTGCTAAAGGTTCTGCACTTGCAGCAGTAGAGGGAAGAGATGACGAAATTGGAAAGAATTCAATTTTAGAATTGATGAAAAATGTTGATGCTTTTATTCCACAACCTGACAGACCAAAAGATAAACCTTTCTTGATGCCTGTAGAGGATGTTTTCTCTATTTCTGGTAGAGGTACAGTTGCAACAGGAAGAGTTGAATCAGGTGTACTTAAAACTGGTGATGAAATTGAAATAATTGGTATTAGAGAAACTAAAAAATCAGTTTGTACTGGAGTTGAAATGTTTAGAAAACTTTTAGACTCAGGTGAAGCTGGTGATAACGTTGGAGTACTTTTAAGAGGTGTTGAAAGAACTGATATCGAGAGGGGTCAAGTTCTTTGTAAGCCTGGTTCAGTTACACCACATACTAAATTTGAAGCACAAGCGTATGTACTTAAAAAAGAAGAGGGTGGAAGACATACTCCATTTTTTACAAAGTATAGACCACAGTTTTATTTTAGAACAACAGATGTAACTGGAGAAGTAGAATTACCAGCTGGCACGGAGATGGTTATGCCAGGTGATGATGCTAAATTTACAGTTAAATTAATTACACCAATAGCGATGTCAGAAAAATTAAATTTTGCAATTCGTGAAGGTGGTAGAACTGTTGGAGCTGGAGTAGTAACTAAAATTATAGAGTAAGCTCTATATAGGAGTGTAGCTCAATTGGTAGAGCGCCGGTCTCCAAAACCGGAGGCTGAGGGTTCGAGTCCCTCCGCTCCTGCCAACTAAGAGTAAATTTTTATGAAAAACCCGTTTAAATTTATACAAGAAGTAAAACAAGAAGCTTTTAAAGTTTCTTGGCCAACAGGAAAAGAAACTCTTCAAGGTGCATTAATGGTTTTTGCTATGGCTGTTGTAATGTCATTATTTTTTTTACTTTTAGATCAGGTTTTAAAATTCTTTCTTGAGATTTTACTTAAGGTGAGTATTTAATGAAAAATTGGTATATAGTTCAATCTCACTCAAGCTTTGAAAACAAAGTAGCTGGATTGATTAGAGAAGAAGCTGATAAAGCTAAAATTTCAGACAAATTTGAAGAAATTATAGTTCCTACTCACGATGTTACAGAAGTTAAGAGGGGTAAGAGAATTCAAAGAAAAAAGAAATACTTTCCTGGATATGTTCTAATTAAAAGTGAAATGGATAATAATATTTATCACATGATAAAAAATATTAAGAGAGTTAGTGGTTTTTTAGGAACAAAAGGAATGCCAGTTCCAGTATCTGACAAAGAAATTGATAAGATTTTAGGCCAAATAAAAGATGGTGTAGCTCAGCCAAAATCTGCTATAGAGTACGCAGTTGGTGAAAAAGTTCAAGTTATAGATGGACCATTTGCTTCGTTTAGTGGAATGGTAGAAGAGATAGATGAAGAAAAATCTAGATTGAAAGTTTCGGTTTCTATATTTGGTCGACCAACACCTGTTGATTTAGAATATAACCAAGTGGAGAAAGCAAGTTAAAATAATGGCTGCAAAAAAAGAAATAAGTGGATTTATAAAGCTACAAATTAAAGGTGGTCAAGCTAATCCTGCACCCCCAGTTGGTCCTGCATTAGGACAGCGTGGTGTAAATATTATGGAATTCTGTAAAGCATTTAATGATAAAACTAAATCATTAGCTGGCAAACCTGTTCCAGTAGAAATAACAGTTTATAAAGACAAAAAATTTGATTTTAAAATAAAATCTCCACCAGCATCTTTTTTTATTAGAGAAGCAGCAAAATTAAAAAGTGGCTCTAAAGAACCAGGAAGAAATATAGTTGCATCAATTACAAAAAAACAAGCTGAAGATATAGCTAAACAAAAGATGGCAGACTTAAACGCAATAGATTTAGACCAAGCAGTAAAAATTATTTCAGGTTCAGCTAGATCAATGGGCATAGAGGTTAAAGAATAATGAAATCTAAAAGATTTAAAAAACTTCCAGAAAAAACATCTGATCTACCATCAGAAATGATTGAAAAACTTTTACCTGTTGTTAAAAAAAATTGTACCACAAAATTTGATGAGTCACTTGATATAAGTTTTCAAATCAATAACAAGCAAAAGAAAAGTGAAATTAATATAAGAACTGTTGTAAATCTTCCAGGAGGTACTGGCAAAAAAGTTAAAGTAGCAGTTGTTTGTGAAGATGCAAAATCTTCTGAAGCAAAAAATGCTGGTGCAGATATCGTCGGTGGAGATGATTTTATTGAGAAAATAAAAAATGGTGAAATGAATTTTGAAAAACTTATCTGTACGCCTTCAATGATGATTAAATTATCTAAATTAGGTAAAGTTCTTGGACCCAAAGGTTTAATGCCTAATCCAAAACTAGGTTCAGTCACAGAAGATTTGAAAACTGCAATTTCAAATGCTAAATCAGGTCAAGCAGAAATTAGAAATGATAAAGATGGAAATATTGGTGTTAGTATTGGAAAAAAATCTTTTAGTGATGACCAATTAGTTAAAAACTTTAATGCTTTGTTAGATATACTAGAAAAAGAAAAATCTAACAATACAGTTAAAGGAGATTTAATAAAATCAGCATTTATAACTTCGACCATGGGTGTTTCCTATAAATTAAAATTAGGTAAAAATATTTAATTATTATGATGAATAAAGAACAAAAGAAAAATTATATTACTGAGATGACCTCTCAATTTGAAAATAGTAAAGCAGTTATGGTCACTCATTATCAAGGTTTAACAATGGTCCAATTAGATGAATTAAGATCTAAAATGAGAGAGCATGGGATTATTTTTAAAATTACAAAAAACAGAATTACAAAAATTGCTTTAGAAAAAACTAAGTGTAAAGATTTATCTAATTTATTTACCGGACCTACAGCTGTTGCTTTTGGTGAAGACGCAATTATGTCTGCTAGAATTTTATCAAAATTTGCTAAAGATAATGAGAATCTCAAATTAATTGGTGGACTAATGGATAATGAGGTTCTGGATCAAGCTGGTGTATTAAATGTCGCTAATTTACCTACATTAGATGAGGCGAGAGCAAATATCGTGGGAATTTTGAACGCCTCTGCTTCAAAATTAGTGAGTATTTTGCTTGCACGATCGGAAAAAATGAGTAATTTACCCACAGAAAATTCTGAAACACAACCTAAAGAGTAGATAATATGCCAGACCTAAATAAAATCATAGAAGATTTATCAAGCTTGACTGTAGCAGAAGCTGCAGATCTTTCAAAACAACTAGAAGAAAAATGGGGAGTGACCCCAATGGCAGCAGCAGCACCAGCAGCAGCAGGCGCAGCAGCAGCAGCAGAAGATAAAGATGACTTCACAATCATGCTAGTTTCTGCAGGAGAAAAAAAGATTAATGTAATCAAAGAAGTAAGAGCAGCTACATCCCTAGGTCTTAAAGAAGCAAAAGATTTAGTTGAAGGTGCACCAAAAGAAGTGAAAACAGGTGTTCCAAAAAAAGAAGCTGAAGAAATAAAAGCTAAGTTAGAAGCTGCAGGCGCGAAAGTAGAACTTAAGTAAATTAATAGGAAATTTTTAATTACTGATTAATTTTTTTTAATCAGTATTGAACATAGATGCAAATATCTTTTACGGAAAAAAAGAACGTAAGAAAAAGTTTTGGTAAACTAAAGGAAAGTTTATCTATTCCAAATCTTATAGAGGTTCAAAAAAATTCATATGATGAGTTGACTTTTTTTGACACTAATGCAGGGGATTTAACCAAAGGTTTTGATAGAGTTTTTAAAAGTATTTTTCCAATAGAAGATCTTAACGATAAAGCTACTTTAGAGTATGTTTCATATAGATTAGAGAAGCCAAAATTTGATGTTGAAGAATGTATAACGAGAGGACTAACTTACTCGTCTGCTTTAAAATGTACTTTACGACTGGTAGTTTACGAAATAGATCCTGAAAATAACACTAAAGATATATTGTCTGCTAAAGAACAAGAAGTTTACATGGGTGAAGTTCCAATGATGACTAATAGCGGTACTTTTATTACAAATGGTGTTCAAAGAGTTGTCGTAAATCAAATGCATAGAAGTCCAGGTGTATTTTTTGATCATGATAAAGGAAAAACACATGCCAGTGGAAAACTTTTATTTAATTGTAGAGTAATTCCTAATAGAGGATCTTGGTTGGATTTTGAATATGATGTTAAAGATTATTTATATTTTAAAATTGATAGAAAGAAAAAAATTCTTGCATCAACATTGTTGATTGCATTAGGTTTTACAAAATCTGAAATTGCTAATGAATTTTATGACAATGAAAAATATACTTATGATACAAAAACAGAGAAGTGGAAAACAAAATTTAATCCAGAAAACTATAAAGCAAAAAATTTTTCAGAGGAAGTTGTTGATGCAAAGACAGGAAAAGTAGTCATCACTTTAGGTGAAAAAATTAATTTTTTAAATGCAAAAAAATTAGCAAACGAAGGTTTAAAAGACATATTTGTTTCAAGAGAATCAATGTATGGAAAATTTTTACATGAAGATATAAAGATAAGCGATGAAGAAGAGGGAATTTTCAAAATTGGAACTGAGTTAAATGACACTGTTATACAACAAATATTGGATGCAAATATTTATTCGTTAAATATTTCAGTTACAAACTCAATCAATAAAGGACCTTATTTATTAACAACAATACTTAATGATAAAAATAATACTAAAGATGAAGCTATAACAGAAATATATAAAATGCTCAGACCCGGGGAACCGCCTACAATTGAAATAGCTGCTCAAATTTTTAATAACTTATTTTTTAGTTCTGATAGATATGATTTATCCGATGTAGGTAGAGTAAAAATGAATTCTAGACTTAATTTAGAGTGTTCTGATAAAATTACCATTCTAAGGAATGATGATATTGTAGCTATTATTCACAAAATGTTAGACTTGAGAGATGGTAAAGATGAGGTTGATGATATTGACCATTTAGGAAATAGAAGAGTTAGATCAGTTGGAGAATTAGTTGAAAATCAAGCACGTATTGGTGTTTATAGAATGGAAAGAGCCATAAAGGAAAAAATGACTACTCTAGACATTGAGTCTGCAATGCCACAAGATTTAATTAACGCAAAACCACTTACTGTTTCCTTAAAAGATTTTTTTGCAAGCTCACAACTTTCTCAATTTATGGATCAAACAAATCCACTTTCAGAAATTACTCATAAAAGAAGAGTTTCTGCGTTAGGACCTGGTGGATTGACTAGAGAACGAGCTGGTTTTGAAGTTAGAGATGTTCATCCAACTCATTACGGAAGAATTTGCCCGATTGAAACACCAGAAGGCCCGAACATTGGTTTAATCAACAGCCTTTCTACTTACGCAAAGATTAACAAGTATGGTTTTATAGAAAGTCCATACAAAAGAGTTAAGGATGGGGTAGTTCAAGACAATGTTGAATATTTATCTGCTATGGAGGAAACAAAATTTACTATTGCTCAGGCAAATACAAAGATTGATAAAAATGGAAAAATTATTGAGGAATTAGTTTCTTGTAGACAAAATTTAAATTTTCTTTTATCTAAACCAGAAACTATTGATTACATAGATGTATCTCCTAAGCAATTAGTTTCAGTTGCTGCTTCACTAATACCTTTTTTAGAAAATGATGATGCAAATAGAGCTCTCATGGGTTCAAATATGATGAGACAAGCTGTTCCTCTCTTAAAACCAGAAGCTCCTTTAGTTGGAACAGGTATTGAAAGTGATGTAGCATTAGACTCAGGAGTTACTATTGTAGCAAAAAGGGATGGAGTGGTAGATAAAATTGATGGTAAAAGAATAGTAATTAAAGTTACTGAAGAAACAGATTTTTCAAAATCGGGTGTTGATATATACAATCTTCAAAAATTTAAAAGATCTAATCAAAATACATGTATTAATCAAAGACCATTAGTTAGAGTTGGAGATAAAGTTAAAACTGGTGATATAATCGCAGATGGACCTTCAACTAAGCTTGGTGAATTGGCTCTTGGAAAAAATGTTACAGTCGCATTCATGCCATGGCAAGGTTATAACTTTGAAGACTCAATTTTAATTTCTGAAAGATGTGTTACTGATGACGTGTTCACATCTGTACATATAGTTGAGTATGAAATTATGGCGAGAGACACTAAATTAGGTGAGGAAGAAATCACAAGAGATATTCCAAATGTAAATGAAGAGGCTTTAAAGAATTTAGATGAATCTGGTGTAGTTTATATAGGAGCTGAAGTTAATGCGGGTGATATTTTAGTAGGAAAAGTTACACCAAAAGGTGACTCAGCATCAGGACCAGAGGAAAAATTATTAAGGTCTATTTTTGGTGAAAAAGCAATTGATGTCACTGACACTTCTTTAAGAATGTCTAGAGGTAGCAGCGGTACAGTCGTAGATGTAAGGGTTTTCAATAGACATGGAATTGAAAAAGATGAAAGATCAATAACTATTGAAAGAGCTGAAATTGAAGAAGTTCAACAAGATAAAATAGTAGAAGAAGAAATTTTAGAAAGAAGTATTAAACAAAGAGCATCTCAAATCTTAACTGGTTCATCTTTAAATAAAAAAATAAAAGATATTGAAGCTGGAACAAAATTAGATTTTGAAACTATCAATCAAATTAATATTAATGATCTTTTTAAGATAACACCAAATAATACAAAAGATGAAACAACTCTAGCTCAATTAAAAGAACAATATAATCAAGCAAAACAAGATATTACAGAAAGATTTGAAGATAAGGTTTTAAAAATCAGAAGTGGTGATGATCTTCTGCCTAGCGTGATGAAGATGGTAAAAGTTTTTGTAGCTATTAAGAGAAGATTAAGACCAGGTGATAAAATGTCAGGAAGACATGGTAACAAAGGTGTTGTTAGTAAAATTGTTCCTGTAGAAGATATGCCATATAGAGAGGACGGCAGACCTGTTGACATAGTATTAAACCCATTGGGAGTTCCGAGTAGAATGAACGTTGGTCAAATATTAGAGACGCACCTTGGTTGGGCATGTAAAGAATTTGGTGAACAAATTAAAAAATTAGTTAATGAAAATAACAAGAAAATTGAAAGAAATGAAAAGATAGAAAATTTTTTGAAATCTGTTTATGGAGAGGAAATATTTAATCAAAAAGTCGACAAATTAAGTAAAACTGAATTTAGGGACTTATGTGAAAACTTGCAAAATGGAATAGCTATTTCAACACCAGTCTTTGATGGGGCTAAAGAAAAAAATGTTACAGAAATGCTTGAACTCGCTAATCTACCTAAGTCTGGTCAGACATACTTATGGGATGGAAGAACTGGAGAAAAATTTGATAGACCAGTAACTGTAGGAATAATTTATATGCTTAAGCTGCATCACTTGGTTGAAGATAAAATTCATGCAAGATCTACAGGTCCATATAGCCTAGTTACACAACAACCTTTAGGTGGAAAAGCACAATTAGGTGGCCAAAGATTTGGTGAGATGGAAGTTTGGGCTTTAGAAGCATACGGTGCATCATATACTCTTCAAGAAATCTTAACTGTGAAGTCAGACGATGTTGCTGGAAGAGTTAAAGTTTATGAAACTATTGTAAAAGGTGAAGAAAACTTTGAGTCTGGTATACCAGAATCCTTCAACGTATTAGTAAAAGAAATTAAATCTTTAGCATTAAATGTGGAGTTAAACTAGTTATGAAAAAAGAATTAACAGATCTATTTAAAAATTCAGAAATTTCTGAAGCACAAAATTTTAATAGTATCAAGATATCTTTAGCTAGCCCTGAAAAAATTAAGTCATGGACTTACGGTGAAATTAAAAAACCTGAAACAATAAATTACAGAACTTTCAGACCTGAAAAAGATGGTCTTTTTTGTGCTAGAATTTTTGGCCCAATAAAAGATTATGAATGTTTATGTGGAAAATATAAGCGAATGAAATTTAGGGGGATCATATGTGAAAAATGTGGTGTTGAAGTAACAAAATCAAACGTTCGTAGAGAAAGAATGGGTCATATAAATTTAGCAACACCAGTAGCACATATTTGGTTTTTAAAATCATTACCTAGTAGAATAGCTCTTGCTGTTGACATGAAATTAAAAGAAGTAGAAAGAGTATTATATTTTGAGAACTTTATTGTAATTGAACCCGGTTTAACTGGTTTACAAAAAAATCAAATTTTAAATGAAGAGGAGTTAGCCAAATATCAAGACGAATATGGTGAAGAATCGTTTACTGCTGGGATTGGAGCTGAAGCTGTTCTTGAAATGCTCAAAAATCTTGACTTAGAATTAGAAAGAAAAAATTTAGCGAGTTATATTAAAGAGACTAAATCAAAAGTTAATGAGGAAAGAGCAATAAAAAGACTAAAATTAATTGAGTCTTTTATTGAGACTGGACAAAAACCAGAGTGGATGATTATGACAGTTGTTCCAGTAATTCCACCTGAATTACGACCATTAGTTCCTCTTGATGGTGGTAGATTTGCTACGTCTGATTTAAATGATCTTTATAGAAGAGTTATTAATAGAAATAACCGTTTAAAAAGATTAATGGATCTTAAAGCTCCAGATATAATTGTAAGAAATGAAAAACGTATGCTGCAGGAGTCTGTAGATGCATTGTTTGATAACGGTAGAAGAGGCAGAGTAATTACAGGTACAGGTAAAAGACCACTTAAATCTTTAGCAGAAATGCTTAAAGGTAAACAAGGAAGATTTAGACAGAACCTTCTAGGTAAAAGAGTTGATTATTCTGGACGTTCTGTAATTGTAGTTGGTCCAGATTTAAAGTTGCATGAATGTGGATTGCCGAAAAAAATGGCACTAGAATTATTTAAACCATTCTTATATGCAAGACTTAATAAATTAGGTTTAGCGTCAACTATTAAACAAGCGAAAAAATTAGTTGAAAAAGAAACAAATGCTGTATGGGATGCTTTAGAACTAATAGTTAGAGAACATCCAGTTTTGTTAAACAGAGCACCAACTCTTCATAGATTAGGCGTTCAAGCCTTTGAACCAAAATTAATTGAAGGTGATGCAATTGAATTGCACCCTCTGACTTGTGCTGCATTCAACGCTGACTTTGACGGAGATCAAATGGCTGTTCACGTTCCACTAAGTTTAGAAGCTCAATTAGAAGCTAGAATATTGATGCTTTCTACAAATAATATTTTATCTCCATCCAATGGAAAACCAATTATTGTACCTAGTCAGGATATGATCTTGGGAATTTATTATTTATCTCAAGAACCAGTGACTGATAAACCTTCAGGATATTTCTTAGATGCAGATCAAATAGAGTTTGCATTATCTTCAGGACAAATAAAAGTACATAGTACAATTATATCTAGATTTGAAACTGTTGATGAAAAAGGAAATAAAAAATTTGAAAAATACACTTCTACAGCAGGAAGGTTTTTGTTAGCGAATTTACTTCCAAAAAATAAAGATATTAAATTTTCATTAATTGATAGATTACTTCCTAAAAAAACTGTTTCAGAAATAATTGATATAGTTTTTAGATTTTGTGGTCAAAAAACAACTGTTATTTTTTGTGATAAATTAAAAGATTTAGGTTTTAAACATGCATTTAAAGCAGGAATTTCATTTGGTAAAGATGATCTAGTTATTCCACCAAATAAAACTCAATTAATTGATGATACCAAAAAATTAATTGCTGATTATGAAACACAATATTCTGAAGGTTTGATCACAAGAGGTGAAAAATACAATAAAGTCGTTGATGCCTGGTCTAAATGTACGGATAAAGTTGCAGGAGAAATGATGAAGGGTATTTCAGCGACAGAAAAAACTACTGAGGGACTTAAGATTAATTCAGTATTTATGATGGCTGATAGTGGAGCTAGAGGATCTGCTGCTCAGATGAAACAATTAGCAGGTATGAGAGGATTAATTGCTAAACCGTCTGGAGAAATTATTGAAAGTCCGATTACTTCAAATTTCAAAGAGGGGTTAACAGCGCTTGAATATTTTAATTCCACTCACGGAGCTAGAAAAGGATTAGCTGATACAGCACTTAAAACTGCAAGCTCAGGATACTTAACAAGAAGACTTTGTGATGTAGCTCAAGATTTAACAATTACAAAGGTTTCGTGCGATAATCCTGGCTTTATTGAATTATCTGAAATATTAGAAGGTGGTAATGTAGTTGTAAGTTTATCTGAGAGATCATTAGGTAGAGTAACTGCTGCAGACGTGAAAAATCCAATATCTGGTGAAATTGTAATTAAAAAATCTACGATGATTGATGAAGCTGGATGTGATCTCATCGATGCAGCTGGAGTTAAATCTATAAAAGTTTATTCAGTAATGACATGTAGTTCAAAAGAGGGTGTTTGTTCAACTTGTTATGGAAGAGATTTATCAAGAGGAAAAATGGTTCATGTTGGAGAAGCAATTGGAATGATTTCAGCTCAATCTATTGGGGAGCCAGGTACTCAATTAACTATGAGAACGTTTCACGTTGGTGGTACAGCTTCAGTTAAACAAGACTCTCAAATAGTTAGTAAAAGTGAGGGTACTTTAAAGATATTAAATTCAAATATTTTAGAAGACTCAAAGAAAAATTTAATTGTTATGGGTAGAAATACTCAGCTATCGATTGAAGATGACAATGGAGTGCAAATAGCAGTTTACAAAGTAGCTTATGGTTCAAAAGTATTTTTCAAAAATGGAGATAAAGTTAAAGCAAATACAAAAATTTGTGAATGGGATCCTTATACAACACCTGTTATCGCCGAGAAAAGTGGTATTGCAGGTTTTGTAGATTTAATAGATGGTGTTTCAATTCAAGAAACAACTGATGATGCAACTGGTATATCATCAAAATCGGTTGTTGATTGGAGATCGCAATCTAAAAGTTCAGACTTAAAACCTAGAATAACTCTTAGAGATGAAAAGGGTAACGTAATTAAAAAAGCTGATGATAATGAAGCTAGGTATTATTTAGTTCCTGACTCAATTCTATCTGTTAAAGATGGTCAAAAAGTTTCTGCTGGAGATGTAATTGCTAGATTACCAAAAGAAACTACTAAGACTAAAGATATTACTGGAGGATTGCCTAGAGTTGCAGAATTATTTGAAGCAAGAAAAGCTAAAGATAGTGCAATCATTGCTGAAAACGATGGACAAGTTGTTTTTGGTAAAGAAGTAAGAGGGAAACAAAGAGTATCAATAGTACCAGAAGATGGAGCAGAACCATCAAATTATTTAATTCCAAAAGGAAAACATATTAATTTTAACCAGGGTGAAAAAATTAAAAAAGGTGAATATTTGTTAGACGGCCAACCTTTACCTCACGATATATTACGTATTTTGGGTATAAAAGAATTAACTGAATATTTTGTTAATCAAGTTCAAGAAGTTTATCGACTTCAAGGTGTTATTATTAATGATAAACACATTGAAACTATTTTAAGACAAATGTTGAAAAAAGTTGAAGTTAAAACCACAGGGGACTCAAGCTATCTTCCTGGTGAGATAATAGACAGAATAAAATTTGACAATGTAAATGAGAAATTAAAAGCTGATGGAAAAACTCCAGCAACAGGCGAAAGAGTGCTGATGGGGATTACTAAAGCATCACTACAAACAGAGTCTTTCATTTCTGCTGCATCTTTTCAAGAAACAACAAGAGTTCTTACAGATGCTGCAATTAAAGGAAAAGTTGATCCATTAAATGGTCTTAAAGAAAATGTAATTGTTGGAAGACTAGTTCCAGCTGGAACTGGAAATATTAAGAACAAATGGAATAAAAAAGCCCTTGAAGATGACAATAAATTTCTTTCTGAGCAAGAGAAGATTGAGCAGTCAGAAACGCCTACAAATCAATAAAAATAACACATTAGTTTCCTAGTTTTAGTTTGACAAAGTCGAATTAATAAGTAATTTGGCGATATTTTTGGTTGGAATGTAGTGTTAACTTATCACACTAAACGCTGCCACAAATAACCTGTCAGTTATTTCATTCAAAAATAAACTAATATTTAAAACATAATTTATGCCAACTATTAACCAGTTGTTAAGAAAAAAAAGAACTAAACCATTAGCAAGGAACAAGGTTCCTGCATTGCAAAAGCAACCTCTTAAAAGAGGTGTTTGTGTTAAGGTTTACACAACAACACCAAAAAAACCGAACTCAGCTTTAAGAAAAGTTGCAAGAGTAAGATTGTCAAACGGTTTTGAAGTGACAGCTTATATTCCAGGCGAAGGTCACAATCTTCAAGAACATTCTGTTGTATTGATAAGAGGTGGAAGAGTTAAAGACTTACCTGGTGTTCGTTATCATATCTTGAGAGGAAATCTAGACACACAAGGCGTTGCAAACAGAAAAAAAAGAAGATCTTTATACGGAACGAAAAAAGGTAAATAATTATGTCTAGAAAAAAAACTCAACCAAAAAAAAATATCGTTCCAGATCCAAAATTTAATTCAACTATTATTCCAAAATTAATTAACAACATTATGTATGATGGCAAAAGAGGTGTAGCTGCTAAAATCGTATACGATGCTATAGAAAAAATTAAAACAAAATCAAAAGATGAACCAATAAATATTTTTAACGAAGCTATAAACAACATAAAGCCAACTGTAGAAGTTAGATCTAGAAGGGTTGGAGGAGCTACTTACCAAGTGCCTGTTGAGGTAAAAAGTAAAAGAGCTCAAGCTTTAGCGATCAGATGGTTAGTCGATTCAGCTAGAAAAAGAAAAGATAAACATATGTCAGATAAAATTTTTAATGAACTTTACGATGCATACGAGAAAAAAGGTGCTGCAGTTAAAAAAAGAGAGGATGTGCACAAGATGGCTGAGTCAAATAAAGCTTTCGCACATTTTAGGTGGTAATAGATAATGTCTAGAACTCATACATTAGATAAGTATAGAAATATTGGTATCATGGCCCATATTGATGCTGGTAAGACAACAACTACTGAAAGAGTTTTATACTATACTGGAAAAAGTCACAAGATTGGTGAAGTACATGATGGTGCAGCAACAATGGATTGGATGGAGCAAGAACAAGAAAGAGGTATTACGATTACCTCAGCCGCTACAACTTGTTTTTGGCAAGATCACAGAATTAATATTATTGATACCCCTGGACACGTTGATTTCACTATTGAAGTTGAACGATCTTTAAAAGTTCTAGATGGTGCGGTCGCTGTTTTTGATGGTGTAGCAGGTGTAGAACCTCAATCAGAAACTGTCTGGAGACAAGCAGATAAATACAAAGTTCCGAGAATTTGTTTTGTTAATAAATTGGATAGAACTGGTGCAGATTTTTTTAGATGTGTTGACATGATTAGAGATAGACTAGGTGCTAAACCATTACCAATACAAGTTCCAATTGGTATTGAGTCTTCTTTAACTGGAGTTGTGGATCTAGTTAAAATGAAAGCCCAAGTATGGAAAAATGAAGCTTTGGGAGCTGAGTGGGAATATAAAGAAATTCCTGATGATCTAAAAGAAATATCTCAAAAATATAGAACAGAATTAGTTGAAATGGCTGTTGAGCAAGATGAAAAATTAATGGAGTCTTATTTAAATGGTGATGAAATTAAAGAGGAAGATTTAATAAAATGCATTAGAAAAGGTACACTTAATTTTAGTTTTGTACCAATTTTAACTGGTTCTGCTTTTAAAAATAAAGGTGTGCAACCTTTACTAGATGCTGTAATTAATTATTTACCAAGTCCAATAGATATTGGTTCTATACAGGGAACAAAACCTGGTTCTGAGGAAGAAATAGAAATGAAATTTGAGGATGGAGCGGGTTTTTCTGCTTTAGCTTTTAAGGTAGCAAATGATCCATTTGTTGGTTCTCTGACTTTTATAAGAGTTTACTCAGGTACTATTAAAACTGGAACAGGAATTTATAACTCATCTAAAGAGAAAGAAGAAAGAGTTGGCAGAATGCTTCTAATGCATGCAAACTCAAGAGAAGATATCAAAGAAGCTAATGCAGGTGATATCGTGGCTTTGGCTGGTTTGAAATACACTATTACAGGTCACACTCTTTGTGATGAAGAAAAACCTGTTTTATTAGAGCCAATGGAATTTCCTGATCCAGTAATTGAAATTGCTGTTGAACCAAAAACTAAAGCTGACCAAGAGAAAATGGGTGAAGCTTTGGGAAGATTAGCTAAAGAAGATCCTTCATTCAGAGTAACGTCAGATGAAGAGTCTGGACAAACTATAATTAAAGGAATGGGTGAACTTCATCTAGATATAATTGTAGATAGAATGAAAAGAGAATTTAAAGTTGAGGCTAATGTTGGAGCTCCTCAAGTTGCGTACAGAGAGACATTAGAAAATGCTTCTGAGGTTGAATACACTCATAAAAAACAAAGTGGTGGTGCAGGTCAATTTGCTAAAGTTAAACTTTTAGTAGAACCTCAAGAACCAGGTGCAGGTAGATCTGTTGAAAGTAAAATTAAAGGTGGAGCTATTCCAAAAGAATTTATACCAGGTGTTGAAAAAGGAATTGAAACTGTTTCTGATGGTGGAATTTTAGCTGGGTTTCCAATGATTGATTATAAAGTTACAATTTTAGATGGATTACATCACGATGTAGATTCTAGTGTCTTAGCATTCGAGTTAGCTAGTAGAGCATGTTTTAAAGAAGCATGTACCAAAGGAACTCTTAAATTATTAGAACCAGTTATGAGAGTTGAGGTTGTAACACCCGAAGACTATATGGGTGACGTAATTGGTGATCTTAATAGTAGAAGAGGACAGATAAGTACTCAAGAACAAAGAGGAAATGCTACTGTAATTACTGCTATGGTTCCTCTTGCTAATATGTTTGGATATATAAATAATTTAAGATCAATGTCTCAAGGAAGAGCTCAATATTCTATGTTCTTTGATCATTATTCAAAAGTACCACAGAATGTTCAAGACGAAGTAACTAAAAAGATTGCAGGTTAATAATGGAAAAACAAAATATTAGAATAAAACTTAGAGCGTATGATAACAAAATATTAGATGCTTCAACGGAGGAAATTGTTAATACTGTTAAGAGAACCGGTGCTACTATAAAAGGACCAATACCATTACCCACTAGAATTGAAAGATATACAGTTTTAAGGTCACCACATATAGACAAAAAAAGTAGAGAACAATTTGAGACGAGAACGCATAAGAGACTAATAGATATAATTGAACCAACACCTCAAACAGTCGAAGCATTAATGAAACTTGATTTAGCATCTGGTGTTGACGTGGAGATTAAAATTTAATTATGAGTGAGATAGCTTTAATAGGAAAAAAAATTGGAATGACTAGAGAATTTTATAAATCAGGTCAGCTAGTGCCTGTAACTGTTTTAAAAATGGAAAAAGCAAGAGTTATCCAAGTTATTGAAGAGGATAAAAGAGGTTATAAAGCTGTTCAACTAGGGTATGGAAAAATTAAAAATTCGAAGTTAACAAAAGCTATGAAAGGCTTTTTTTCAAAAAAAAACACCGAAGCAAAAAAGAAATTGAAGGAATATCGGGTTGCAAATACTGAAAATTTTAAAGAGGGAAATGAATTTGGACTAGAGATATTTAAAGACATTAAATTTGTAGACACAAGATCTAAAACTATAGGTAAAGGTTTTGCGGGTGCAATGAAAAGACATAATTTTGGTGGTTTAAGAGCCACTCATGGTGTCTCAATATCTCATAGATCTCATGGATCAACTGGTCAAAGACAAGATCCAGGAAAAGTTTTTAAGGGAAAAAAAATGGCTGGTCATATGGGTGATAAACTTAGAACTATGCAAAATATAGAAATAATTAAAACAGATTTAGAAAATGAACTTCTTTATTTAAAAGGATCTATACCTGGATCGAAAAATTCTGAAATTATAGTCAAAGGATCAATTAAAAATATAAATAAATTGACTATGAGTGAAAAAATTAAAAAAGCAGAAGAAGCGAAAAAAACACCAGATAAAAAGAAAAAATAATGAAAATAGATAAATTAAACTTGAATGGTAAAAAAGATAGTATTGAAGTTTTAGATAAAATCTTTTCTGCAAAAATAAATAAGAAATTGGTCGATACTGTTTTGTATAAAACAAATGCTAATTACAAAGGAAGACATGCAAAAACAAAACAACAAAATGAAGTAGCCGGTCCAACATCTAAAATTTACGCACAAAAAGGAACAGGTAATGCAAGACATGCAAGTAGAAAGGCTCCAATATTTGTAGGTGGTGGTATTGCTCATGGACCAAAAGGCCAATTAGCTTATAAAAAAAGAAAATTGAATAAGAGTGAAAAAAAGCAAAGTATAGTATCTCTAATCAGTGATAAAATTCAAAATAATAACTTGCTAGTTTTTAATGATTTCGGTTCAGAAATAAAAAAAACAAAAGAAATGGATATTATTTTAAAGAAATTTCAAATAACAAACTCAATAATAATTTTAGACAAAATATCAAAAGAAAAAATAGAAAAATCAATAAGAAATATCCCAAATGTTAAAGTGACTGATATAAATCATTTTAGTGCTTTTGATATTGTTAAATTTAAAAAAGTGGTATTTACAGAAACTTCAATAAAAGAATTAGAAAAAAGGTATACATAAAATGGATAAAATACATTTATATGATAAAATTTTGTCTCCTCTAGTTACAGAAAAATCAACTAATTTATCTGAACAGAATAAGATTGTTTTTAAAGTTCCCTCTAATGCAAATAAGAAAAATTTGAAAACTAACATTGAAAAAATATTTAAAGTTAATGTTACCAAAATTAATATTATTAATAAGCAGAATAGAACTAAGCTAACAAGAGGAAGAAAAGTAAAAGTTTCAGGATTTAAAAAAGCTATAATTACACTTAAAAAAGGTCAAAGTATCGACCTAACAACAGGAATTTAAAAATGGCATTAAAAACTTTTAAACCATACACAAAATCAACTAGAGGCACTATTCTAGTAGATAGAACAGGATTATGGAAAGGTAAACCTTTTAAATCTTTAGTATCTCCAAAAAATGCAATGAAAGGCAGGAATAATAACGGTCACATTACTTCTATAAACAGAGCTGGTGGACATAAAAAAATGTATAGACAAGTTGATTTTTATAGAAAAAAAATTGATATGCCTGCTAACGTAGAGAGAATTGAATATGATCCAAATAGATCATGCTACATAATGCTAGTTAAATTTGAAGATAATTCTCACGCATACTATCTAGCTCCTCAAAAAATTAAAGAAGGTGATAAAATAGAAAACGGATCTAAAAAAGAAATTAAAGTTGGAAATTGTATGCCATTACAAGATATACCTGTTGGTATTGATATACACAATGTTGAAATTCAACCAGGTGCTGGTGGAAAAATTGCCAGATCAGCCGGTACCTCAGTTACTATAAGTGGTACTGATGGTAATTACAGTCTAATAAAATTAGCTTCAGGTGAGGTAAGAAAAATTGACTCTAGAGCTTTAGCTACAATTGGTGTGTTAAGTAATCCCGATCAAAAAAATACGAAAATAGGAAAAGCTGGAAGATCTAGATGGCTTGGAAGAAAACCTCATACAAGGGGGGTAGTTAAAAATCCTGTCGATCACCCACATGGAGGTGGAGAAGGTAAAACCGCAGGAGGAAGACATCCAGTGTCTCCAACTGGTCAATCAGCTAAAGGTCTTAAAACTAGAGACAATAAGAGAACAGATAAATTTATTATAAGAAGAAGAAACAAAAGGAAGGACACAAAATAATGGCTAGAGCAGTTTGGAAAGGACCTTTTGTTGAAGAAAGCTTAATAAAAAAAGTAGATAAATATAAAGTTGATCCTAAAAAAATACCTATTAAAACTTGGTCAAGAAAATCTACAATAATTCCTGATTTTGTAGGAGTAAGTTTTTTAATTTATAACGGAAAAAAATTTATACCAATAACAGTTTCTGAAGATATGGTAGGACACAAATTAGGTGAATTTGCACCAACAAGAACTTTTTTTGGACATACACCTGCAGATAAAAAAGCAAAGCCGGCTGAGGCGGCACCTAAGAAATAATTATGAGTAAAAAAAAGAAAATTGATAAAAATAAAGATAAACTAGTTAAGTCTATTAATAATAATATTAGATCTAGTGTCAGAAAACTAAATCCTATTTTAAAAGGTATAGTTGGAAAAAAAGTCGATATAGCTATTAGAGATCTCCAATTTTCTGAAAAAAGAATTACTCGAGATATAAGAAAAACAATAAGCTCAGCAGTAGCAAATGCAGAAAATAATTTTCAATATGATATTGATAAATTGATCGTTAAAGAAGCCTACTGTGGAAAAAAAATCACAATGAAAAGATTTAGACCTAGAGCCAAAGGAAGAGCAGCACCTATATTAAAGCCATATTCAAGTGTAACAATAATTTTATCAGAAATTAAAAAGATGGAGAGTCATGGGACAAAAAGTTAATCCAGTAGGTTTTAGATTAGGTGTTAATAGAGGTTGGGACTCCGTTTGGTATGCAAAGAAGAAAGACTTCGGAAATTACCTTATAGAAGACTTCAAGATAAGAGAGTATATTAAGAAAAATGTCATAAACTCTGGTGTATCTAAAGTCATGATAGAGAGAACAGCTAATAAGTGTTACGTAACTATTTACACATCTAGACCAGGATTTGTTATAGGGAAAAAGGGTAGTGATATAGATAAAATTAAAAATAATTTATCAAAATTTACTACCAATGAAGTCACATTAAATATTAAAGAAGTAAAAAAACCTGAGACCAATTCATATCTTGTAGCTGAAAATATCGCTCAACAATTAGTAAAAAGAATTTCATACAGAAGAGCAATGAAAAGAGCGATGCAATCTTGCTTAAGATTAGGAGCAAGAGGAATTAAAGTCTCTATAAGTGGTCGATTAGGTGGAAATGAAATAGCTAGAACAGAATGGTTAAGAGATGGAAGTATACCATCTCATACATTAAGGGCTGATATAGATTATGCCGAAGCAGAAGCTTTAACCACTTATGGAATAATAGGAATTAAAGTATGGATCTATAAAGGTGAAGTATTTGCAAGAGAATTTAGTCAAGAAACTAACAAAGTAACACCAAAAGAGGATAGAAAATAAATGTTACAACCTGTCAGAACAAAATGGAGAAAAGCTCATAAAGGTAGAATTCATGGAACTGCTTCAAGAGCTAACTTTATAAACTACGGAGCATATGCGCTAAAGGCATTGTCACCTGAAAGAGTAACAGGTAAACAAATAGAGGCAGCCAGAGTTGCTCTTACAAGACATATGAAACGACAAGGTAGAGTATGGACTAGAATTTTTCCAAACATTCCAGTTTCTAAAAAACCTATTGAAGTAAGGATGGGTAAAGGAAAAGGCTCACCTGAATTTTATGCTTGCAGAGTTAAACCAGGAAGAATTTTATTTGAAGTTGATGGAGTTTCAGAGCAGATAGCTAAGGAGGCTCTATATAAAGCATCTGCTAAATTACCAATTAAAACAAAAACTATTAAAAGATTTGCTTAAAATGAAAAAAAAAGAGATTAAAAAATTATCAAAAGACGAAATAATGAAAAATATTGATAAATCTAAAAAAGATTTATTTAATTTTAGGTTTCAAAAAATTAGTTCTCAAATAACAAACCCTGCAAAAATAAGTGAAACAAGAAAAACAATAGCAAGATTGAAAACAATGTTAAAAGGAAAATTAAATGCCTAAAAAAATTTTAACTGGTGTAGTTGTAAGTGATAAACCAAATAAGACCATTACAGTCTTGGTAGAAAGAAAGTATTCACACCCTTTATTAAAAAAAGTAATTAAAGTAAGAAAAAAATATAATGCTCATGATGAAAATAATAAATTTAAATTAGGAGATAAAGTTTCGATTATAGAAAGTAAACCATTTTCAAAAAACAAAAAATTCCAAGTTATGGAGAATATAAAATAATGATACAAGTTCAAACAGAATTAAACGTAGCTGATAACACTGGTGCAAAAAGAATTGAATGCATTAAAGTTTTGGGTGGATCAAAAAGAAGATATGCTAGTATCGGTGATACAATTGTTATTGCTGTAAAAGAAGCAATTCCAAAAGGTAAGGTTAAAAAAGGCTCTGTTCATAAAGCAGTAGTTGTAAGAGTAAAAAAAGGGATTCATAGAGATGATGGGTCAAAAGTAAGATTTGATAATAATGCAGCTGTTTTAGTAGATGATAAAGGTGAACCAGTAGGAACAAGAATATTTGGTCCAGTTACAAGAGAATTAAGAAATAAAGGACAAATGAAAATAATTTCATTGGCTCCAGAGGTTTTATAATGATTAAAAAAGGCTTAAAAGTTAAAATTTTAGTTGGAAAAGATAAAAAAAAAGAGGGGGAGGTAATAGAAATAGATAGATCTAAAAATAGAGCTAAAGTTAAAGAAATTAATATGGTCAAAAAACATGTTAAAACAACAAAAGAAAAAAAGGGTGGAATTATCTCTAAAGAAAGCTTTATTCACTTATCTAATTTAAAATTAATTACTGAAAAAAATAAAAATAAAAAAACTGAGGCTAAAAAATAATGACTCCAAGATTAAAAGAACTTTATTATAAAGAAATACAACCTTCATTGAAAAACCAATTTGGTTTTAAAAACTTATACATGGGTCCAAAAATTGAAAAAGTTGTTTTAAATATGGGTCTTGGTTTAGATGGTAATGATTCTAAAATTCTAAAATCATGTGAAGAGGATTTGGCTAAAATTACTGGACAAAAGCCTGTAATAACGAAATTTAAAAAATCTGTCGCTAATTTCAAAACGAGAAAAGGATCTAATGCGGGTTTAAAAGTAACTTTAAGAAAAGATAAAATGTATGAGTTTTTAGATAGGTTAGTAAATATAGCATTACCTAGGATAAAAGATTTTAGAGGATTATCATCTAAAGGTTTTGATAAATTTGGCAATTATACGTTTGGTGTAAAAGAGCATATAATTTTTCCTGAAGTAAGTTTTGATAGAGCTGATAAAGTTAGAGGCATAGATATAATTGTAGTTATTACCTCAAAAAATAAAGAACATAGTTTTGCTTTATTAGAAAAATTAAATTTCCCATTTATTAAAAAAGGAGAAAACTAAAATGGCTAAGTTAAGTTCAATTAATAAAAATAATAAAAGAATTAAATTATCTAATAGATTTTATTCAAAGAGAAAAAAATTAAAAAAAATAGTTATGAATAAAAAACTTTCATTAGAGGAGAGATTTAAAGCTCAGCAAAAATTATCAAAATTGCCTAGAAACTCAGCAAAGGTCAGGGTTATGAATAGATGTCAAATAACTGGAAGACCACATGGAGTTTATAGAAAATTAAAAATATCAAGAATAGCGTTAAGACAACTTGGTTTACAGGGAAAGATACCAGGTTTAGTTAAATCAAGTTGGTAGAAAGGAATATATGAGTTTAAGTGATCCGATTGGAGATATGATAGCAAGAATTAAAAATGCTCAAGTGAGAAATCATAAAAAGGTAGATTTACCTTCATCTAATTTTAAGATGAAAATAGCAGATATTCTAAAAAATGAAGGATTCATTAAAGATTTTAAAATTAATAAAGAAAATAATAAGTCACTTTTATCTTTAGAACTGAAATATCACTCAGGTAATCCAGTTATAAGTACATTTGAAAGAGTTTCTAAACCTGGTAGAAGAATATTTTCAAGTGCTGATAGTTTACCTAAAATTAATAATGGATTAGGTATTGCTATCGTCTCAACTCCCAAAGGTGTTATGACTGATATAGACGCAAGAAAACAAAAAGTTGGTGGTGAAATAATTTGCAAGGTATTTTAATGTCTAAAATTGGTAAAATAAATATTTCTATTCCTGAAAAAGTTAAAGTGGTTTTAGCAGGTAATATTCTAAATATAGAGGGCCCACTAGGTAAAAAATCAATAAATATTAATTTAGAGATTTTTAACCTTGATATCAAAGATGGTAAGGAAATTTCTATTAAACCTAAAAAAATTGATCAAGAAACAAAAAGATTATGGGGAATGAATAGAAGTTTAATCAATAATGCAGTTATTGGATCTAGTGCTGGATATGAAAAGATACTTGAATTAATTGGGGTAGGATACCGAGCTGCTTTGAAAGGAAATCAACTGAATTTACAATTAGGATATAGTCACGATATTAATTTTGATATCCCAGATGGAATAAAAATTACTGTGGAAAAGCAAACAACTTTAAAAATTACAGGTGCAGATAAACAACAAGTAGGAGCAGTTGCCTCAAAACTTAAAACTCTAAGAAAAATAGAGCCATATAAAGGCAAAGGCGTTAGAGAAAAAGGACAATATGTCCTTAAAAAAGAGGGAAAGAAAAAATAATGAAATTAAATACAACTAAAAGAAAAAGGTTTAGAGTTAGTAATAAAGTCAAAAAAGTCTCTTCAAATGATAGGTTTAGATTAAGTATTTCTAGATCATCTAAAAATATATCTGCTCAAATTATTGATGACATCAAAAACATAACTCTTTTGTCAGCTTCATCAATAGAAAAAGATATTAAGTCTGGAACAAAAACAAATAAAACTGAACTATCAAAAATTGTAGCTGAAAAGTTAGCAAAAAAAGCACAAGAAAAAAAAATAACAAAGATTTATTTTGATAGAGGTATTTACAAGTATCACGGTAGAGTAAAGATTTTTGCAGAAACTCTTCGTAAAAATGGAATGGAGTTTTAAAAATGGAAAATTTTAAAGACAAAAAAAATGACGATATACTAGAAAAATTAGTTCATATAAATCGTATTACAAAAGTTGTAAAAGGTGGAAGAAGATTTGGATTTTCTGCATTAGTTGTAGTTGGTAATCAATCAGGTAAAATTGGTATAGCACATGCAAAGGCAAAACAAGTTCCTGATGCTATTAAGAAAGCAAATGAAATAGCAAGAAGAAAATTAATTCACATTCCATTAAGAGAAGGTAGAACTATTCATCATGATGTTAAAGCAAAAGATGGATCAGGAAGAATTGTATTAAGAGCCGCTTCAAAGGGGACAGGTATAATAGCAGGCGGTCCTGTAAGAGCGGTATGTGAGGTTTTAGGAGTAAAAGATATTGTTGCTAAATCAATGGGTACTTCAAATGCTCATAATGTCATAAGAGCTACAATGAAAGCGTTGTTAAAACAAAACTCTCCAAAACAAATATCGTCAATTAGAAATAAAAAAATTTCAGAAATTATTGAAAAAAGAGGATAATGATAAGTTTAAATAACAGAACTAAAAGAAATAAAACAAAAATTAGAGTTGGTAGAGGTATTGGCTCAGGAAAAGGCAAAACATCAGGTAGAGGTGTTAAAGGTCAAAAATCTAGATCAGGTGTTGCAATAAAAAGTTTTGAGGGTGGTCAGATGCCTTTATATAGAAGATTGCCTAAAAGGGGCTTTAATTCAATTAGTAAAGACAATATTGCAATTTTAAATTTAGATAAAATTCAATCATATATTGATAAAAAAAATATTAAGACTTCTGATATTTTAAATTCAGATCTGTTAAAAAAGTTGAGCTTGATAAATAAAAACTCAGTAAAATTAAAAATCTTAGGGTCAGGTGTGATTAAAGATAAAATTAATATTGAAGCAGATTTGGCATCTAAATCAGCTGTAGAGAAACTAGAAAAAATTGGTGGATCTATCCAATTAAAGAAATAAATATTATTAAATGAGCTCTTCACCCTCAAATAATGATTTAAGAAATAGAATACTATTTACTCTAGCAATTTTAACAGTATATCGATTTGGTACATTTGTCCCTTTACCTGGAATTGATCCTGAACAGTTAAAAATTATGATGGAAGGTAATCAGAAGGGATTACTAGGTATGTTCAACGTATTTGCAGGTGGAGCTGTCAGCAGAATGGCAATATTTGCTTTAGGTATCATGCCATACATTTCATCTGCTATTATTGTACAACTTTTAGCTGGAGTATCAGATTATTTTAAGAATTTAAAATCTCAAGGAGAAACAGGTAGAGCTAAATTAACCCAGATTACTCGTTACGGTACTGTTTTGTTAGCAACTGTTCAAGGTTTTGGTCTTGCTGTTGGACTAGAGTCTTCTGCAGGTTTAGTAATTAATCCTGGGATTTTTTTTAAAATTTCCACTGTTACAACTATAGTTGCTGGTACAATTTTTTTAATGTGGCTTGGTGAACAGATCACTCAAAGAGGAATAGGTAATGGTATTTCTCTAATTATTTTTGCTGGTATAGTTGCTGAAATTCCAAGAGCATTAGTAACAACTTTTGAACTTGGAAGAACTGGAGCTATTTCTACAATTATGATTTTAGCAATATTTGTATTATTGATTGTTACGATATTATTTGTAGTTTTTATGGAAAGGGCACTAAGAAAAATATTAATTAACTATCCTAAAAGACAAATGGGTAATAAAATGTATGGTGGTGAGTCATCGCATCTCCCATTAAAAATTAATATGGCTGGAGTTATTCCTGCAATTTTTGCATCAGCTTTATTGTTGTTACCTGTGACTTTTTCGAATTTTAATATTTCAGATAATGAAACATTTCTAAATATAAGTTCTTTCTTTACTCAAGGCCAACCCCTTTACATGTTACTTTATGGATCTGGAATAATATTTTTTACTTTTTTTTATACTTCGATTACTTTTAATCCAACAGAAACAGCTGATAATTTAAGAAAGTATGGTGGTTTTATTCCAGGAATAAGACCAGGTGAAAGCACAGCATTATATATCGAAAATATTTTGACTAAATTAACCACTATTGGAGCATTATACTTAACATTAGTGTGCTTAATGCCTGAGTTTTTAATTGCAAACTATCCAATACCTTTCTATTTAGGTGGTGCTTCAATTTTGATTGTTGTTGTAGTAGCGATAGACACAGTTACTCAAATTCAAACAAGATTAATGAGTTCTCAATATGAACAATTAATAAAAAAAACAAAATTTGGTAGATAAGACAAGTGAATTTAATTTTATTTGGACCTCCTGGTGCTGGTAAAGGCACTCAAGCGAAATATTTAGTTGAAAAGTTAAATGGCTTTCAAGTATCTACTGGTGACATGTTGAGAAATGAAATTCAAAACAATACTGAAATAGGAAAATTAATAATTAATGACATGAATGATGGAAAGTTTGTAAATGATGAAATAGTTAACAAACTTATAGATAAAGCAATATCTGACCCACTTAAAAAAAATAAATTAATTTTCGATGGATACCCACGGTCAATAAAACAAGCTCAAAATTTAGATTTATTATTAAGTAACTCAAACCAAAAAATAAATTTTATTTTTTTTCTAAATGTAAATAAAGAGACTATTATTAAAAGAATTGAAAAAAGAAAAGTCTTAGAAAACAGGACTGATGATGATTTGGATATTATTCTAAAGAGGTACGACAAATACATGGAAACAACTAATCCAGTCTTAGATTTTTACTCTAAAAATTCAAATTTTTATGAAATTGATGGCAGTCTTAAAATTGAGCAAATAACTGCCAAAATAGAAGGTTTTCTTAATGTTTAATGCGTTGACTTTAAAAGATCTTCTTATATAAAAGGCTGAAATTTATCACTTATTTATGGCTCGTATTGCAGGAATTAATATCCCACAAAATAAATTAGTTCATATTGGACTTACATATATTTATGGTATTGGTGATAGATTTTCACAACAAATATGCTCTTCTCTTGAAATACCCAAAGAAAAAAGAGTTAATCAATTAACTGACGAAGAGATTTTAAAGATACGTGAGTATATAGATCAAAATTTTAAAGTTGAAGGTGATTTAAGAAGAGATTATTCTTTAAGTATAAAAAGATTAATTGATTTAGCTTCTTACAGAGGTTCTAGACATAGAAAAAAATTACCCGTAAGAGGTCAAAGAACTAGATGTAATGCTAGAACAAGAAAAGGTAAAGCAATCGCTATTGCTGGTAAAAAATTAACTCCACTCAAAAAATAATTATGGCAAAAATTGAAAAACCAGAGGGAAAAGATCAAAACGTAGATAAGTCTTCAAAAAAATCAAATAAAAGTTCTTATTCCAAAAAAAAAAAAATTAAAAAGAATATCTTAAATGGTATTGCATATGTTCAATCTACATTTAACAATACAATTATATCTATAGCTGATACTAATGGAAATGTAATTTCTTGGGCTTCAGCAGGTCAAAAAGGTTTTAAGGGTTCAAGAAAATCAACACCATATGCTGCACAAATAGCAGCTGATGCGGCGGCTTCAAAAGCTCTAGAGTTTGGAATGAAGACTTTATCTGTAGAGGTTAAAGGACCAGGTTCAGGTAGAGAAACTGCTTTAAGAGCTTTACAAGCAAGAGGTTTTAGAATTTTATCAATTAAAGATACAACACCAATGCCACATAATGGTACGCGACCACCAAAAAAAAGGAGAGTTTAATGGAAGTAGAAAATGTGAATATTAAAAATTGGAAATCATTAATTAAACCAGCAAAACTTGATGTAAAAATTAGTGATGATTTGACTCACGCAACTATAGTAGCAGAACCTCTTGAAAAAGGTTATGGACTAACACTTGGAAATTCCTTAAGAAGAATTTTATTATCTTCGATAAGAGGCGCAGCTGTTACTTCAATTCAAATTGATGGTGTTCTTCATGAATTTACTTCTATAAAAGGTGTAAGAGAAGATGTTACAGACATTGTTTTGAATGTTAAATCTTTAGCTCTAAAATGTGCTACCGAAGGTACTAAAAAACTAGTTTTAGATGCAAAAGGGCCTGGTGAAATTAAAGCTTCAGATATTACTTCAGTTACTGATGTTGAAATACTAAATCCTGATTTAGTTATTTGTAATTTAGATGAAAATACTAATTTTCATATGGAAATGAATTTAAATACTGGAAAAGGCTATGTACCAGCAGATCTTAATAAACCTGAAGAACCACCTTTAGGTCTAATTGCAATTGACTCATTATATAGTCCAGTTAAAAAAGTATCTTACTCTGTAAGTACAGCTAGAGAAGGTAAAGCTTTAGATTATGATAAATTGACTATGGAAGTTGAAACTAATGGTTCCATTTCTGCAGAAGACGCTGTGGCTTATTCAGCTAGAATATTCCAAGATCAATTAAAAATGTTTATAAATTTTGATGAACCAGTTGAAGTACCTGTGAAAGAAACATCATCTGAGCCAGAATTTAACAAAAATTTATTGAGAAAAGTTGATGAACTTGAGCTTTCAGTAAGATCAATGAATTGTTTAAAAAATGATAATATTATTTATATTGGTGATCTTGTTCAAAAATCTGAAGGTGAAATGCTTAGAACCCCCAATTTTGGAAGAAAATCTTTAAATGAAATAAAAGAGGTATTAACTGGAATGTCATTATATTTAGGTATGGAAATTCCTAATTGGCCACCTGATAATATTGCTGAAATGTCTAAAAAATTAGAGGAAGCTATATAATGAGACACGGAATGGCGAACAAGAAGTTAAACAGGACTTCTGAGCATAGAAAAGCTCTTCTTAAAAACATGCTAAATTCGCTTGTTAAGTACGAGCAAATTAAAACTACTTTACCTAAAGCTAAATTTTTAAAACCTCAAGCTGATAAATTAATTACTTTAGGCAAAAAAGATACATTACATAATACTAAAATTCTAGTTTCTCAACTTCAAGATATTAAATCAGCTACTAAGGTTAAAAAAACTTTATCAAAGAGATATGAAAAAAGAGCAGGGGGTTATACTCGAATAATTAAAGCTGGCTTTAGATATGGTGATAATGCACCTATGGCAATAATTGAATTTGTAGATAGAGATATTGAAGCCAAAAAAGTTGATAAAAAGAAAAAAGATCCCACAAAAGAAGTTGAAAAAAAAGAAGAAAAAAAACAAGCTACAGCTTAATATCTCTAAATTAAATCATGATCAAAAGTTATATCGTTGACTCAACGTTCAATAATATGCGTTTTGATAGATGGTTAAGAATAAAATTGGGCAAAGTACCTCAAGGTTTAATAGAAAAAAATTTAAGATCAGGAAAAATCAAGATTAATAAAAAAAAGGTTAAAAGCTCATTTAAAATAAAAACTAATGATAAAGTTGATATTTTTAATTTTAATTTTGAAGAAAAAGTTAACCAAAAAAAGATTAAATTTTCACCTTCAAATGAAGTTATAAAAGCTAATGAAGATTTAATTATAGATAACAATGATGATTTCGTTGTTTTAAATAAAAGTTCTGGCATTTCGGTACAGGGTGGAACAAAATCAAAAAAAAATTTGATTGATATTTTTACAAAAAGCGAGATTTTTCATGGAACAAAACCATATTCTGTTCATAGGTTAGATAAAGATACTTCAGGCGTTTTTATTATAGCTAAAAATAGAGAAACTGCTCAATTATTAACGTCATTATTTAGATTAAGAAAAGTCCATAAAACTTACTTAGCTATATGTAATGGAGAATTAGAAAAAAATTCTGGTCAATGGAGTGAAGAATTAATTAGATATGAAAATGGAAAAAAAATTATAGAAAAAGCTCAAACAACTTTTAAAGTTTTAGATAAAAATTCAAATTCTACTTTAGTTGAGATGAAACCTATTACTGGTAGAAAACATCAGCTCAGAAAACAATTATTTAATATTGGTCACTCCATTTATGGAGACAAAAAATATAGATCTTCTACTTCTGATAAAGGTATCAACAAAGATTTAATGCTTCATTCTTATCAAATTAGATTTATGATAAAGGATAAAAGATATACCTATAGAGCACTAATACCTGATTATTTTAAAAAATTATTAAAAACTAAAAGACTTAATTTTGTAGGTTTGAAATAAAATTTTTGATTATTCTATCTTTTAAATCTGCATAACTTTGATTATTAATAGTTTTTAAGTTAGTTATACCCTTATCTTTTATTCCACACGGTATTATAGCATCATATTTCTTTAGATCGTTATCTATATTAATAGAAAATCCATGATAAGCGATCCATTTACTAACTCTCACACCTATAGCTGCAACTTTTTTAATTTTTGAATTATCATTAAACCATATGCCAATATTTTCCTTATCAGAAAAAGTATTAATATTGTATGATTTAAGTGAGTCTATAATAGTCTTTTCAATAATAGATATAAAATTTCTAATATCTTTTTTAATCTTTTTTAAATCAATTACAAAATAACAAACTAGCTGACCAGGACCGTGGTATGTAATCTTGCCTCCTCTGTTAGTTTTAAATACTTTAATAGAATTATCCAATATTTCATTTTCTTTATAACTTGTTCCAGCTGTATAAATATTCTGATGTTCCAAAATCCAAATTAAATCTTTAGATTTTTTTTGATCAATTTGTAATAATCTATCTTCCATTATTCTTAGAGCATCCTCATATTTTACTGGTTTTTGGGACTTTTTAATTTCTATATTCATTTAAAAATTGTATTCTCTTTATTATGTATTAAAAGTTCGATCTGAATAATAGGTAAATTTATGACTTTAATAAAAAAAATCAAAGATAAAAAAGTCAATTTTGAATTTAATAAAGAATATATAAAAGTTGTTACAGACAAGATCTCTAGTAACGATGCATCTTTTATAACAAATTCTTTTAAAGAAATGCATCCAGCAGATGCAGCCGATATTATTGAGCATTTAGGTCAAAATGATAGAGAAAATTTAATTAAATTAAATAATTTTAAGATTGATCCAGAGGTATTTGTAGAACTTAATGAGTCTGTTCAATCTGAAATTATTAGATATCTTTCATCTGATGCAATTGTTAGCATTTTAAAAAATCTCGAGTCAGATGATGCAATAGCTATTTTAGAAAATGTTGATGAAAAAGATAAAAACTCTATTTTGAGTTTATTACCTCCTAAAGATCGTTTTGCGCTTCTAGAAGGACTTAGTTATCCAGAAGACAGTGCAGCAAGAATAATGCAACGAGAATTTACAGCAATACCAAGCAACTGGTCTGTTGGGCAAACTATAGATTATCTTAGAGAAAATAAAGATTTACCTCAAGAATTTTTAGAAATTTATATAGTGGATGAAAATTTTAAACCAATTGGTGCAGTTCCATCATCTAAAGTATTGAGAACTGCTAGAGAAAACAAAATGTCATCAATTATGGATGACTCTATTTTTTTAGTTCCTGTTGACATGGATAGAGAAGAGGTAGGTAACTCATTTGAAAATTATGGTTTAAATTCAGCATGTGTAGTAGATAAAAATAATAAACTTGTAGGAATGATTACATCTGATGATGTACTTACAGTCTTAAAAGAAGAAGCTGAAGAAGATGCATTGAGATTAGCAGGAGTTGGAGATGAAGAAATTACAGATGGTGTAATTACAAAAACTAAAAGAAGATTTAATTGGCTTTTATTGAATCTATTTACAGCATTTCTAGCAACATATTGTATTAGTTTATTTGGAGCAACAATAGAACAAATGGTTGTCTTAGCATTTTTAATGCCAATTGTAGCTTCTATGGGTGGTAACGCAGGTATGCAAACTTTAGCAGTTACAGTAAGAACATTAGCTACAAATGATTTAACAAAAAATAATTTTAATCAAAATATTTTAAAAGAGTTTAATATAGGAATTTTAAATGGAGTTATTTTTGCAGTGATAAGTTCATTTATTGTTCAATTATGGTTTCAAGATTATTTACTTTCATTAATTATTTCTATCTCGATGATTTTAACAATGGTAGTTGCAGGTTTGTTTGGAATAGTAGTACCTGTTACACTAAAAAAAATGAATATAGATCCTGCCATAGCATCAAGTGTCTTTGTAACAACAATAACTGATGTGATAGGATTTGTATCTTTTTTAGGAGTAGGAGCCTATTTTTTATAATTATTAAATATTATCAATTAATCTAATTTTATCTAAATAAAAAGCAATAAATAATTTTGAATTTTTAGTCTTATTAGTGACTTTTAAATTTTTTTCATTTATTAATTCTAAATACTCAATATTAACATTAAATAGCTTACTCAATTTAATCTTTTGATTATATATAACTTTTTTTAAATTTTTTACTTTAGATAAACTTTTTTTAAAATTTATTAAATTTTTGATTAACTTTTCTGCCTTTGATAGAGCACTCTTGCTTAATAATAAATTTCTTGATGATAAAGCTAATTTGTTTGAATTTCTAATTATTTTGCAGGGAACTACTCTACTTTTATATTTTTTTTCAATATAGTTTTTAACTAAAAATAATTGTTGGAAGTCTTTTGAACCCATAAAAACATATTTAGGTGAAATCTTATTTACCAATCTATCCATCACATCTAATACACCTTCAAAATGACCAGTTCTGTATTTAGCACATAAAATTTTGTCTTTTTTTTTTAATTTTATTTTTTTTGTCCTTTTATAATCATAAATATCCTTAGTATTAGGAAGATATACAAAATCGACATTTAATCTTTTTAAAATAGACAAATCTTTTTTTTTATTTCTAGGATATTTTGTAAAATCATTTTTATTATTAAACTGCGTATGATTAATGAATATACTTACTATAGTCTTATTAGTTTTTCTTAAAGACTCTTTTATCAAAGAAATATGTCCTTTGTGCAAGCTACCCATAGTTGGAACAAAACCTAAATTTTTGACATTATTTAATGCCTCATTTAAATCATTATTATTTAATAAAATTTTCATTTGTATAAAACGATTTAATAAGTAAAACATTTAAATGATTAAACAAGCAATTATTCCGTTAGCTGGACAAGGTACAAGATTATTACCACTTACAAGTGTTTTTGCTAAAGAACTTTTACCAATGAATGGTAAGCCCGGAATTGAATATATAATTGAAGAATGTATTGACGCAGGAATTAAAGAAATCGTTTTTATAATTTCCAAAAAAAAAGAAATGATTAAGGATTATTTTTATAAAGATAAATTTTACCAAAATATTATTAAGAAAAAAAAAGATCCACGTATTTTAAATGAATATAAAAAAATTCTTAAATACAGAAAGATGATCAAATTTGTTTATCAAAATAAACCCCTAGGTACAGGAGATGCTGTTTTAAAGACAAGAAAGTATATTAAGGATAAATTTTTTCTTATGCTTTTACCAGATGATCTTATTATAAAAAAAAATTGTTCAAAATCTATGATAAAAGTTCATAATCAGTATAAATCATCTGTAATGGCTAGTATGAACGTAAGTAAAAAAACTGTTTCAAGATGGGGAATTTTTAAAACAAAAAAAAAACTTAACAAAAAAAATTTTTTGATAGATGCTGTAATAGAAAAACCTTCTATTAAAGAAGCACCATCAAATAAAGCAGTAATCGGTAGATATATACTTCCTAAAAAAATATTTTTAAAACTTAAAGGTCAAAAAAAAGGCAAAGGTGGAGAAATTCATATTACCGATACTATTCAGTCTTTAATAAATGAGAAAGAAAAATTTATTGGGCATAGTTTTAGTGGAAAATATTTAGATTGTGGAACAATGAACGGTTATATTAACTCATCAAAAGAAATCTCTAAATTATGAAACTTTGTATGATAGGAACAGGATATGTAGGTCTTGTTAGTGGTGTGTGTTTTTCAGATTTAGGTAATGATGTAATTTGTGTTGATAAAGATTTAGATAAAATTCAATTACTTCAAAATGGAAAAGTCCCTATTTATGAACCTGGATTATCAGAACTTGTTGTTAAAAATTATAAGAATAAAAGATTAAAGTTTTCTAATAATTTAAAGAAATCAGTAATCGAGTCTGACATTATTTTTATCTGCGTAGGTACACCAACTAAAAAAGGAAGTTCTTCTGCTGATTTGGCACAAGTATACAATGTTGCTAATGAAATAAGTAAATCAATTAACAAATATAAAATAATTGTTACAAAATCTACAGTTCCAGTAACTACAGGTGATGAAATTGAAAAAATTTTGCAAAAAAAAAATAAAAAAAATAAATTTTCTGTAGTTTCAAATCCTGAATTTTTAAGAGAAGGAGAGGCTATAAGAGATTTTACTTATCCAGATAGAATAGTAATTGGATCAAACGATAAAAGATCAAGTAAACTTATGAAAAGTCTTTATAATCCTTTAATATCGAAAGGAGCACAATTCTTGCTAACACAGAGAAGAGCTGCTGAATTAATTAAATATGCTTCAAACTCTTTTTTAGCTACAAAAATTACTTTTATAAATGAAATAGCAAATTTATGTGAGCAAACTGGCATTAATGTTGAAGATATTTCAATAGGTATTGGTTTAGATAAAAGAATTGGAGGACGTTTTTTACGAGCAGGCCCAGCTTATGGGGGATCATGTTTTCCTAAAGATACCAAGGCAATAGTTTCAACTGCTGAAAAATTTAAGATTAATCTATCTTTAGTAAAATCAGTCATTAAATCTAATAAAGATAGATCAAAACTCTTATTAAATCGCATTAATAAAATTTTAAACAAAAAAATAAGGAATAAAAAAATAACCTTTTTAGGTGTTACCTTTAAAGCTAATACTGATGATATGAGAGACTCCTCCAGCTTAGTTATGATACCTTTTTTGTCAAAAAAAGGTGCTTTAATTAAATATTATGATCCTACAGGAAGTAAAAAAGAGCTTGAAAAAATAAAAAATGTTTCTTACGTGGACTCTATTAAGAAAGCAGTTGAAAACTCAGATCTCGTAATATTACATACTGAGTGGAATGATTTTAAATCTATAAATTTTAAAAGTTTATCAAAAAGAAAAAAGTTCATTATTTATGATATGAGAAATATTTACTCTCCTCATAAGATTAAAAATCAAGGATTTAAATATTTTAGTATTGGTAGATAAAAAAATTAATTTAATTCAAATATAGCGTCTACTTCAACAGAAACACCAAGCGGCAAACTATTTGTACTTACTGCAGCTCTAGTATGCATTCCAGCTTCGCCAAATATAGATGCTATTAAATCTGAAGCACCATTTATTATTTTTGGTTGGTCTGTGAAATCTTCAGTCGAATTAACAAATCCGGTTAATTTGATGCAAGATTTAACTTTTGATAAATCATTATTACAAGCTTTTTTAACTTGAGCGACTATACTTAACGCACATCTTTTGGCAGCATTATAACCATCATCTGTGCTTAAATCTTTACCTACCTTACCTTTAATCAATTGACCATTTTCATCAATCGATATTTGTCCAGAAATAAAAAGCATATTTCCTGAAACTTTTGTCGCCACATAATTACCTACTGGGGCTTTAGCTTCTGGTAGTATAATATTAAGTTCTTTTAATTTTTCTTCATAATTCATTTTGACTTCCTTTTTTTAGACTTCTTAGTTTTATCGTATTCTTTTCTTTTCTCAATTAATATTAATGCTTCCTCCATACTTAATTCTGTTGGATCTTTTTCTTCTGGTATTGTTGCATTTAAAGATTTGTATTTAATATATGGACCATACTGTCCTTTCATAACTCTTACTGGTTTTTTATCTTCAGGGTGCTCACCAAGATCTTTTATAATTGAGGAAGACATTCTACCTGGTTTTGCTTCAGCAATTAAAGTAATAGCTCTGTTAAGACCAATTGAAAAAATTTCTTCAATATTTTCAATTCTAGCAGATTTATTTTCACATTTTAAATAGGGACCAAATCTACCGGTGTTTAATGTTATTTCTTTTTGGTTATCTGGATTTATTCCAAGAGATTTTGGTAATGAACATAAAAATTGAGCTTTCTCTAAATCAATATTTTCCAATTCTAAACCTTTAGGGATAGAAACATTTTTTAAAAGTTCATTGACTTCGGATTTTAATTTTTTAGATTTTTTCTTTTTTTTTGTATTCTTTTCAATTTCTAATTCATCTAAAATTTTTTCATATTGGAGATAGGGACCAAATCTTCCATTTTTTAAATATATATCATTTCCATTTTCATGTTTTCCAATAAATTTTGGTTCAGCTAGTTGAGCTTGGGCAGCTGCTTTGGCTTTAGATAATGGTCTTGTAAATTTACACTCAGGGTAATTTGAACAGCCAATAAATGCACCACCTCTAAAGCTATTTTTTAAACTAAGTGTTCCAGAATTACATAATTGACATTTTCTTAAAATATTTCCCTTATCATCTTTATCAAAAACCAAGTCTCCTAGACTATCATTTAAAAGATCCAAAACTTCTCTTGTTCTTTTTTCTTTTACTTCTGCAACATTATTATTGAAGTCTTTCCAGAATAATTCCAAGACTTTAATCCAACTCTCTTTTCCTGAGGTAATTTCATCAAGTTGGTCCTCTAAACCTGCAGTAAAATTGTAATCTACATATTTTGAAAATAATTTTTCTAAAAAAGCGGAAATTAATTTTCCTCTATCAGTAGGAAAAAATCTTTTATTTAATATCTCTGCGTATCCTCTATTAGCAATTGTTGAAATAATACTTGCATATGTAGAAGGTCTACCAATACCAAGTTCCTCAAGTTTTTTAACCAAACTAGCTTCGGAATATCTTGGCGGTGGCTGTGTAAAATGTTGTTCGTCTAATAAAGCTTCAATATTGACAGGACCTTTTGACATTGGAGGAAGTATATTTTCATCATCATCTTTAATAGGATTATTGTAGATTTTTAAAAATCCATCAAATTTAAGAACCGAGCCACTAGCTTTACAGATAGTATCTTCATTATCTGACATTATAGTAATAGTATTTCTATCAAACTTAGCAGACTCCATTTGAGACGATAGAGCTCTACTCCAAATTAAATCATAAAGTTTATTTTGATCTGTACTTAAATATTTTTTAACACTCTGAGGAGATCTAATGATATCAGTAGGTCTTATTGCTTCATGAGCTTCCTGAGCATTTTTTGCTTTTTTTCCAGAGTAATTTAAAGCATTTTCAGGTAGATATTCATTACCGATTTCTTTTTTAATATAATCTCTGAATGCTGAAACTGCATCTTTAGACAAGTTAGTTCCATCAGTTCTCATATAAGTGATTAATCCTATTGTTTCACCTTCTATTTCTATGCCTTGATAAAGTTTTTGAGCAATTTGCATTGTTCTGGACGCTCCAAATCCTAATCTACTTGAAGCAGTTTGTTGAAGAGTAGAGGTAGTAAAAGGTCCAGAGGGATTCCGATTTATCACTTTGCTAGATATATCGTTGATACTGAATTTCTTTTTATTTATGTTTGATATAGCTTTATTTATTTCATCTTTGTTTCTAAAAGAAAATTTTTCAATTTTTTTACCATCTAATTGACTTAGACTAGCAGTGATATTTTGCTTTTTTTCATCTCCAAATTTTACGCTCAAAGTCCAAAACTCTTCAGGCACAAAAGACTCTATCTCGTGTTCTCTTTCTGTAATTAGTTTTAAAGCGACTGATTGTACTCTTCCAGCTGATTTAGAACCTGGTAATTTTGTCCAAAGTATTGGAGAGATATTAAAACCAACTAAATAATCCAAAGCTCTTCTAGCCATATAAGCATCAACTAATAAAGGCTCTATTTGTCTTGGATTTTCAATTCCATGTATTACTGCTTTTTTTGTAATCTCATTAAATACAACTCTTTCAATTTCTTTATCTTTTAAAAGTTTTTTTTCATTTAAATATTCTTTTACATGCCAAGCAATTGCTTCACCTTCACGGTCCGGATCTGTAGCTAGTATAATTTTTGAGGAATCTTTTGCGGCATCAGTAATTTCCTTTAAATATTTCTTTGAAAAACTGTCAACTTCCCATTCCATTTTAAAATCTTGATCTGGATCTACAGACCCATTTTTAGATGGAAGATCTCTTATGTGGCCATAACTAGCTAAAACTTTATATTTATCACCCAAGTATTTATTGATGGTTTTAGCTTTAGCAGGACTTTCTACGATAACCAAATTCATAGCCTACAAACTACCCAAATGACTTCGATAGTCAAATTAATAAATTTTTGTCTTTGTTTCCTCTTTATTTTTCAATCTTTTAATATTTTCCCTATGTGTAAAAAATATTAAGATAAACATAATTGAAAAAAATAATACGTCTTTAAATTGAGATAAAAATAAGAAATAAATTGGAATTGATATCGATCCTATTAATGATGATAATGAAGAAAATTTTGAAATAATAAAAATAAAAAACCAAACAAAAGTAAAAAGTAGTCCTAAATAAATATCTATAACAAACAAAATTCCAACATAAGTTGCAACTCCCTTACCACCATGAAACTTAAGCCATATAGGAAATACATGTCCTAAAAAAACACAAAGTGATGAAATATATATAAATTCTGAAAAATAAAATTTAATATATAATACTGGAATAATAGCTTTTAAAATATCCAAAATTAATGTTGAATAACCTAAAACTTTATTACCTGTTCTTAATGCGTTTGTGGCACCTATGTTACCCGAGCCGATTTCTCTTATGTCTTTCTTTAAAAAAATTTTTGTTAAAATGAAACCAAAGGGAATAGAACCCATTAGATACGAAATCAAACATATTATAATAATATCCATATTAAAGTTTAAATAATTCTTTTCCTTTTACAAAAGTATTTATTACTTTTCCTTGAAGTCTTTTATCTTCAATAGAGGTATTTTTTGATTTAGATATTAATTTCTCTTTTTTTACAATCCAAGGTTTTTCAATATCAACAATACAAAAATCTGCATCATTTCCAATTGAAAGATTGCCTTTATTTATTTTAAGTATTTTTGCTGGATTACATGTGAGTGCTCTAATTATGGTTTCTAATTTGAGTGACTCATTATGATATAATTCTAAACTTAGAGATAATAGAGTTTCAATACCTGATGCTCCAGTAGCAGCCTGTGAAAAGGTAAGTCTTTTAGACTCCTCATCTTCAGGTTTATGATCTGAAACAATGACATCAATTAAATTATCTTTTAATCCTTGAACTAATGCAATCCTGTCTTCTTCTCTTCTAAGAGGAGGGGAGAGTTTTAAAAAAGTTTTGAAATCACCAATGTCGTTTTCATTTAATGAAAGATTATTTATTGAAACCCCCGAAGTAAATTTTACCATTTCTTTTCTATATTTTATTACTTCAAGAGACTTTTGTGATGAAATTTGAGATATATGATATCTACATTTAACTTTTTCTAATAATGTTAAATCTCTTTCTATTAAAATTCTTTCTGCTATTTCAGGTATGCCAGACAAACCAAGTTTAGTTGCAATTATTCCAGAATTAATCATTCCATTTTTTGCAAGCTCATAATCTTCAGCATGTTGCATAATTAAGCAGCCAATATCTTTTGCTGAGTTCATTATTCTTGACATTAATCTTGGATTTTGGATTGTCCTAACACCATCAGTAAATGCAATTATTCCCTTACCTTGTAATAGGCCAAACTCCGTCATATTAGTGCCTTCGATATTTTTTGTTAAAGAAGCACAGGGAAAAATATTAATTTTTG
>CABXVQ010000007.1:0-40278 GCA_902515605.1 uncultured Pelagibacteraceae bacterium
ATATTATTCCTGCAAAATTTTTATTTTGTGCAAGGTGTGTGGCCACTCCTGTGCCCAATGACTCTCCATATAAAATGATATCTTTTTCTTTCACGCCTTTTTTGGCTAACCAGTCAATTGCACTTTTGCCATCATCATAAAGACCTTGTTCAGTCGGTTTGCCATTATTTCCACTAAAGCCACGCCAAGCTATTATCAAAAAATTTATATCCATATCTCTAAAATGATTGATTTTATGAATTCTATTTTCTAAAGATCCTGCATTACCATGAAAAAAAATTAGCGTTTTAAAATCTTTTAGATTTTTTTCATGATACCAGCCTAATATTTGAAGATTATCTGTAGATGATATTTTCACCTTTTCGATACCTACAGAGATCTCATCCCCTGAATAATTATTTTCGTTTGGATGATATAATAAGCTTCTTTGATAGAAGTACAAAAACACTAAAATTAAAGAATAAAGAAAAAATATAATTAAAATTAATTGCATTATATTGTTCCTAATTTTTTTGAACATTTTTTTTCTTTGCTAAGTATATGCCAAAAAAAACTAACATAGTTCCTATAAGATGATAATTTTCTAATTTTTCTTCAAATAGAAAATAGCCATAAATTGCTCCATAAATAGTAAAAATATATAAGGTAAATCCTGTTAGAGATGCGCCAAGTTTTTTTTGTGCCATTGTATAGAGAGTAAACGCAACTATTCCTGGGGAAACTGCTGCAAAGATAACCCACATGAAAAATTCCTTATTAAATATAGTTCTCTCAAAAAAGATTTCTTCGCTAATATAAAAAGGTAACAAGCTGACTGCTCCAAAAAGAGCGATTAATGTAAATCTTTGAAAGATTTCAAGTTTTGTTTTCCAATAGAACAAATAAATTGAATATAAGGCCCATCCAATAGCAGCAGCTAACATCCACAAATCACCAATTGTAAAATTAAGATTTATTAATAAAGAGAGGTCACCTTTTATAATAATGGCAAACACTCCTATCAAACAAGCTATAAGTCCGATAATTTTAGTTAAATTTATTTTTTCATTAAAAAAAACACTTGAAATCAAAATAATAAATACTGGAGATGAGGTATAAATAATTCCCATATTAGTAACTGTAGTGGTTTGACCAGCTAAAAAAGGGAAAGCGCCACAGACCCCACATCCTGTCGCCCCTAAGAAAAAAAGTTTTTTATATTCTTTTTTCATAATTCTGTAATTCTTTCTTAAAGATATATAAGTGAATGGTAGAAGAATTAAAAAAACTACTGTCCATCTCCAAAATGCTAAAGAGATTGGTGGAACATATTCAACTCCACCTCTGGCTACAATTAAATTTGATGCCATGAATATTGGTTGAATAAATAAAAGAGAAAATGCTAATAAATTATTTGTTTTTGTGTTCAATGATTTTAGTTTTTAGATATCTATTTTTTATCAAAAAAGGCCTCATAGACCATCATAAAAATTGCAATACCCATTAAAATATAAACAGGCAATACATCAAAAAAACCTATCATTGAAGATCTGGTTAATGTAAATGCAAGACCTACCAAAAAAGCTATTGCCAGAAGAGACCCTAAAAATGTTGTAAACTTTTGCATCTTAATTATTACATTCTTTTTCTAACCAATTAGCAACCCCTAAAAATCTATGATCATCATAACGATCTCCAATAAGCTGCACACCTAAAGGCAAATTATTTTCACCTTCAAGTAGAGGAAGAGATATACAGGGAGTACCTAGATATGACCATACCTTATTAAACTCAGCTGTACCGGTACTCTTCAGTCCTTTTGGCGCAACACCCGGACTAGATGGAGATAAAACTCCATGATAATCCTCAAAAACTTCTTGATAAGACTCATAGCTTCTTTTTTTAAAATCAATTGCCTCAGCATATTCTTTTGCTGAATGTTTATTACCTTTAGCTATGGCTGTTTGTATATATTTTGATAATTTTGCTTTATACTTTTTATAATACATAGCAAAATTATTAGCCAAATCTGTTTCATGAATAATTTGATGATATTTATGAATATCTTTAAAATATGATGGAGTGTCAAATACCTCAATATTTTTAAATGACTTAATAAAATATTCAAAAGACTCTCTAGATTTTTTATCAATTATGTTCCAATAATCTGATTTATAAAAAATAAACTTAGGCTCATATGCAGGACCTTTTTTTGTTTCTTCTAAAATATTTTCTGCTGAATAATAAATAGTTGCTGGATCATGATGATCTTTTTTAATTAAAACTTTAGCTAACAAAGCTACATCTTCAACAGTTCTGCCAAATAAACCCATATGATCCAATGCATATGAAGTTCTTAAAACACCATTTCTTGAAATTAGACCATAAGTTGGTTTATATCCAACAACACCACAATAAGAAGCTGGTCTTATAACTGATCCACCCGTTTGTGATCCAATTGAAAGAGGTGCCATGAGAGAAGCAACAGATGCTGCTGAACCGCTAGAAGAGCCTCCAGGTGTTCTTGTATAATCATGGGGATTAGTTGTTTTTGGTGGTCCCAGATACGCTAATTCTGATGTAGCAGTTTTACCCATCACAATAGCGCCAGCTGAATTTAATAGTTCAACTATCTCGGCATTTTGGGAATAAGATTTACCTTTCCTTATTGGTGTGCCACATTCAGTTGGCATATCAACAGTTCCAATTATATCTTTTAAAGCTATTGGAACTCCATGCAAAAGACCTACTGGTTTTCCTGATTTCCTATGCTCGTCTGCATCAGCAGCTTTTTCTAATAAAACTTTTTTATCAAAGTGAGCCCAGGCTTTAATATCTTTTTCAAATTTACCTATTCTTTCTATATATTTTTCACAAACTTCAACTGAGCTTAAGTGACCCTCTTTAATTTTTGAGGCTAACTCTTCGACACTTAACGAAAATATATCAATCATCTTTTTTTAGTCTGCAAACAATACATCTGGTAACCATAAAGCAATTCCAGGAAACATGTACATCAAAAACATTCCAAAAATAACTATGCCTAAAAATGGCATAATGCCCTTAAATATTTCTAACAGTTCAACATTAGTTTTTTGAACTCCTTTAAGATAATAGGCGGACATGGCCATTGGCGGAGTTAAAAAGGATGTTTGTAAATTTAACGCAATTAACATCGCAAAAAAATATGGATTCACGTTAAATATCTCTAGCAGTGGTAAAAATATTGGAACAAATATAATTAAAATCTCCGTCCATTCTAAGGGCCAACCAAGTAAAAAAATTATTATTTGGGTTATTATTAAAAATTGCCATGTAGTTATATTTATCGATGTAAAGAAATGTTCAAATACCTCATGACCACCCAAGTAAGAAAAGACTGAAGAAAAAGTCCAAGATCCAATAAATAACCACATAATCATTGCGGTAGTTTTTGCTGTTAGAAAGACAGATTCTTTAAAATTTTGCCATTTAAGAGTTTTATAAAACCAAGATAAAATCAAAGCACCAAAAGCTCCTGCGGCGGCTGCTTCGGCTGGGGTAGCAATTCCTGCTAAAATTGTTCCAAGAACTAACATTATTAAACCAAATAAAGGAACAAAAGAGACTAATACTTCTTTTAAAATTTCTGCTCTTGGTGGAATATCTTCAGCAGGTGGTCTTGGAGCTATTGAAGGGTTAAGCCATGCTCTAAATACTGCATATCCGATGTATAAACCTGCTAACATCAATCCTGGAAAAATTGCAGCTGCAAATAATCTTAATGGTGATAATTGTGCGATCACAGAATAAACAATTAACATGATGCTCGGTGGAATTAAAATTCCTAAACAACCACCACTGCAAATTATTCCTGATGCAAATTTTTTGTCATATCCTGCCTTAACCATTGCGGGCCAAGCTAATAATCCCATCAAAGTTACGACTGCCCCAATAATTCCTGTCGCTGTAGAAAATAAAGTACACGTAATAAGTGCTGCTACAGCCATCGATGCAGGTAATCTATGTGCTGCTAGTCTTATTGCAAAAAATAATTTTGCTACAATTCCTGCTCTTTCAACTAAATATCCCATAAATAAAAAGAGTGGTACTGCGGTCAATACGTTATTATCCATAACTGTATAAGTATTTTTTACAAATAGAGAAAATATTCTATTATCAAAAAGATGATCCATTAAAACTGGATCATAATAAGCATAATATCCAAAACCTATTCCCATAGCCATTAACGTAAATGCTATAGGGAAACCAAGTAAAACTGCGAATAGGAATACTCCCATCATTAAAATTGCTACTTCTGGATTGGTAAGACTAAATAACATTATTTTTATCTTCTTCTTGAGAGGTTCTCATTAAAATTTTATCTGTTTCTTCAGCAACAACCATTCGTGAAGGCCAAATACCTGTTTTAATACAAATTACAGATCTGAACACCTCGCTTACTCCCTGAATTATTAACATAATACCAGCAGCAGGTATCATGGATTTCACCATGTAAATTTGAATTTGAGCTGGACTACTCCAGCTAGTTTCTTTAATTTTCCAGGCTTGAGCTGCGTATTCATAGCCATAAAATGCTAAAGCGATTACACCAGGAAAAAAGAATATAAAATAAAGAACTAAATCTATCCATGCTTGGGTTCTTTGACTAAATAATCTATAAATTACATCACCTCTTACGTGAGCTTCTGTTGCTAAACAGTATGCACCAGACATCATTAATATTGCTCCATACATCTGCATACTAAAATCAAAATTCCATAATGTTGGCTTATTAAATGCATAAGCCATTACTACTTCATAAACTGTTCCTCCCATTAAAATAACAATACACCATGAAAAGGCTTTGCCCATTGATGTGCTAAGTGTATCAGCAAATTTTATGTAAGATTCCATTTTAGTTTATAAGTATAGTAAATTTTGGTAAAAAAAAAGGGGGTTTTTAAACCCCCTTTAATTTAATTCTTTTAAAGTTAATTAAATTTTAACTTTTCCGATTGGACCAAACTCATTTTCATAAGCTAATTTGTAGTTCGGTTGATTCATCAACAGATACTTCATAGTTCTCTTAGCGTATGCTTTCTGAGAAGCGATAATTTTCTTGAAGAAAGGATCTTTTCCAGAAAATTCACTTACTATTTTATCCCAACCTTTTAACTGTTCAGCTAAAATAGCATCAGATGTTTGGTAAACATTAACCTTATGCTCATTCATTAACTTAGCTAAGTCAGCAGAATATCTAACTAAAGCTTTGAAGTAGTTATCTGAGTTTGCAGCATAAGCAGCATTTTTCAAGATAGCTTGATGAGCAGGTGAAAGGCTATTGTATCTTTTCTTATTCACCGGTATCTCAAACATTTCTTGAGACTGGTGGAAACTACCTAAGTGGTAATGTTTAGATACATCTTGCATTCCAAACTGTGAGTCTGATGTTGGGTTGTTAAATTCAGCAGCATCAATCAAACCAGTTTTCATTGCTGGTTGAATTTCACCACCTGGTAATTGTCTTACGACCATTCCCATAGCAGTTAAAACGTTAGTCGCTAAACCAACTGTTCTATACTTCATTCCTTTAACATCAGATACTTTTGTTACGTTCTTTTTGAACCAACCAAAAGGCTGTGCTGGCATAGGCATATGAAAGAATCCAATGTAATCGAATCCTACTGAAGCAACAGCTTCGTCATATAGTTTTCTTCCTCCACCATACTCCATCCATCCCATTACTTCTTGAGATGACATTCCGTATGAAGGACCAGTTCCAAAAAGTGAAGCGGCAGGATTTTTACCATACCAATAAGCTGTCACCCAGTGACCCATATCTAGGTTACCATCACTAACAGCTGCTCCTATTTCTGAAGTTTTTACAACTGAACCTACTGGTTGAAGATCAATCTTAAGTGAACCTCCAGACATTTCTTTAACCATGTTACAGTAGTCTCCAGCCATTTCAAAAAAGATGTTAGCGCCTGAAGGCCAAGCTGCTTGCATCTTTAATGTTACGTGACCGTCTGCTCTTGCAATGTTTGGCATTGCAACTGTAGCTGCAGCAACAGCTCCAGCTTTAGCAGCGGTTTTAAAGAACTTACGTCTTGAAGATGTTTTAATCTTCAATGATTTATTTTCTTTTGTCATTATTTCTCCTCTACTAGTTAATTAACTGTAATAATTTAAACATAGAATTAGCTTAGAGTCTTTCTAAAAAAAGGAGTAGATGTCGCAGAAATTTAATTTTATACAATCTAGGGTAGAATTAGTTCACTTTATTTTTACAATTACCTGTTTGAAAATACTCGTCAATATTATCAATAGCTAAATTAGCCATTGCTATTCGAGTGTCTTTTGTTGCGCTTCCAAGATGAGGTAAAATAAAAGCAGATTTTATTTTTGAATAACCTGGGTTTAAGTTTGGTTCATTTTTGTAAACATCTAAGCCTACAGCATAAATTTTTCTTCTGTTCAATGCATCAATCAAAGCCTCATCATCAACAATATCACCTCTAGCAACATTAGTTATTACTGCCCCTTTAGGAAAATATTCAACTGTCTCTTTATTGATCATATTTTCTGTTTCCTTTGTTGCTGGACAACAAATAGATAAAACATCAGATACTGAAAAAAGACTTTTTACACTATCATGATAGATTGCACCGTTTTCTTTTTCAGGATTTAATTTTGATCGGTTATGATAATGAATTATCATTCCTAATGATTTAGCAATTTTAGCTATTTTCTGCCCAATTCTTCCCATTCCTAAAACACCTAATCTTGTTCCAGTTAATTGTTTTCCAATTAAATAATCTGCAGACCATTTCCATCCACCTTCTCTTGCAGAACTTATTCCCTCAGCAGCTCTTCTGCATGCTCCTAATATTAGAAGAACACCGATTTCTGCAGTTGCATCTGACAAAACTTCAGGGGTATTTGTAACTGCAATCCCTCTCTTTTTTGCAGCCTCTAAATCAATATTTCCAAATCCAACAGCAAAATTTGAAATAATCTTAACTGTATCCGGTAATTTATCAATTGTATCTTTATCTAATTTTTCTGTCAAAGATGAAAGAATACCATCACAACCTTGACTCATTTCTATTACTTTTGATTGTGAATATAATTCATCATTTGAGTTAAATTTTGCTTCAAAAATTTTTGAAGCTTTATCCTCACTATCTTTAATTAATTTCCTGGTAATTAAAATTTTTTTCATTTTTATTGATTAATTTAATCAAATATTTTGCCAGGATTCATTATATTATTTTGGTCAATACTCTTTTTGATAGTTTTCATCAATGGAATACAGTCACCATGCTCTTGAAGAAGATAGGCTTTTTTATGTAATCCAACTCCATGTTCGCCTGTTATTGTTCCATTTAGCTCTAGAGTTTTTTTAATTAATAAGTCACTAAAGTCTCTTATCTTATTATAAATTCCCTCTTCTTTAGGATCATATGGTAAAATTACATGAAAATTTCCATCTCCTAAATGTCCTACCATAGGAGCTCTTAGACCAAGTTTCTTTGTCTCCTCTTCAGCAAAATTTACACATTCTGTAATATTTGAGATTGGTAGACATACATCAGTTGAGTATACTCTGCCATTATTAATTAAGGCTTTAACAGAATAATAAACATCCCATCTTGCTTTCCAAAGTTTATTCCTTTCCTCTAAATCTTTTGCCCATTTAAACGAGCTTCCATTATTGTCTTTTGAAATTTCTTCAACTATTTTTATATTTTCTTGATTTGATGCTTCTGAACCATGAAATTCAAAAAATAATGTTGGCACTGCTTCAATATCTTTTAGTTTTGAATAATTTATACTAATTTCCATTTGCTCTTTGTTTAACATCTCAATTCTTGCTATCGGGACACCATACTGAATTACTTGCTGAGCAGTTTGCACTGCACTTTCTAAAGATGGAAAATGACATACAGCACTCATTATACTTTCTGGGATAGGAGATAATCTTAACTGAATTTCTGTAATTATGCCTAAAGTGCCTTCGGAACCGATGAAAAGATTAGTTAAATTATAACCTGCTGAAGTTTTTTTAGTTCTACTACCAGTTTTTACAATTTCTCCACTAGGCAGAACGACTGTAAGACCAGTTATTACTGTTTTCATCGTACCGTATTTAACTGCCATAGTTCCTGAAGCTGAAGTAGATGCCATGCCCCCTATTGCTGCATTTGCACCAGGATCAATTGGGAAAAAAACTCCATCTTCTCTTAAATATTCGTTTAATTGTTCTTTAGTTACACAAGCTTGAACTCTGCAATCAAAATCTTCTGCATTGACACTTAAAATTTTATTCATTTTTTCTAAAGAAATGGTAATTCCTTTATCATTTCCTACAACATTTCCTTCTAAGGATGTTCCAGTACCAAAAGGAACCACAGGGATTTTATGCTCATTACATAAACTTAATATTTTTGAAACCTCTTCATTTGTTTCAGGAAAAACAACTGCTTTAGATAAAACAGGATCATAAGTGTCTTCACCCCTAGCATAATTAGCTCTTGTAGACTCCGAAGTCGAAAATCTTCCATTAAAGATTTTTTTTAATTCTGCTTGAACTTGATTATTCATTTGTTTGAATATTAATAAAGATTAAAGGAAAAATACAGCTTATTTAGTTAGCATTTTCTTTATGTTTTCTAAAGCTTGAGAAATATTATCTCTAGAAGCAGCGAAACTAAATCTAACATAATCTTTGCAAGTTTTACCAAAAGCTGTTCCAGGGACTATTGCTACACCAGCTTCATGCATTGCTTTTTTACAAAATTCACTTCCACTCATTCCTGTTCCACTAACCTTCGGAAATGCGTAAAAAGCTCCTCCAGGTAGACTACATTCAACACCTGGTAAATCATTTAAACCTTGATGAATTAAGTTTCTTCTAGCTGTAAATTTTTCCATCATTTCATGAATTGAGTCATCTGGACCATCTAAAGCAGCAATGCCAGCAAATTGCGCAGCAGCATTTACACAAGATACACTATTTATTAAAAGTTTATTTACATGTGGAACTAATTCTTTAGGCCAAAAACTCCAACCTAATCTCCATCCAGTCATTGAATATGCTTTACTCCATCCTTCCAATACAATTAATCTTTCTCTCAATTCTGGGTAATTAAAAAAAGATGGCATTTCTTTGTTATCGAAAATTTGTCTACTATAAATTTCATCACTCAAAATAGTTACATGTGGATGTTTTTTTAGTCCTTCAGCTAAAACATCTATCTGTGATTTTTCTACAAAACTTCCTGTAGGATTATTTGGATTTATTAATATTAATAATCTTGTTTTGTCAGTAATTAATGACAATATTTTTTCTGGATTAAATTTTAAATCTTTGTCCTCTGTCAAATCGTAAGGTACAGAAGTCGAGCCTGTATAGTTAATCATTGACTCATAAATTGGAAAAGCAGGAGTTGGATGAATAATTTCTGCACCTGGCTCTCCAAAACATTGAATTGCATAACTCATAGTGGGTTTACCACCTGGCATGATTAAAATTCTTTCAGCATCTACCTCAGCATTATATCTTTTCTTAATCCATCTCGTAACAGATTGTCTGCATTCTAAAATTCCGTTGGATAAAACATAACCATGATGTCCGTCATCTAAAGCTTTTTTTGCTGCTTCAACAACGTGTTTAGGTGTTTTAAAATCTGGCTGACCTAGCCCCAAATGTATCATTGGATTTCCCTTAGCCTCTAATGCCTTCGCCTCAGCCAGAACAGAAAAAGCTGATTCAGTCCCTAAATTATTTAAATTCTTTGCTAGCTTCATGATAATGTTTTTTAATTTTTAAGACCTATTTCTATAAATTAATTTTGAACTATTCAACTCTTTTAAATTTTTGCATCCCATTAAAACCATATTTCTATTGATTTCATCGTGCATGTTTTGAAGTAAATGCTCAACACCTTTTTGACCACCTGCGGCTAAAGAGAACAAAAACATTTTTCCAAAACTGCAAGCTTTTGCTCCTGCGGCAAGCGCTTTTAATACGTGAGTTCCCCTCCGCACTCCTCCATCTAAAATGATTTCCAGCTTATCTCCTACTGCATCAGAAATTGCTTTTACTTGATCAAAGGGAGATCGAGAACCATCTAATTGACGACCACCATGATTGGAGATCATTATTGCTGTACATCCAATATCAATAGCTCTTTTAGCATCCTCAACACTCATCACACCTTTTAGAGCAAATGGACCATTCCATTTTTTTGCACAATACTCAGCATCTTTCCAACCCATTGCCGGATCATATTGTTCATTAATATACTCAATAACTGATTTTGCAATACTAGTTCCCTTATCTGTTTTTTTTTTAACATTTGAAAGTTCAAATTTTTTTCCTGTCAAATAATTAAAAACCCAGTTAGGACGCATTGCAAAACTTATTAGGCTTTGTAAAGTTAACTTTGGTGGTGTTGTAAACCCTGTTCTATGATCTTTCTCTCTATTTCCAGCTACTAAAGTATCTACAGTTAAACACATCGCATCAAAACCAGATCTTCTAGACCTATCGATTAAGTCATCAGAAATTGATCTATCCTTATGAACATAAAGTTGAAATAATTTTGGACCACTCGAGATATTTGATATCTCCTCAATTGAATTATTACCCATCGAAGACATACTATAAAATGTTCCAAATTTTTCTGCTGCCCTTGCCGAAGCCTTATCTCCATCAGGATGATAAAGTCTTTGCATAGCTGCCGGTGAAAGAAAAATTGGCATATCTATTTTACGTCCAAATAAAGTTGTTGATAAGTCTGGTTTACCTACACTTGCAAGAATATTTGGAACTAAATCACATTCATTAAATGAGTCTGTATTCCTTCTTAAAGTTGACTCATCATCAGAACCGCCGTCTATGTAATGAAAAATTGGTGAAGGTAATTTTTTTTTTGCTAACTTTCTGAAGTCCTCAAAGTTATAACAATTTTTTAAACTCACGCTCTTCTGAATCTTAAATTACTTCTATTTAAGTCGCTTATCTTTGTGCAACCCATTAGTTTCATATCTCTTACTAATTCTGATTTATATTTTTCTATTGCTCTTTCAACACCTGCTTGCCCTCCAGCTGCTAATGCGTAAAGATATAATCTTCCACCAGAGCAAGCTTTAGCACCTAAAGATAACGCTTTAAGCATATGTGTACCCCTATGAATTCCACCTTCACAAATAACATCGAGCTTATCTCCTACTGCATCAACAATTTCTGCTAGCTGATCAAATGGAGATCTAGAACCATCTAATTGTCTTCCACCATGATTTGAGACCATTATACCTGTACACCCAATATCAACTGCTCGTTTTGCATCTTCAACACTCATAACACCCTTCAACGCAAAATGACCTCCCCATTGAGAGCAAAGTTTTTCTGCATCTTTCCAATTCATAGATTGATCTAACATCGTTGAAAAATAATTTCCTATCGAAGAGTTTGTGCTCGTACCCTCTTTTACAAAATCTTGAAGATGAGGTAATTCAAATTTACCTTTTGTTAAATAATTTATTCCCCACATTGGTTTGGTCGCAAAACTAAATAAGCTCGATAAAGTCAGTTTTGGTGGAGAAGTAAAACCAGTTCTTAGATCTCTTTCACGATTTCCGCCTGTGATAGTATCTACTGTTAAAGCCATTACATCAAATTTAGCCGCTTTAGCTCGTTCCAAACAAGAGTCGTTCAAACCTCTATCTTTGTGAAAGTAAAACTGAAACATTTTTGGAGTATCAATCATGGAAGATATTTCCTCTACACTAACTGTAGCTAATGCTGAGACACCAAACATTGTATTAAATTTTTTAGCAGCTTTTCCAACTGCTCTTTCACCATCATAATGAAAAAGTCTTTGTAGTGCTGTTGGTGAAAGATAAAATGGTAAATCTAATTTTTTACCAAAAATCGTTGTAGATAAATCAACATTCTCAACACCTCTTAAAACATTTGGAACTAAATCAACATCATCAAAAGCACTTGTATTTCGAGCGTATGTGATTTCATCATCAGCTGCACCATCAATATAATGAAAAATAGGTGATGGAAGTTTCAGCTTAGCAAGTTTTCTAAAATCACTAAAGTTGTGACAATCTTTTAATCTCATTATCATAATATATTTATTTAGAACTTTTTAAGGAAATTAAACATATAACTATTTGCCCCAGGATTTTTATCTCCTAGACTAGCGTTAGATAAATGGTTGTAAGAAAAACCAAATTGACTGTCTTTAGGTAGGTCTAAAGATAGTTGAACCTCGCTTTTAAACTCAATTATATGTCCTAAATCTTTACCATCTCCCTGTTCATAAATACCAGGAGTAAAACTTGGTATCACATTTAAAGCTCCTATAGAATATTGAGCTTGTACTCCAGTATAGAAATATGCTGCATTGTCTGATGTTATTAATGCTCCAGTGATAGGTGATAAATTTCCTAAAAATGTATCTCTATTAAGATCTACATTTTGATGTTGAAATCCAATCAGAGTTGATCTTTTACCATCATCACTAAAATCAAACATTCCTGAATAAACATTAAACTTAGTATTGTTAGTGTCGACCTTAAAATCTTCAGCATTAATAGGTAATCCTGCAACAAAGAATGCAATCAAAAGATATAAAATTTTTAGTTTCATATGTGAAATATAATTAATTTTTTTTATATATAAATAATTTTAATATTATTGCACCACCAATTAAAAACATCAAGAGAGGTAATAACCAGAGAAAATAAGTGTTTTTACTAAATCCTGGGTCATATAAAATCCATTCACCATATTTATCTTTTAAATAATTATAAATTTCCTCTTCACTACTCCCCTCATTTAATTTTTTTTTTACCAAGGTTTTTAAACTAATTGCAAATTCAGAGTCAGAGTCATGTACAGATTGACCTTGACAAATTAGACAGCGTAAATTTTTTGTTATTTTTTCATCCAAACTTTTAGTTTTTGCATGTACTAAATTAAAATTAAATATAATTAAAATTAAAATAAAAAATTTTAGAAATCTCATTGAATTAACTCTTTAATTTCTAGTAATGAATTTTGGTCGATTGGTCCAATAATCTTTTTAATAATCTTATTTTTATATAACAAAAAAGACTCTGGAACCCCATAAGCACCCCACTCGATTGCGATTGTTCCATCTGTATCACTAAAAATAAAATCATAGGGATTGTTTAATTCGTTTAAAAAATTTGTTGCATTTTTTTTTTTATCTTTATAGTTGAGGCCTATAATTTTTAAATTTTTTTGATTAGATAAATTTAATAAAAACTTGTGCTCATCTCTGCAGGGGGCACACCAGGAAGACCATATATTCATCAAATAAAATTTATCACCTTTAAAAATATCTTCTGATTTAAAAATCTCTTCTGTTTCAAATGCTTTAGCAATAAAAACAGGAATATTTTTTTGATTGCCTATTTGAGGTTCATAAACATTAGAATTTTGTAATCCTTTATAAAAAATTACAAAAATTACTGAAACTATAATTATTAATGAAATTGGAAAAATTTTAGTTCTCATATCTCTTTTTAAAAAAACCTATCAAACCACTTAAGCTAATTAAAAATGTAGATAGCCAAATCCAAATCATAAAAGGTTTTACTTGATATCTAATATTAAAATACTCTTGGTTTTGAACAGAATTCATAGTCATAAATTTATCTTTATATAAAGTTGTTTTAATATCTGCTTCACTAGTAATGATGTTAGGTTGATTATATATTCTTAATTCAGGTTGCATAATATCTGTCTGCCCACCATTATGCTCTATAACAAACTTGCCAATGATTGCTTTAAAATTTTGTTCATCTCTTTGTTCAATACCCTCAAAATTTATTTTTAGTGCATCATTTTCATAAGTTTCATTAATTTTTAAATTAGTAATTATTTCTGTTGATAAAAAATTATTAAATAAAATACTTAAAATTAATAAACTAAAACTAAAATGAGCAAGATTTTGAGATAAATTTTTAAATTTTTTTGAAAAAAAATCCTTGAGAGTTATTAAAAATAAATAAAATGCTGATGTCACTAAAATTGTGTTGATTAGAAAGTTAATGTCTAAATTTCTTATTATAAAAGTAGATAATAAAAGAGAAATAATTAAAAATAAAATTAAGTTTAATTTATTTTCTAACTCTGATTTTATCCATTTTAATTTCGGACCTATTGCCATTGCTAATAAAAATGGAACTAAAAATGGAATTATCAATTTATTATAAAATGGTGGACCAACAGATATTTTTTCTGAAGATAATACCTCTAAAAATATTGGATAAGTTGTTCCTATCAAAACTACTGAAAGAAAATACATCATAAACCAATTATTAATTAAAATTGATGTCTCTTTACTTAACCAAAAGAAAGAATTTATTGGAGTTTTTTCACTTTTATAAAAAAATAAAAAAATAAAAATCGATAAAAACACTAAAATAGATAAAAAGATTAATATATATAATCCTCTTTCTGGGTCGTTAGCAAACGTGTGTACAGAATTTAAAATTCCAGATCTAACTAAAAAAGTTCCACACATACTAAGTGTAAAAGTTGCAATTGATAATATTACGACCCAAGAAGTTAAGATTTGTTTTTTTTCCAATACTAATGTGCAATGCAGCAACGTAATAAGTGCTAACCACGGCATTAAAGAAACATTTTCAACTGGATCCCAGAACCAAAACCCACCCCAACCGAGCTCATAATATGCCCAGATTGAACCTAATAAAATACCCAAAGTTAAAAAAATCCAAGAAGTTAAAATCCATTTTTTTATATGCTTGGCCCATGAACTTGAAATATAATTTGTTACTACCGCTGCAAGAGCAGAAGAAAATATAATTGATGATCCTACATAACCTAAATATAAAATTGGTGGATGAATCGCTAAAGCAGGATCTTGTAAAATTGGATTTAGACCTAGTCCTTCATCTGGTATTGGAAAAATATAATTAAAGGGACTTGAAGTTTTTATCAAAAAAACAAAAAAACCAACAATAATTATCTGTTGAAATAATAAAGTTAAAATTCTGTATTTTTTTGGCTGATCATTAGATCTCAACAAAAAAAGAAAGATAAATAATGTCAAAACTAATAACCAAAGTAATAAACTACCTTCATGATTACCCCATGCACCAGATATTTTATAAAAAGTAGGTACTGTAGTGTGAGAATGATTGAAGACTGTTTCATTGCTAAAATCAGAACTTATAAATGATTGAACTAAACCTAAAAAACTTAAACTCACAAAAAAAAACTGAAAAAAAACAGAAAAAATAATTTTTTTATCAAGTTTGGATTTACTTAGATTTTTTATAGAAAAAAAAATTATTAAAAAAGAAATACTAAATCCAATAATCAAAGAATAATATCCTATTAAACTAGCCAATTTTATTTCTCCTCTAATGCAGCTTTTACCTCAGGTGGCATATAATTTTCGTCATGTTTAGCAAGAATTTTTGTTGCTAAAAAAAAACTTTTATCTTTTAAATATCCCTCTGCTACAACTCCTTTACCTTCTGAAAAAAGATTGGGCACTGCTCCTGAGTAAGATACGTTAATTTCATTTTCAAAATCTGTAATTATAAAATTTAATTTTTTCTCTTTTATAGATATAGAGTTTTTTTTGACCATTCCTCCAACTCTTATCTTATTTTTATTAGTTTCAGATAAAGTTTTAATATCTGATGGGGATTTAAAATAGACTACATTTTCTTCAAGAGATTTTAAAATGAGGAATACTGATAAAATTAGAGTAATTAAAACTAATAATATAAAAAAAAATCTTAATTTAACTTTACGACCATACATGGTTTAAAGTTTAAAAATTTGATGAATTAGATAAAATTTCTTTATTAATGATTTGAGATTTTGCAAAAGCTGCTCTTTCAGATTTTAAATTTCCAAATTTAGCGATAAATTTATTTCTCTCTCTCACATATTGAACCTTAACAACAAAGTATAAAGATAAAAAACTTAAAAGTGTAAATATAAAAGATGATAAAACGTAAATGCCATATCCATTCATAAAAAGTATTTCATTAATCATAATCTATCTAAGCCTTTATTTTTAATTTTTATCAGTTCTGTATTATATTTCATCAAAAAAATAAGTAATGAGAACAGGGCAAATGCCGCAGTCATTATAAATAATGGAAATAACATTGATGAATGAATCGATGTTTTTGATAATATGTTAATTGAAGCAGGTTGATGGAGTGTATTCCACCAATCAACTGAATATTTTATTATTGGAATATTTATAATTCCCAAAATTGTTATTATTGAAGTAATTTTATATAATTGTTCTTTGTTTTCATAAATTCTCCAAGCAAGTAAATACATTAAATAAAATAAAGCTAAAATTAACATAGAAGTTATTCTTGCATCCCAAGCCCACCAAGTTCCCCAGGTTGGTTTTCCCCAAATAGAACCTGTAACCAGCGCTATTATATTAAACACAAAACCTGATGGAGCTAAACTTTTTGCAATTAAAAAGAAATTTTTAATCTTAAAAATGTATCCTAAAATTGATAAAAAGGTAATTGAGGAAAAAATACCAAGTGTGATCCAGGCTGCAGGAACATGAACATACATAATTCTTACAGCATGACTTTGTTTATAATCTTCAGGAGATAAAATTAGAGCTTCAGTTAATCCTATTGACAAGACAACAATAAATAAAAATAAAACATATTTTGGAGCTTTAGATGTAACAGAAAAGATTTTATTAGGTTCTAAAAGCTTAAACATAAATTTTTTTTTTAATATTATTTCAGATTATTTATTATGAATTTAAAGTCTGATCAAGAATGTAGAGGGAGATAATAACGAAGGGTAATAAAAACACTCTTGATCAGGATTATTTAAATTAAAATAACCCTGTGACCAAGATTTGAATTAAATGTGTTTAAAAAGTGATTTTTTTTAATTTGACGGTTTAAAATAGCTAGATCCCTTTTTTCCGGAGAATATTTCCTCAATTAGAGGGTGTTTTATGGGCTCATCAGAGTCGTCCATTAACAAGTTTTGCTCTGATACATAAGCCTCATAAGTAATTTCATCATTTTCAGCTAGAAGATGATAAAAAGGTTGATCTTTTCTCGGTCTAACATTTTTTGGGATTGATTGATACCATTCCTCAGAATTATTAAACTCGAAATCAACATCATAAATAACACCTCTGAACTCAAAGTGTTTATGCTTTACAATGTCTCCTATTGAAAATTTAGCTTTTTGAATTGGCATTAAGATAAGTATGGGTATTTAAAAATAAAAATCAATAAGAAAAAATATATAATTTTTGTATAAATATTATTTGTGTTAATATCTTTTTAGTGAATAAATCTTTTTTGAAGTTTCTTACCGATTTTGGCCCATTAGTAATTTTTTTTTACTACTACTACGATAGTGGAAAAGATTTAAAAATAGCTATTCCTCCATTTATAATTGCGACAATTATAGCATTAACTGTGATGTGGTTTTTAGAAAAAAGAATACCAAAAGTTCCATTGTTGAGTGGAGTTTTAATTACTTTTTTTGGAGGATTGACAATTTATTTTGATAATCCAGTTTTTATTTATATTAAACCTACTATTATAAATATTTTATTTGGCCTGGCTTTAATATTTGGAAAATATTTTACTAATGAACCAGTGCTCAAAAAACTGATGGGAAAATCAGTTTCTTTAACTAATGAGGGTTGGGAAATTTTAAATAAAAGATGGATATATTTCTTCTTTGGTCTCGCAATATTAAATGAATTGGTATGGAGAACTCAATCTGAAGAATTTTGGGTAAATTTTAAAGTTTGGGGTTTATTACCTATAACTTTCATTTTTACAGGATTCCAAATAGGATTAATAAATAAGTATAAAACAAATGAATAATAATTTACGATTAGTAGTAAACAATGTTAATGACAAAAAACTAGAAGATAAACATTTTTTTGAAAAAGATGAATTAAAAATTATTTTGGATTTATATGCAAAAATGGTCTCTGAAGGTTCTTGGAAAGATTATGGACTTAGTATATCAAGTAAACAAGTGGGTTTTAGTGTTTTTAAAAATGCAGCTGAAAATGCACTTTATAAAATATGTAAAAATTTTGGACCCAAGAATAAAAATCTAAAATATTTGATAACAGATACAAATGGGAAAATATTAAAAAATTCTTTTGATTTAAATATACTTTTAAAAAATACTAACTGGAAAAAACTTCAAAAATAATATTATCTTCTTTGACCAAAAAGTCTTAGAAGCATAATAAATAGGTTAATGAAATCTAGATAAAGCGTTAACGCTCCCATTACAGCTTTTTTACCAATAATTTCACCAGTATCACTTGCTGCATACATATTTTTAATTTTTTGAGTATCGTACGCAGTTAGTCCGACAAAAATTAAAACCCCTAAAACTGAAATTACGAAATACATCATCGATGATTTCATGAAAATGTTAACTAATGAGGCAATAATAATTCCAATTAATCCCATCATTAAAAATGATCCTAATTTAGTTAAATCTCTTTTAGTCGTGTAACCGTATATGCTCATTGCTCCAAAAGTAGCTGAACAAATAAAGAAAACTCTAGTCACACTCATACCGGTATAAATTAATAAAATTGAAGAAAGAGATAAACCCATTAATGCTGCAAAAACCCAAAAAGTTGTTTGAGCTTTTGATGCGCTCATTTTATTAATTCCAAAACTCATATAAAAAACGATTCCTAGAGGTGCCAACATCACGAGCCATTTAAGCCCAGACATATAAATTGCATTTCCCATTTGAGTCAAACCCACAATAGATCCAGCATCATTTGTAACAACTGACATTTTAAATGTTAAAAGAGCCACTATACCAGTTAACAATATTCCTGTTGCCATATAGTTGTAAACTTTAAGCATGTAGGCTCTTAGGCCTTCATCCATCACTACTGTTGATTGTTGAGCTGCTTTAGCTCTTCCTAAAATGCCTTTTTTATCAAATTCCATAATGAGAGAAATATATAGTCTTTTACTAATTATTCAAGATGCCTTAAAAGATTAATAAAAAAACTAACACTATAAAACCTCAATGAATTACAAAAAATTAGGAAATACTGATCTTGACGTAAGTACAATTTGTCTCGGTACAATGACTTGGGGAGAGCAAAACACTCAAGACGAGGGTTTTGAACAGATGGATTACGCTTTAGACCAAGGTGTAAATTTTTGGGATACAGCTGAAATTTATTCTATTCCGATGAGAGAGGAAACATATGGAGAAACTGAGAGAATAATTGGAAATTGGTTTCAGAAAACAAAAAAGAGAGATAAAGTTATACTTGCAACTAAAGTTTGTGGAAACACTTCTAACAAGTACATTAGAGGAGGTGGATACAATTTTGGAAAAAAAAAAATCACCCAGGCTTTAGAGGAAAGTTTAAAAAGATTAAAGACTGATCACATAGATTTATACCAACTGCATTGGCCAGAGAGAAACACAAATTTTTTTGGCATGCACGGCTATGAACATGACGAAAAAGATGATGATTGGACACCTTTTGAGGAAATTTTAGATAGTTTAGATAAATTTATTAGTGAAGGTAAAATTAGATATATAGGATTATCTAATGAAACTGCTTGGGGTTTGTCTAAATTTCTAGAACTATCAAAATTAAAAAAGCTTCCAAAAATGATGTCAGTTCAAAATCCTTATAATTTACTCAATAGATCTTATGAGGTTGGATTAGCTGAAATATCAGTAAGAGAAAAAAGTGGGTTATTAGCATACTCACCGCTAGCATTTGGATACCTAACAGGAAAATATAGAAATAATAATCTTCCTGATAAATCAAGGATGAAATTATTTAAAGATTTTACGAGATATAAAAATGAAAATGGTCAAAACGCTATAGAAGAATATTATGAAATATCAAAAAAATTTGATATTGATTTTACTCAAATGTCATTAAAATTTTGTGAAATCCAGCCTTTTGTAACAAGTGTGATCATAGGTGCAACAACAATGGAACAGTTGAAAACAAACATAGAAAGTGTAAATGTAAGTCTAACAAACGAAATTATTAATGAGATTAACAAAATTCAAAAAAAATATCCAAACCCATGCCCATAATTAAAAAAATTTTATTATTTTCTTTTATAGTTTTAATTTCCAATATCTCAAAAACTTTTGCAGAAGATTTAAAAAAAGTTGGAAAATACAAAGATTGGGAAGTAATGGTAATGACTGAAGTATCTGGTAAAGTATGTTTTGCTCAATCAATTCCAGTTTTACAAGCACCCAAAAAAAATAAAAGAGATGCTAGATTATTCGTAACTTTTAGACCTGGAGAAAAAATTTCTAATGAAATAAGTGCAACTGCAGGGTACGAATTTAATAAGAATAATACAGTCTTAGCAACTTCAGGAAATAATAAATTTAAATTTGATATAAAGCAGCAAGGTTTTGCTTGGATGACTAGTAATAAAAAAGAAAATATTATGGTCAAAGTAATGAAAAAAGGATCAAGAATAATGGTGGCGGGATATAATGAAAAAGGATCTCAAACTATAGATCACTATTCGTTGTTAGGATTTACTAAAGCTTATAATACTGCAAAAAAAGCTTGCAGTTAATAAATGAAATCAAAAAAAAGAATTGTATTAGCATATTCTGGTGGCTTGGATACATCCATAATCCTTAAATGGCTTCAAGAAAATTATAAGGCAGAGGTAATTTGTTATACTGCGGATATTGGTCAAGAAATTGATAAGAAAAAAATTATTTCAAATGCTAAAAAACTTGGAGTTAAAAATATAATAATAAAGGATCTAAAGAATATATTTATAAAAGATTATGTTTTCCCGATGTTAAGAGGTCATGCGATATATGAGGGAGTTTACCTGTTGGGAACTTCAATAGCGAGACCACTTATTGCAAAAGATCAAATAAAAGTTGCAAAAAAATACAAAGCATATGCTGTATCGCACGGATCAACTGGAAAAGGGAATGATCAAGTTAGATTTGAACTTGGCTATCATTACTTTGGTCCAAAAATAAAAATAATTGCTCCGTGGAGAATATGGAAATTAAAATCAAGAACAGACTTAATAAATTATGCAAAAAAAAATAAAATTTCTATTCCAAAAGATAAAAAAGGTGCTCCACCTTTTTCAGTTGATGATAATTTATTTCATACTTCAACTGAAGGTAAGGTTTTAGAAAACCCAAAAAACTCTGCACCAGAATTGATTTTTCAAAGAACTGTTTCACCAGAAAAAGCACCAAATAAACCCACATTTGTTTCAATTAATTTTAGAAACGGAGATCCAATGGGGGTTAATGGGAAAAAATTAACTCCAGCAAAGTTGCTTGAAAAACTTAATCAATTAGCTGGAAAAAATGGAGTAGGGAGAGTTGATCTTGTTGAAAATAGATTCTTAGGAATTAAGTCAAGAGGAGTTTATGAAACTCCTGGAGGAACTTTGTTAATTCATGCTCATCGAGCAATCGAGTCTGTTACTTTGGATAAAGAAACAATGCATAAAAAGGAAAATATAATGTCAAGATATGCTGAGCTTATTTATAATGGTTATTGGTATTCAAAAGAAAGATTTAAACTTCAGAAAATTGTCGATTTAAAAAAAAATAAAGTTAATGGGACTGTTAAACTTAAACTTTATAAAGGGAATATTACTATAATTTCTAGACAAACTAAAAGTTCTGCTTACTCATTAAAAAAAGTTTCTTTTGAAGAAAATAAAACATTCAATAAATCCAATGTTGAAAAATTTATTAATTTTCATAAGAAAAAACTACGTTCTTAATAAGGTTTAGGTCAATTTATCATTTGTTTAATTTGTTAGAAACTATATCTTGTAATCATGGAATCATTTAAAAATTGGATGAAAGAAGCAGCAAATATTTTATTTGATGATAGTAAAAATGATTTAAGAGCACTTCCAAAGACTGTCAGATTGCAAATTCTGTTGGTCTTAAGTTTTATTTGGACTACTGTTTTTAGTTTATATGTATTTTCATACACCACTTTTGCATTTGGTTGGGCAGGACTTTTTGTAGCCCACGTTGGATTAATATTTGCAGTTTACATGACATTTAAACATTTTCATAGAGCTGAGGAAAGTTCTGCTAGTGTTTTCAAAACAAAAAATTTTGATCCATTTAAAATAATGGTTATTGTTTTTGTAGTTGTGTTTATCTTCGTTTTTTCAAAAGGGATTGAAGTATTAACAAGTCCTAACCCCTACTCTTATTCAATTCCTTACGATGGTTCTTCAAAATCAGTGTTTGAAAAATGGCTACCATTTAGTAAAGATAAGTAATGGAAAAAATTGCCAAAAATTTACAACTAGTTTTAATGGTAATCATTTTAATTAGCACTGTTATAGCGGTTGGAATTGAAATGAATAAAATGTTTCTTGCTAAGTCAGTAACTTTAGCTGATTTACTTTTAATGTTTCTTTACTTAGAAGTATTGGCAATGGTTAGAGTTTTTTGGGATCAACAGTCGATAAGCATTACCTTACCACTTTTAATAGCAATCACTGCGCTTGCACGATTTATTATTCTTCAAGGAAAAGAAATGGATCCAACAGCATTAGTTTATGAGGCAGTAGCTATAGTTCTCATCGCTGGCGCGATTGTTATCTTAAGATTAAGACATAGTGATAAATTAGGTCTTAAAAGAAAAAAAAATAAATAATCTTAATGAATTTTGGGACGTCAAGAGCTTCGGCTATCGAAAATCTTAATAGATTTGTAGACCAAAATTTATTTGAATATTCTAAGTTAAGAAATTTTGATTATGGTCCAGACAATAGATCAAATATTTCCTGCCTTTCACCTTATATTACTCACGGGGTTATATCGGAATTAGAAGTAATCAAAAAATCATTAAGCAAATTTTCATTTTCTAAAAATGAAAAATTCATTCAAGAAGTTTTATGGCGAACATATTGGAAGGGTTGGTTAGAATTAAGACCTAATGTTTGGACTGATTATTTAAATGAATTAAAAAAAATTCGTGAAGAATTTAAAGACAATCAAAACTATAGAAATGCTATTGAGGGTAATACAAATATTGAGTGTTTTAATGAATGGATAAAAGAATTAAAAGAAACTAATTATTTACACAATCATGCAAGGATGTGGTTTGCAAGTATCTGGATTTTTACTTTAGATTTACCTTGGCAACTGGGTGCAGAGTTTTTTATGAAACATCTTTATGATGGAGATGCTGCATCCAATACTTTGGGATGGAGATGGGTTGCTGGAATTCAAACACAAGGAAAAAATTATCTGGCTAGTGAATGGAACATTAAAAAATTTACCAACAACAGATTTAACAATATTAAACTAAATGAAAATGCTCCTCCAAAAACAAGCGATAAAACTTATGCTGCATCAAAATTAGAATTTAACAGTCCACAAAATCTTCAAGAAAAAAATCTTCTTATTTTTGAGAATAATTTATCTTTTGAAATAGGTGATTTTAAAGACCAAAAATTTAAAAAGGTTTTTTTAGTTTCCAATAAAAATGAAAACCGAACTATAGAGCTCAGTGAAAAATTGGTAAAATTCAAATCTCAATTAATTGAAGATCAAAAAAAGAGATTGGAAGAAAAATCAATTGATACTGAAATTATAGATTTAAGTGAGATACAGAATATTAATGAAACTTCTTATGGTTTATATCCTACAGTTGGTGAAAACCTAGATTTTATAAATACAAATAATTTAAATATAGAATTTCTGTATAGAAAATTAGACCAATTTTCTTGGCAATATTGTAATAAAGGTTTTTTTAATTTTAAAAATTATATTCCAAAAATAATTACAACTTTTAATTAAAACCACCTAAACATTCCGATAATTCCAGCTGTCGCATAAAAGAATTGTAAAAATAATATTCCTCTATGACCACCCCTATAAGCCCAAATTCCAATTAAGATTGCAGATATAAGTAATAAGCAAAAACCAAAGAACTCTATACCAATATTCATAGCTACGAATAATGAATATAAAATTGCCGTAATAACCCCAGCCCACTCAAAAAATTTATTGTTCATATTATTTTTTTAAAATTTTCATAAAGAATCTTAGAATAATTATTCATATCAGTCATATTATCTTTTGCAGCACCATCAAATTTTTCTAATGCTCCATCTCCTAATTGATCTTCAAGAGCCTTTTTATACTCTGGCACACATCCCCATTCGTTGACTGTTGTGTCTCTAATTTCGATATGAAACTGAATACCATAAGCATGATTTTGATATTTAAAAATTTGATACTTAGTAACTGGTGATGAAGCTAATAAAGTTACATCATTATTATTCTCAATGCCCTGCACTTCATAAGAATGCCATTGTAAACTTTTTATTTTATTTGGAAATTTAGAGAATAAATTATCAGTTTCTTTTTCTTTAGAAAAATTAATATCCATAATCCCTATTTCTGCTGGTTGAGATTTAACTACTTTGCCACCAACAACTTCACCCAACAACTGGCAACCCAAACAAAAACCCAAATAAGGTTTTTTTAAATTAATAACAAATTCTTTGATTGCTTTTTTTTCCTCAATTAACCAAGGATAATCTTTTTCCATAAACGTATCCATTGGGCCACCCATACAAAACATCCCATCAAATTTGCTAAGATCATTTGGAATTTTTTCACCTTCATCGAGTTCTATAGTGGTTAAATTTAATCCATCAGCCAACATTAAATCTTTAATGTAACCAGGGTCTTCAATTTTAATGTGTTGTAATACAATTATGTTCACTAAAATTAGCTTAGCTTAGAACACTTCTTAGAACAATATTTTACTCTATCCCAATTTAGTTTCCATTTCTTTCGCCAAACAAAAGGTCTTTTGCAAACAGGACAGGTTTTGGATGGTAAATTTTCTTTTCTCATCAAATTGTATTTTGTTTAATAAATTTATCAGCCTCAGATAAAATTAATTTTTTTCTATCTGTTTTCATTTTATCAAAAATTCTTACCATCATTGATAGTCTAGGGTTCGTTAAAAAAAATTTTCTGTTTCGATCTATAAATCTCCAATAAAGACCATCCATTATATTGCACCACTCTCCTTTTTTAAAATCCATCATTTTCATAAAATAAGCAGACCCACAGATATAAGGTTTGGTTGCAAATATTCCACCATCACTGAATAGTCCCATGCCATAAACATTTGGTACCATTACCCAGTCAGAAGAATCTACAAACATTTCCATAAACCATTTGTAAACTATAATTGGTTTAATCTCACAAAGGTTCATGATGTTAGATAAAATCATTAGTCTTTCAATGTGATGAGACCAGCCGTGGTTTAATGCATTCTTGATTGCATAATCTAATGGTGGCAAACCTGTCGTTCCATCATACCAAGACTTTTTCATTTTTCTATTTTGTTTAAAAAAATTTTTTGTTTCCATTTCCTCTGAATAACTTTGATAAATACCTCGCATAAACTCTCTCCAACCAATTATCTGACGGATATAACCTTCCAAGGAGTTCATTCTTATTTTATTTTTTTTATGAAAATCTAAGACTTTTTGAATAATAAACTCAGGAGTTATTAAACCTAAATTGATATAGGGGCTTAAAGCACTATGAAATAAAATGTTGTCTTTTTGATTTACTGCGTCCTCATAATCACCAAACAAATTTGATTTTTCTTTTATAAAAAAATTTAGTAATTTTACCACGTCATCAAATTCTGTTGCCAACCAAAAATTATCCGTACTGCCTGGATGATCTTTAAATAATTTTTCTACGATAGGCTTTAATTTTTTTGTATGATTAGTTTCATTAATTTTAGGAAATTTTGGTATTGAAATATCTTTTGGTAATTTATTTCTATTGTCCTCATCAAAGCTCCACTTTCCACCGATTGGATTTCCATCAGCCCCCATCAATATTCCTGATTTTTTTCGAACCTCTTTGTAAAACGTTGCCATAAATGGTTTTTTTGATTTTCCTAAGTAATTTTTGAATTCACCTCTTGAGTTTAAAAACATAGGAGTTTGAACAACATTCCAATTAATTTTTTCTTTTTTTAAAAATTGAGAAATTTTTTTTTCAAAAAACTTGTCTTCAATTTCAAAACTAGAAATCTCTTTAATTTTTTTTGAATTAATAATCTTTTTTAATTTTTTAAGATAATCATCTTTAAATTCTTTATCTTCAATTTTTGTATACTCTAATTTAAATTTATTCTTTTTGAGTTTGTCTGCATAAGATCGCATAGAAGACAAGAATAATAGTATTTTCTGTTTATGATGTTTTTCATAAGTACATAAACCATTGTCTTCTGCCATAAAGAATATATGGTCTTTTTTGAAGCGGTCGAGGTATTTTGATGGAAATAATTGATTACCAAGTATAAAAAATAACTTCATAATTAAATATAACTAATAAAATTTTTTATGTCAGAAAAATATATTGTTTTTGGTGCGACAGGTTCAATCGGATCAAGTTTAGCAGAACAGTTAGTAAGTTCAGGAAATAGCGTTCATTTAGTTGCAAGAAATGAAGCTGAGCTTAAAAATATTTCTGACAAACTAGGATGTACATCCACTGTGGCAGATGTTTTAGAGGAGGGATTTATTGATAAAGTTAAAAATGATATACCAGAAACAAAAGGGATTGCTTACTGCGTAGGTTCAATTGATTTAAAACCTTTAAGAATGGTTACAGAACAAGATTTTAATAAATGTATGAAACTTAATCTTTATTCTGCAGTTGAGGCTATAAAAGGATACCAAGAAAGTTTAAAAAAAAATAAAGGATCAGTAGTTTTATTTTCTACAGTCGCTGCTCAGAGAGGATTTACTAATCATGCTATAATCGCTTCTACAAAAGCTGCAGTTGAAGGGTTGACTGTTTCTTTAGCAGCAGAATTTGCACCAAACATCAGAGTTAACTGTATAGCTCCTAGTCTGACAAATTCTAAAATTGCTGAACCAATGTTAAAAAATAAAGCTCTAGCCGATGGAATAGCAAAAGCTCATCCTCTTAAAAGATTGGGTGAAGGAAAAGATTCTGCTTCACTAGCAAAGTTTCTTATTACTGAAGATAGTTCTTGGGTCACAGGACAAATAATTGCAGTAGATGGTGGAAGATCTAAACTTTCTTAAAGTGAAAAAAGTTTTATTTTTAACACTATTAATTTTTTTTTTTACCTCAAAATCTTTTTCTCAAGATTATAGTTTTCAAAAATTAACAAAACTTGATGGACCATGGGGTTCGTCATTCTTGAATGAAAATGAATTAATAATTACAGAGAAAAGTGGAAAAATAAAAATTGTAAATATTAAATCCAATAAAATTTCTGAAGTTAATCACAATTTAAATTTTTTAGATTATGGCCAAGGAGGATTATTAGATATTCTATTTAAAGATAATTTTGTTTATATTTCCTATTCTGAAAATAGAGGTAATTGGAAGTCAAGTACTTCAATTGCAAAAGCAAAATTTGATAAAATCAAACTACACTTTGAAAACATTTTTCAGGCTGAACCTCCGATTGACTCGGGTTATCATTTTGGTTCAAGAATAGTAATTAAAGATAATTACCTTTTTGCATCAGCTGGAGAAAGAGGACAAGGTATGATTGCACAAGACCCTACAAATCACCCAGGGAGCATTATAAGAATTCATTTAGATGGAAGTATTCCTAATGACAATCCTAAGTTTAAAGGTAATCCAGACTGGCTTCCTGAAATTTATCAAATTGGAATTCGAAACCCCCAAGGCTTATCTTTATCACCTTTTGACGGAAAAATTTATATGAGCAACCATGGTGCAAAAGGAGGTGACTGGTTTGGAGAAGTAAAAAAAGGTGAAAACTATGGTTGGAAAATATTAGGCTGGGGAGGAAAAAATTATACTGGAACTAAAATTGGACCTAAATGGAAACCAGGCTTTACTAAAGCAATTCAATACTGGGTCCCTTCTATCGCTACTAGTGCAATTACTATTTATAAAGGTGATGAGTTTAAAGAATGGAACAGCCACGCTTTAATTACATCTCTTAAGGATAAATCATTAAGAAAATTAATATTTGACGATAAATCAAATGTTAAGGAAGAGATAATTTTTAAAGACAAAATTGGAAGAATAAGAGATATACAGGTTCATCCAATCAATGGAAAAATTTATTTTTTAGCAGGAGATAATTTGTGGCTAATGGAAAAAAGTTAATAAAAATTTTATGTCTTTTAATTGGGATAACTTCATATAATCATATTGGATTAACAATGGAAAAAAAACCTTATCATCACGTTTCGGATGGAACATTTAGAAATCCAGAGGGATCTCCTAAAAGAAATACAAATTTTAAATGGTCATATAAAGTTTTTAATAAAGAAAAAAAGAAACTTGATATGACAGTTCCAGAAGAGCATGTTGTTAAAAAAGAAAAAGTACTATCAGATTTATCAAAGTTGAAAAATGACGATTACATTGCTTGGATTGGTCATGCTACATTTATTATCAAACTAGGAAATACTACGATTATAACTGACCCTGTCTTTTCTAAAAATGCAGGACCGTTAATATTTGGTCCAAAGAGATTTACTGAACCAGCATTAAAATTAAATGAAATTCCTAAAATTGATTTATTTTTACTTACTCACAATCATTATGACCATCAGGATATGATGACAATTCGTAGGTTTCCTTTTAAAGATGCGAAAGTGATGCTGCCGCTAAAACTTGGAAAATATTTTACAAGGAATGGATATAGAGACGTAAATGAAATGGATTGGTATGATGAAATAAAGATTAATGAAAAATTAAAAATTACATTTCTTCCTGCAGTTCATTGGTCCAAAAGAAGTTTAACTGATACTAACAAAACTTTATGGGGTAACTTTTTAATTGAATATGATGGAAAAAAGATTTTATTTGCATGTGACACTGGAGTTGGAAATATTTATAAAGATTTAGGAAATAAATATGGCCCAATAGACCTCTCTTTTATTAATATTGGTGCTTACAATTTTTATCCAATTTCACCTTATAAAGACAAATCTGCTTATCATACTAATCCTGAAGAGGCCTTAAGTGTAGGTAGAGATTTGAAAAGTAAAAAAGTTATTGGGACACACTGGGGTACGTTTGTTTTATCTTTGGAACCAATAATGGAACCCCCATTGCGGTTTAAAGAAAATGCAGAAAAATATGGTTTTAAAAAAGAAGATGCTGTGATTTTTAAAATAGGTGAAATAACTGATCTTAAAGATTTAATAAATAAAGATTAATTATCTAAAATTTTCTTTTTAGCCTTTTCAAATTCTTCTTGGGTTAAAGCGCCACTTTTTAAAAGTTCATTTAACTTATTCAATTCTTCAGTTAAATTTTCAGAATTTTCTGCGTTATTATTAATTTCTTTTTCTGAGTCAGATTTATTGGAACTCTTGGCACTAAAACCTGTCATTATAGCTCTTCCACCCAGGTAAAGCACAAAAAGAAAAATTGGAATAACTAGGCCGAAAAAAATTATCTTTTCCATAAATTAATCCTCATCATCCTCTCTCCAATTTTTTTCATACATTAACCATGCTGCATATATTACTGAAAATGTTCCAGCTATCATACCATAATCAAAACCTGTCTGCATATCATATAAATACCAACCAAGTTGAGTTGCACCTATTGGGGGTACGGTAAGTATTAGCATGAGGATTGCTATTCTATATGGGTACTTAGGTTTTTTCATAGACAATCATATCAAATAAAATTTATTGGTCTAATTGTTAAGCTTGCGATCTTTTGAAACAGTCAATGGTGTTTTTAAGTAAACATGCAATAGTCATAGGACCCACTCCACCTGGCACGGGTGTCAATGCTTTTGCATTTTTTGAAACTTCCTCGAAAGCTACATCACCTACAATTCCTTTGTCAGTTTTATTTATACCAACATCAATAACTATTGTATCTTTCTTGACCCAATCACCTTTAACAAGTTCTGGAATTCCAACTGCAGCAACGATAATGTCTGCCTCTAAACACTCTGCTTTTAAATCTTTTGTTTTTGAATGAGTGATAGTTACTGTGCAATTTTCTTTTAAAAGAAGTTGAGCCATTGGCTTACCATTAAGGTTTGACCTTCCAATAATAACTGTTTTTTTTCCATTCAAATTTGGTTCAATTTTTTTTATTAACAAATAACATCCCAAAGGTGTGCAAGGTATTGAACTTTCATAACCCGATGAAAGATTACCAACATTCATTGGATGAAAACCATCAACATCTTTTGTAGGGTTAATAGCTTCAATGATTTTTTGCTTATCAATATGTTTTGGTAGTGGTAATTGAACTAAAATTCCAGAAACTGTCTCATCATTATTTAATTCATCAATTTTATTTAATATCGTTTTCTCCTCAACTGTATCTGGATACTTGATTACATCTGATTTTAATCCAACTTCATTAGCTGATTTTTCTTTGTTTCGAACATAAATTTGACTTGGTGTTAAATCACCAATTAAAATTACCGTTAAGCCCGGTACTTTATTATATTTAGTCTTAAGGTCAGAAACTTCTTTTTTAAGTTTCTCTCTAAGTTCTGCTGCAGCTTTTTTTCCATCAATTAAAATCATATAATTTAGAATATCATTGGTGCGATGTAGAGCTTCATACACATTTCTATAAACCAAATCAATAAGAGTAAAATTATAGGAGAAATGTCTAACGAACCTAAATTGGGTAAAAAACGTCTAATTTTATTTAATATAGGATCAGTTAAACGATAACTGAATTCTAAAATAGAATAAACAAACCTATTTTGAGTATTTAAAATATTAAAAGCTATAAGCCAGCTCACAACAACGTTCGCAATGACAACATAGGAGTAAAGTTTAAGTATTTGTAAAGCTAAATAAAAAATAGCTATCATTTTTTCTCAATATAAATTGAAGAGCTCGGGAATGCGAATGAAGCTTTATTATTTTCTACAATTTGTTTAATTGCTATTGCTAATTTTTCCTTAACTGAAAGCCAATCATTCCAACTATTTGAATTAGTAAAACAACGAACATACATGTCAATTGAGCTATCAGAAAATTTATCAACTCTTACAGCAATTCCTATACTTGTATTAAAATCTTCACTTTTATTAATATGCTCTTCAATTTGATTTCTGATAGTTTTTAATTGATCTACTGTCGTGTCATATTGCAAAGTAATAATCCAGCTTATTAACCAATTTGAAGTTTCACTAACATTTACAACTGCATTCTCTGCAAATTGAAAATTTGGAATTATTGCTAGAGATTTATCAAATTTCCTGATTGTTGTTGAGCGAAAACCAATTTTTTCAACTATACCCTCGATTATTCCTTCAACTGATATCCAATCACCAATTTTAAATCTTTTTTCAACAAGAACTAAAATTCCTGAAATTAAATTTTTAAACAAATCTTGAGCCCCTAACGCAACAGCAACACCAAATAAACCTAATCCAGCTATAATTGGTCCAATCTTTATTCCCCATAATTCTAAGACCGCTGCAAGTCCTAAGATAAATATTAATATTTTTAGGGATTTAATTATCCATCCAATTAATTCTCTTGTTAAAATTTTATCAAGACCACTTAAGATATATGAAACTGGCTCTATAATCTGATGGATAACCCAAAAAATTAAAATGGTAATCAAAGTTCTGTTGATAGTATCTACAACTTCCCTACCTTCCATAGAAAAAGTCATGTAATAACTAGCTATAAAAAAACCTAGCACTATTGGTAGAAATCTTGCTGGACCGATTAATGCTGAAACAAAAGTATCATCCAATTTGTTAGTAGTTCTTTTTGAAATAATTTCTAATTTTTTAATTATAAGTTTACTAATTATCCCTCTAAAGATAAGAAAAATTAAAAAAATTCCAATTCCAATTAATATTTGAAAAATATCAACACCTAAAATGCCTTTATTCCATACAGATAAAAAGATATCAGAAAAATTATTTATTATTTCCATAATTAAATTTTATATAACAAAAACTCTTCTTCTCCAGGATTAAAAAGAAAAATTTTTTTCCACTTGATTTCATTCAATATTGTTGAGGTTTTCTCTCCAATACACATTAAATTAGTGTTCATCCAAAGACTTTCTAATTGGTAAATTTTTATAATGTTAAGAAAACTAGAAGCACTATTTTGAGAGTAAATATAGACTATATCAGGTATTTTTAACTTTAATTCATCAATAAATCTTTCCTCAAATTTTTCGATAGGACTTGCTCTATAGTTAATAACTCTTTTGATATTGTAACCTTCTTCCTCTAATTGATGATCAAGGTCAATAGACACTATTTCTCCACTTATATAAATTAATTTTCCATCTTTTTTATCAAAATTTTGTAAAATCAATTCTTTTAAATTTTCTACATTTCCTCCTGCTGCAATAACATTTTGAAAACCAACACCTCTTGCTTTTTTTTCTGTAGCACTTCCAACGCAAAAGCATAACATTTTTTTTTCAATTTCTTTTAAATCTAAAAATTTAACAGCATTAGCGCTTGTAAAAATAATTCCTTTGTAATCTGAAAAATTTATCTCTCCATAATTTACTTTGTTCACACTCAGTAAAGGAAGATGAGAAACTTGATGACCTAAAGATTGAAATTTCGATATTATTTCTGAACAATCTTCTATAGGTCTAGTTAGTAATATGTGCATATTATATTTTATAAGAATTTTTTGATTTTTCTTTTAAAATTGTACCAATTTCTGTTCCAATTTTTTTATATTCATCAATTTTACCAGTTTTTTTTTCATAAAATCTAAGTGAGCCATCTAAGGAAAAAAGTTCTGCTTCTAGAGTAATATGATCTCCATTTATTTTAGAATGAGCACCTATTGCAGTCTCGCAATCTCCTTCCAAAATTTTTAAAATGTTTCTTTCTGCATGTGCTCTTTTATAAGTTTCTAGATGATTAATTTTTTTTAAAATAGATGCTATATCTTTATCTTCATCTCTACACTGCAACGCAATAATTCCTTGTCCAACACTAGGAATAATTTCTTCAGCTGAAAAAATTTCAGAAATTTCATTTTCATAGTTTAAATATTTTATTCCAGCATAAGATAGTATTATTGCATCATAAATTCCTTCTTTTAATTTTTTTATTCTAGTATCAACATTTCCTCTTATAAGTTTGCATTTAATATCTGGTCTAATTTTTTTAATCTGAAATTCCCTTCTATAAGATGAAGTTCCAATAGTTGATTTTAAATTTAATTCTTTAAGTTTTTTTTTATTATTAGTTATTAAAATTTCTCTAGGATCATTTCTTTCTAAGAATGTATCTGTTATAAGTCCATCTGTTTCAATCGCTGGCATATCTTTAAGTGCATGGACAGCTATATCAATATTATTATCTTTAAGTTCCTTTTCAATATTACTAGAAAATAAACCTTTCCCTCCTACATCAGATAACCTGGTGTCATGAATTTGATCACCCTTAGTTGTTATAGATTTGATAATAATGTCCCCATCAACTAAGTTAGTATTTTCAATAATTTTATCTTTAGCCTTTTGAGCATAAAGTAATGCTAACTTACTACCTCTTGATCCAATTGTTATTCTTTTATTCATAAAAAAATTTATTTCTTACTTGTATTGGGATTGTACAATTATTAAAAACTATTTGAATGAGCAAAAAACCCTTAATTCTTGGAATAGAATCAAGCTGTGATGAAACAGCCGCTTCATTAATAACTGAAAATGAGGAAGGGATGCCAATAGTTTTAAGTAACATTATTTCTAGCCAAGTAGACATACATAAAGAGTTTGGTGGGGTTGTTCCAGAGCTAGCAGCACGCTCACACATTGAAAAGATAGATTGGATTGTTAAAAAAGCAATAGATGAGAGTGGTAGAAGTATTAAAGAGATAGATGCTGTAGCTTCAACTGCAGGACCTGGTTTGATAGTATGTTTATCAGTAGGCCTAAGTTTTGGGAAAGCTTTTGCTTCAACAATTAACAAACCATTTATTGCTGTAAACCATTTAGAAGGTCACGCTTTGAGTCCAAAATTAAATTCAAAAATTAATTATCCATACCTTTTATTATTAATTTCAGGAGGGCATTCACAATACTTAAGTGTTCAGAACTTAGGAAAATATAAAAGATTAGGAACAACTATTGACGACGCATTAGGTGAAGCATTCGATAAAACTGCAAAACTTTTAGGAATTGAATTTCCTGGTGGACCTCAGATTGAAGTTTTTGCTGAAAAGGGTGACCCAAATAAATATGAGTTACCAAAACCAATTTTTAATAAAGGTGGATGTAATTTATCTTTTGCAGGACTTAAAACAGCAATTTTAAAGATAAGTAAGACAATTAATACAGAACAAGATAAATTTGACTTAGCAGCATCTTTTCAAAAAACTATTGAGGATATTTTATATAAAAAAACTAAAATTGCTTTTAATGAGTTTGAAAAACTTAACAATCTACAAGAAAAAAAATTTGTAGTTGCAGGTGGAGTGGCTGCAAATAAAAAGATTAGATCAATGCTGGTAAACTTATGTATAGAAAACAATTATGAAAGTATTTTTCCTGCAATAGAGTTGTGTGGAGATAATGCTGCGATGATCGCAATGGTTGGTCTAGAAAAATTCAAATTAAAAGAGTTTAGTGATTTAGATCATCCTGCAAAACCAAGGTGGCCATTAGATGAAAAGGCTGCTTTTCTAAAAGGCGCTGGAGTTCAGTTATAATGAAATATTGGTTAATGAAATCTGAACCAGATGTTTGGTCTATTGAAGAACAAATTAAAGCTGGTGCTAAAGGTGCCCCGTGGGATGGTGTCAGAAATTATCAGGCAGCTAAAAATTTAAAGTCTATGAAAAAAGGAGATCAGTGTTTTTTTTATCATTCTAATATTGGAAAAGAGATAGTTGGAACTGTCCAGGTTACAAAAGAGCATTACATTGATAAAACTGATAAATCTGGACGATTTGTTGCTGTAACTGTTAAGTTTTTAAAGAAGTTAGACAAACCAGTTACTCTCGAAGACATCAAGAAAAACAAGGAATTAAGCCACTTATCCCTCATAAAGCAAAGCCGTCTGTCCGTTATGCCGATAGACTCTAAAAGCTGGAAAATTTTAAATAAGATGAGTAAGATTTAAAAATAATATTTATGCCTAAAAAAAAGAAAAAATCTAAGATTAAAAAAAGAAAATCTACAAAAAGAAAAGTCAAAAGTAGAAAAAAGATTCCAAAGAAAAGAAAAGTAGCAAAGAAAAAATCTAGAATTAAAAGAAAATCTTTAAAGACCAAAAAAAATGATACCTCTTCTCAGGAACTCATTTTTAAAACAAGGCCAGAGTGGATAAAAGCTAGTTTAGCAAATAAATCTCAATATCAGAATAAGTATAATGAGTCGATAAAAAATAATAATGCTTTTTGGAAAAAAGAAGGAAAAAGAATTACCTGGATAAAACCTTATAAAAAAATTAAAGACGTCAAATATAGCAAGGATGAAGTAAAAATAAAATGGTTCGAAGATGGAACATTAAATGCTTCTGCAAATTGTATTGATAGACACTTAAAAGACAAGAAAGACAAAACAGCAATTATTTGGGTTGGGGATGATCCGAAAGATACTCAAAAAATTTCTTATAAACAACTTCATCAAAAAGTTTCTAAAGCAGCTAACGGGTTAAAAAAATTAGGAATAAAAAAAGGCGATAGAGTTACAATATATTTAACTATGATTCCAGAGCTAGCAATTTTAATGTTAGCTTGTGTAAGAATAGGAGCAGTTCATTCAATAATTTTTGGGGGCTTTTCTGCTGAGTCAATATCGGGAAGAGTTAACGATTGTGAGTCTGAATATATCATTACTGCTGATGAAGGTGTAAGAGGAGGAAAAACTATTCCTTTAAAAGCCACTACAGATGAAGCATTAAGTAACTGCCCAAATGTAAAAAAATGTATTGTTGTTAGAAGAACTGGAAATTATGTTTATTGGAATACTGATAGAGACGTATGGTATCATGATTTGATAAAAGATGTTCCAGCTCATTGTGAGCCAGAAGAAATGAGCGCTGAAGATCCATTGTTTATTCTTTATACATCGGGATCGACTGGTAAACCAAAAGGCGTTTTACATACAACAGGTGGTTACATGGTTTATGCTTCAATGACCCATCAATATATTTTCAATTATAAACCCAAAGATATTTACTGGTGTACTGCTGATATTGGTTGGGTGACAGGACATAGTTATATAATTTATGGTCCACTCTCTAATGGTGCTACAACAATAATGTTTGAGGGAGTTCCTAATTATCCAGATAGTTCAAGATGGTGGCAAATTGTTGATAAATTTAAAGTGAATACATTTTATACTGCACCAACAGCTATTAGAGCATTAATGAGAGAGGGAAATGAACCTGTCAATAAAACATCAAGAAAATCACTTAAATTGTTAGGAACTGTAGGTGAACCCATAAATCCCGAAGCTTGGATGTGGTATTATAAGACAGTAGGAAACTCAAAATGTCCAATAGTGGATACTTGGTGGCAAACTGAAACAGGAGGAATTTTAATTTCACCACAAACTGGTGCTATTCCTTTAAAACCAGGTTCAGCTACAAAGCCTTTTTATGGAATTAAACCCGTTCTTGTAGACAAAGATGGTAAAGAAATAAAAGGAGCTGGTGAAGGAAGATTGTGCATAGCTCAATCATGGCCAGGCCAAATGAGAACTGTTTATGGTGATCACCAAAGATTTATAGATACTTATTTTTCACAATTCGATGGAAAATATTTTACTGGAGACGGTTGTAGAAGAGATAAGGATGGATACTACTGGATCACAGGAAGAGTTGATGATGTAATTATTGTTTCAGGTCACAATCTAGGGACAGCCGAAATTGAAAGTGCATTTGTTGCTCATCCAAAAGTAGCGGAGGCTGCTGTAGTTGGTTATCCTCATGACATCAAAGGTAACGGTTTATATTGTTATGTTACTCTTAATGCGGGGGAAAGTGAAACTGGGGATCTTGAAAGAGAGTTAAAGTTGTGGGTTAGAAAACAAATTGGTCCATTAGCTACTCCAGATCTCATACATTTTACTCCTGGACTTCCTAAAACAAGATCAGGAAAAATAATGAGAAGAATTTTAAGAAAAATTGCTGCTAACGAACAGGATCAATTAGGAGACACAACTACCTTGGCTGATCCTAGTGTAGTTACCAGTTTAGTTGACAACAGAAAGAATAATTAAAAACCTAATCTTTCTTTAAATTCTTTTTTTACAACATCCCACTTTAATATAACTGAATTTAAAACTATTTTTCGATCCAAAGTTTTAAGCTCCTCAGCTATAGGTGCCCATTCATACAACGATAAAGCACTTGAATTAAAAGGAAGGTCATTACAGTATGTGTCCCAATTTATTTTTTGAAGTCTTTTATCAAAATTCTTTTTTGCATTATCTATAATATCTAATGGCATCTTATTTGAGGTCTCATCATCTAAAATTTTTAAAAAAATTTCTTTTGCCTTGCCAAAATCTTGGTAATCTAAATTTGCCTTTAAATATGAAAAGGTAAAAAATGTTAAATCTTGCAAAGCAACTGCATAAATATTCCATTTAGCTAGATTTACTGATCCCATGAACTTATCATTTTCAAAATGAAGAACATATCTAGTTCCCATTCTTGTTTTTAAATATCCATAAAGAGTTACTTGGCTTACCCATGCAGATTTAGATTGAATAAAACTCTCTAGTTCATCTAGATCTTTTATTTTGCCCTTGGGTATGAAGGCCCTAAAAAGACCAAAAAGGTAAATCTTAAAGTCATTCCAAGTAAGATCTCTCCAAGTAAGTTTATATTTTGCCATAAAAAACCAGTATTTAATGACCTTATACCTCAAAATCTGCCTAATTTGAGCAATTTTAACACTTTAAATCTCTTTTATAATGGTTATGGTTTTGGCCAGTTATAACTAAAAAAGAGAGAGGTATAAATGTCAAAACAAGCACAACACTGGGAAAAAACCAGAGGATTGTTAATGATGACGTTAGCAATTTGGTTTGTATTCTCAATTGGCATCTTCTTATTCGGAGCTGAGATGGAGTCTGTAACAGGACCCTTCGGTTATCCTTTGACATATTGGTTTACTTGTCAGGGATCTCTTGGAATTTTCGTAATCCTAATTTTCTGGTTTGCGAATAGACAAGAAAAAATCGATGAAGAATTCGGCTTTTCAGAAAGAGAGGACGACTAATGATGAAAGGTAATTTTATAGATAATTTGCCTAAGGTTTATGGAATCTATACAGGAGGTTTTATAGCTTTCATAATCATAATGGCGATCGGTGAGCAGATGGGTATGACGTCGAAAGCAATCGGAATTTGTTTCGTTGCCTTCACGGTAGCCATCTATGCAATAATCGGTTACATGTCACGGACAATGGCAGCAGATGCGTATTACGTTGCTGGAAGACAAGTACCTACCGTATTCAATGGAATGGCTACTGCAGCAGACTGGATGTCTGGTGCATCATTCGTTGCAATGGCAGGTGGTATTTACTTCAAAGGCTACGGCTATATGGCACTACTTGTTGGTTGGACCGGTGGTTATGTATTGGTTGCATCATTACTAGCACCATACCTAAGAAAATTTGGCTGTTACACAGTTCCAGATTTTATTGGTACAAGATACGGTGGTAATGTTTCGAGGTTAATGGCGGTAATAGTTTTAACTGTTGCTTCATTTACTTATGTGACTGCACAAATTAACGCTACAGGTACTATTGCTTCTGTTGCTTTAGATATCCCATTCCAATACGCAGTATATGTTGGACTAGTAAGTATTTTACTTTGTTCAATGTTAGGTGGTATGAGAGGGGTAACTTGGACACAGGTTGCGCAATACATTGTACTAATTATAGCTTACTTGCTTCCAGTATTCTGGATCAGTAACAAAATGGGTGCGGGTTTCTTCCCTCACTTTATGTTAGCTGATGAAGTAGCTAGAATTGGTGAACTAGAACAACAGTTTGGTTTTGTGAAAAACTCTGCTGCTGATCTTGCAAATGTACCAAAAGGATTAGCTGGAATAACTAAGGCTCACTCAGCGGTAAACGCTACGCCTTGGGCATTTATTTCATTAGCACTTGCAATGATGATGGGAACAGCATCATTACCTCACGTGATGATGAGATATTTCACTACTCCAAGTGTAAAAGCAGCTAGAAAATCAGTAGGTTGGTCTTTATTTTTTATCTTCCTACTTTATTCTTCTGCGCCAATGTTAGCGACTCTATCTAAATTGTCATTGATTGACCCGACACTATCAACAGGTATTATCGGTAAATCAATTGCAGAAGTTCAAGCGATAGATTGGTATCAAAACTGGAACCAAGCAAACTTGATGTTTGTAAGCGACTTTAACGGAAATGGAACTCTTGAATTAAACGAGTTTTTCATGGGTGGTAAAGCCGTTGTGTTAGCAACTCCAGAGATAGCTGGATTACCATATGTAATCTCAGGTCTAGTTGCTGCTGGAGGTATGGCTGCTGCCATGTCAACAGCGGATGGTTTGATTCTAGCGATTGCAAATGCTTTATCACATGACTTGTACTACAAGATCATTGATCCAAAAGCAGAAACTGCAAAACGACTAGTTGTTGCAAGGGTATTACTTGTAGTAATTGGTTTTGCTGGAGCAACTATTGCGGCAATGGAGATCCAAGGTATCTTAGGTTCAGTAATCTGGGCTTTTGACTTTGCGATGTCTGGATTGTTCTTCCCACTTGTACTTGGTGTATGGTGGAAGAGAGCTAACAAAGAAGGTGCTATAGCTGGTATGGCTTTAGGTCTAATTTCAGGTACAGCGTACTTAGTTTGGGTACGAACTGGTGGAAGTGGATTCTTAGGTATTACTCAGTTAACATTTGGTATCTTTGGTTCAGCTGTCAGCTTAATATCTATGGTTGTTGTAAGTTTAATTACTTCAGAACCAAGTGCTGCTACGCAAAAAATGGTTGATGAGGTTCGTGTACCGTCAGGTAAAACGATCCTTGGCAAACAACACTAATTAAATCTTTTAAAGGGGCGATTAATTTCGCCCCTTTTAATTTCTCACCTTTTTCAATATAAATTTAAAATGTCAGCCAACTTTCACCCTTTAGTTTACATAATTGATTATATTTTTGGAGTAATCATGTGGACATTAATTGGACGAGTTGCAATGAATATCTTCCAAAGAGAGGACTCTCAGTTTTTTTTTA
>CABXVQ010000008.1:0-40006 GCA_902515605.1 uncultured Pelagibacteraceae bacterium
CTTACTCCTGGACTGATAACTTCAAAAGCCTTTTTCATTCCTAGTTGAGAAATTTGAGATGCAGCTTTCATAAATTTTATTTCTGCATCAGATTTTACAACTCTAACCCAGTTTACTAAGCGCTCACAATCCAAAATTTTTGCATTTGGTAAACCTTGTTTAATTTTCTCGTAACAATAAGCGGTGAAATAATGACTATCCATTTCTAGTCCTACTGAGAGTTTGTCCCACTTTCTTTCTTTGATAAGATCTACTAAAGCATCGTAAGGATGTAATGGCCATGTATGAATATATTTTTCATGATACTTAATTATATTTTCATCTTTTAGATAGGTTTTTATATATGCGCCTCCTGCATCTTGATTTCTAACAAAACAAATTGGCTCATCAGCGTTTATATGTACTATTACGCATTGAGCATAATAAAATGACCAAGCGTCATAACCTGTTAAATAATTCATATTAGATGGATCTTGTGAGATTAAAAGTTCAATACCTTTTTTCTGCATTGAAGCTTGGACTTTTTTTAATCTTGATTTGTATTCTTCTCTAGTAAAATTCATAATCTAATTATTAAATAGTTCACCATAGTCTTCAACTTTACTTTTAAAATCAATCTGTTTGAGTGTGTCCCATATTAAAGTTTGATTGCTAGATAAAACAATTTTACTCATTTTTTTTTCTAGATCTTTAATAATTGATAACATGGGTAACGCAGTACAAGAAACAAACAATGCATCACTATTTAACAAATCTATTTTACTTAAAACATCAAATAAATGATCTGGATTAACTTTTCCTATATCTAAATCTGAGGCTATATCAAAATAAGTTAGTCCAGTGATTTCTATATTTTCTTTTTTAAAATAATTAATTACTGACTGATTTATTTCATCTGTATAAGGTGTGAATACAGATAATTTATTTATCTTAAGTGCCTTTAATGCATTAATTGCAGATGTAATTGGTGTTGTAACTTTTGTATTTGGTTTTGTTGAATTAACTTTTTCATAAATAGATGCATATCCTGCAGCAATTGTTCCTGAAGTACATCCATAGGCTATACAATCAATTTTTTGATTAGGTAAGATATTCTTAACAACTTTAGGAATATCATCTGCCATTTTTTTTAATGTTTCATTTGTTAAGGGATTATAACTTTTAATTCTATTACAAAATAAGTCTATGTCTTTACCATAAATTATATTGTTAAAATCTTTTTCAATCCTAAAGTCACTTGCTAAAGTAATTAATCCTATCCTTGGGTTATGTTTTTCAATAAATTTTGGTTCTATTTTAGTTAGTTTCATTTAATTGCTGATTAAATATATATTGATTAAATAGTCTAGTTAAATTACAGTCTTGATTGAGCGATACATAACTCGTCGATATTTACAAAATACGAAAGTGGGATCGATCGTCTTAGATTTAATTATTTAAGGAGGTTCGAATGAAATTTGGATATTTTTGCAACACCACGAATTGGAATCACAAGCCATATAATCAACTACTTGATGAAACAAAAGAGATCACAACTTTTTGTGATGAAAATAATTGGGACTCAATTTGGTATACTGAGCATCATTTTAATCATGAAGGAATGGAGTCTTGCACAAATCCTTTAATGATGGGTGTTGATGCAGCAGCTAGAACTAAACAAATAAGAATTGGGCAAGCATGCAATGTCATTACATTTCATAATCCAATCAGATTAGCAGAAGACATAGCCTTGTTAGATCAATTATCAGGTGGCAGAGTTGATGTTGGTATTGGTAGAGGAATCTATGGAAGAGAAGCAATAAATATGAATAAAGAAGCTGATCTTAAAGACCAGGCTAAAAATTTCAGACTATTCGAAGAATCTTTAACAATTATGAAAAAAGCTTGGACAGAAGAGTTTTTTAGTCACCAAGGTGAATTTTATACTTATCCCTCACCAAATTTTGTTTGGCAACATGATATGAGTCCGCCAAGTGAAAAGTTTTTAGATACAAAAACAAATGAAATAAAAAAAATAAGTATCGTTCCAAAACCAAAACAATCACCGCATCCTCCTATTTGGCAAGTTGTTGATGGTGCTAGATCAATTGAGTGGGCTGCACAAAATGGTTTAAATACAATTATGTGGATACCAACTGTTAAAGCTTTAAAGAAAAGATTTGAAATTTATAGAGATGCAAAATCAAAGGCTGAAAATAGAGATGTTCCACTAGGAGAAGGTATATCTTTAGTAAGAGATATGTTTGTTGCTGAAACTATGGAAGAAGCAGAAAAAATGGCTGGTGAACACATCATTAATTATATGAAATGGGTTTGTCATTGGAGAGGCTTAGGAAATCACATGGATCCTGGCGAAGAACTTCCTGAGACAAAACATAAATTGGATTTACTAAACTATGATTTTCTTCATAAAAGAAATTTATTATTTGGTACTCCTGAGTATGTTGTTAATAAAATTAACGAATTAAAATCTGAATTAAATTTACAAAATCTACAAGTTTGGTCAAACTTCCCCGGTATAGATCATAAAGCTTGCATGAGAAGCATTAAATTATTTAATGACGAGGTAATTCCAAAAATTAATTTAGACTCTTCTAATATAGAAAAAGCAAGTTAATGAATTTAGAACTTAGAAAGTTTACAAAGTTTGTTGATAAAACTTTCATTGAGGGTGGAAAGAAAGCTAAAGAACCAGTCTTATTAGTATCAGTAGCTGCTGTGTTCAAAAATCCTTGGGCTGGAAAAGGTTTTGTCGAAGATTTAAAACCAATCATTTTAGATTTGGCTCCAAAACTTGGTGATATTTTAGTTCCGGAATTAATAAAAGAAATTGGATCACCAGAAAAAATTTTAGCTTATGGTAAAGCAGGAACTGTTGGCTTAAACGGTGAAATTGAACATGCATCAGCATTCATTCATACCTTAAGATTTGGAAATAAATTTAGAGATGCTGTTGGTGGAACATCTTATTTAAGTTTTACAAACACCAGAGGTCCTGCAGGCTCTAAAATATCTATACCAATGATGCATAAAACCGACTCAGGTTTAAGACCTTATTATTTAACTCATGAGTTTACAATTCACGATGCACCATTTGATGATGAAATAGTAATTGCAATTGGAGGTGCTTCAAGTGGTAGAGCACATGCTAGAACTGGAGATCGTTATCAAGATATGAAAGAAATGGGTTTAGATCCAAAATAATTCAATGTCTGATAATTTTGATTCAAATCAAAATCACTATTTTTTTTTAAAAAAAAATACAACTCCGTTGGTTTTTATTCATGGAGTTGGCCTTGATCATCAAATGTGGCAATCACAAATTAGTAAATTAAATGAATTCTCTATAATTACATATGATTTATTGGGTCATGGAAAAACACCTTGCAAAAAAGAAAAGTTAACTCTCAATGATTTTACGAAACAACTTGATGAAATACTAAATAATCTTCAAGTAGATAAGATTAATCTTATTGGGTTTTCTCTTGGATCTCTAATAGCCTTAGACTTTACCTCAAATTACCAAGATAAAGTTAATAAGCTTATATTAATCGGGACAACTTATAAAAGATCTGAAGCTGAAAGAGCACTAGTTTTAGATAGATATAACCAAGCTAAACTAAATAAACCAATATCAAAACAAGCACTAAAAAGATGGTTTAGCGATAATTATCTAGAAAACAATCCTTCGACTTACGATTTGTTTATGAAAATACTAACTAAAGAACCCGAGGATCATAAAAACTTTCTTAAAGCTTACAAATTATTTGCTAATCACAACGATAATTCATTAATAATCAAAAATATTACTTCAAAGACTTTAATTATGACTGGATCTAATGACCCTGGATCGACTTCAAAAATGTCTCAAGAATTAGCTAAAGACCTACCTAATTCAATTTTTATTGAAATTAAAAATGGAAAACATCTTTGTAGTATAGAGTGTGCAGATGATGTTAATATGAACATCAAGAATTTTATTAATAATTAAATGCCAAAAATTCAAAACTTTAAAATGTATATAAACGGTGAGTGGGTAGAGTCCTCATCGGGTAAAAAAATACAAACTCTTAACCCAGAAAACAATGAGGTGTGGGCAACAGTTCCTGAAGCTAATGAGAAAGATGTAGATAAAGCTGTTCAATCAGCACAAAATGCTTTTGAAAATAGTTGGTCAATACTTCACCCGAGAGATAGAGCAAAATACTTAAGATTAATTGCAGATCAACTAAGAGAAAATGCAGAGCATCTAGGAAAAATAGAAACTATAGATACTGGAAAAATTTATAGAGAAACAAAAACCCAGGCTAATTATATTGCAGAATATTATGATTATTTTGCTGGACTAGCTGACAAAGTTGAAGGAACTGTAGTTCCAATTGATAAACCTGACATGCAAGTTACTACAACAAGGATACCGATTGGTGTTGTAGCAGCAATTATTCCTTGGAATTCTCAAATGCTATTGACTGCTGTAAAGCTTGCTCCTGCACTTGCTATGGGAAATACAGTAGTAATAAAAGCATCAGAACTTGCCCCAGTAACACTTTTAGAATTTGCAAAATTAATAGAAAAAACTGGAATACCCAAAGGAGTAATTAATATAATTACCGGATTAGGAGAACCATGTGGTAAAGCACTAACTACACATAATCTTGTGGAAAGAATTGCATTCACTGGTGGCCCTGAAACAGCCAAGCATATTGTAAAAAATTCTGCTGAAAATTTATCACAAGTAAGTTTAGAGCTTGGTGGAAAAAGTCCTGTCGTAGTGTTTGATGATGCTGATCAAGAAAATGCTTTAAATGGAATTACTGCAGGAATATTTGGTGCTAGTGGGCAAAGTTGTATTGCTGGATCAAGACTCTATTTACAATCTAAAATCTATAATGAATTTTTAGATAAATTGATAACTAAAGCAAAAAAAATAAAATTAGGTGGACCTATGGAAGAAGATACTCAGATGGGACCTTTAAATAGTTTTAAACAATTAGAAAATATAGAAAAAAATATTAAGGCAACTACTGAACAAGGTGGAAAAATAAGATGTGGTGGTGAGAGATCCTCTGTTTCAAATAAAGGTTATTATTTTCCTGCAACAATTATTGAATGTGAAAATCATAACCTTCCAGTAGCAGAGAATGAATTGTTTGGACCAATATTATCTGTTATGAAATTTGATAAAGAAGAAGAAGTTATAAAAAAAATGAATGATAACAAATATGGATTATCATCTGGAGTTTATACATCTAACTTTGCAAGAGGCCTTAGGGTTTCAAAAGCAGTAAGAGCTGGGATAGTATTTATAAATACTTATCGATTAATATCTCCAATGGCACCTTTTGGTGGAATTAAAGATAGTGGCTATGGAAAAGAAGCAGGTATCGAGTCAATTAAAGAGTATACGAGAATTAAAACAACTTGGTATAACTCCTCTGATAAGCCAATGTCTGATCCTTTCACAATGGGTTAATGATTTGCCAATCAAACATTTATTAATTTTACTCTTTATAATGGCTGCACATGGTAGTGCTTTTCCTGTAGCTAAATTGGCTTTAAACAATTCGGTACCACCAATACTAATGGCGTCCTTGCGTATGGCATTAGTGTTATTGATTTTAATTCCATTTTGGAAGTTCAAATTTCCAGAAAAAAAATATTATAAGTCCTTAATATTCTTTTCATTATCTATGGGAGTAATGGTTTACGTATTTATGAACTTATCATTATTCCATTCTTCTATAATTTCTCCAATAATACTAGGATCACAATTGGCAATTCCATTTGGTATTATTGCAAGTGCTTTTATACTTGATGAAAACATCAGTAGAAAAAAGTGGATATTAATTTTTACTTCTTTTTTAGGGATTCTAATAATATTTTTTGATCCAAAACTAACTGACAATTTTCTTGGTTTATTATTTGCGAGTTTAATGGCATTATTTTTTGGGTTAGCACAAGTTTACTCTAGACAATTAAAAGATTTAAGTATCAGTCTAATTAATGCAAGCACAGGTCTTTTTGGTTTTGTTATTTTAATTTTTATTTCGTCAATATTAGAAGGTGAGGTAATTAAAAATATCAGACTAATTGAAATGGAGTCTTGGATATTAATTTCGTACCAAGCAATTATTGTTTCTTTATGTGCACATCTATTAATGTTCTATTTGTATAAATTTTATACAGTAGGTAAAATTTTTCCCTTCTATTCCTTGTTTCCAATCTTTGGTATTTTGCTAAGTTTTCTTATATTTGGAGAGGTTCCGTCATTCTTATTTGTAATAGGCGGCATTATTGTGATTAGTTCTGTAATCTTTCTGCATAAAATAAGTTAAATTGGTTATTGAAAATTTTTAGAAAATTAGATTTAATTTATCTTTTATAAATTGTTAACAATTAAAAGGAAGATAATGAAAAAACTATTTATTGCTGCTTTTATATTCGTTTCAACTTTTACAACGAATACATTTGCAGATGTTAAAATGGGAATTATATTAGGATTTACTGGTCCTATTGAATCTCTAACACCAGCAATGGCTGCCTCTGCTGAGCTTGCTTTCAAAGAAGCTTCAGACTCAGGATCGCTATTAGGTGGGGAAACTATTTCAGTAGTAAGAGCAGACTCTACTTGTGTGGACTCAGCAGCGGCAACCGCAGCAGCTGAAGGTGTTATTGCGCAAGGTGTAGCGGCTATTATGGGTGCAGACTGTTCAGGTGTAACTGGAGCAATAGCTTCAAATGTTGCTGTACCAAACGGTGTAGTAATGATTTCACCATCAGCTACATCACCAGGATTAACTACTTTAGATGACAAAGGGTATTTCTTCAGAACTGCTCCGTCTGATGCTAGAGGTGGTCAAATTTTAGCTGATATTACGAAAGATAGAAAAGTTAAAAGTGTTGCAATCACTTATACTAACAATGACTATGGAAAAGGTTTAGCAGATGTTTACAAAGCAGCTGTTGAAGCTCATGGTATCAAAGTAACTACTGTAACCGCTCATGAAGATGGTAAAGCAGATTACTCTTCTGAAGTAGCAACTCTTGCTTCAGCAGGTGGTGATGCAGTAGCTGTAATTGGTTACTTAGACCAAGGTGGTAAAGGAATTATCCAAGCCTCTCTAGACTCTGGTGCGTTTGATAAATTCATTTTATCTGATGGTATGATCGGTCAGTCGTTAGTTGATGCATTTGGAAAAGACTTGAAAAAATCTTTTGGTTCAATGCCAGGTTCAACTGGTAAAGGTGCAGGTGTATTCGGTAATGTAGCAAAAGCTGCTGGTATCGATAGCTCAGGTCCTTACACTGGTGAATCTTATGATGCTGCTGCTTTAATTATTTTAGCAATGCAAGCAGGTGGATCAGCTGATAGAGCGTCAATTGCAAAAAATGTGATGGATGTTGCTAATGGTCCTGGAACAAAAATTTATCCAGGTGAATTAAAAAAAGGTTTAGATTTACTAGCAAAAGGTAAAAAAGTTGACTATGAGGGTGCAACTGGAGTTACTTTTACTAGCGTCGGTGAAGCTGAAGGTTCTTTCTTAGAACAAGAAATTAAAGGCGGAAAATTCAAAACTAAAAAACAAAGATAATTAATCTTAAAATTTAAACCCCCAGCATTAGTTTGTTGGGGGTTTTTTTTTAAAAAAAAATATATTTATCTGCTATATACAAAGCCCAAGCTATTGCAGCGCCTGTTATAATATATTTCATAATTTCATTTTATTTCTATTTTTTCAGGAAGTATACCTTTTGGTCTGTATCTCATAATTAATAATAAGCCTATTCCCATCATTAAAAACCTAAAGTAAGGAACACTTTCAATTAAATGTTGTTTTAAAAAATGAGTATCAGCTAATCCAGATGTAGTTAGATTAATTACAAAGAGTGCAATTGGTGCAGCTTCAATCCATAAAAACCAAACTGCGAAACCACCTAAAATTGCACCAAAATTATTTCCACTTCCTCCAACAATTACCATTACCCAAATTAAAAAAGTATATCGCATTGGTCTGTAGCTTCCAGGGGTAAATAACCCATCTTGAGTTACTAACATTGCTCCGGCAATTCCAACTATAGCTGAGCCTAAAACAAATATTAGAAGATGTTGCTTAACAACATTTTTACCCATGGCATTTGCTGCCTCTTCATTATCTCTTATTGCTCTCATCATTCGTCCCCATGGAGAATAAAGAGCTTTTTGTGTTAATATTAAAAGAATAATTACTACAACTAAAAATAATCCTGAATAACAAAGTTTTACAAAAATTGAAGAACCTTCAATAACCAACTGTTTAAGCGCAATTTGTCTTTCTGAAAAATCTTGTATCAAATTTAATTTACTGAAATTAAATTTTTCAACTAAATTTATGAACCAATCTGTCTGCTGAAGATCTACTTCATATGGTGCTGGGCGCTTCAGGCCTATCACATTTTTAACACCTCTTGTTAACCAGTCTTCATGTTTAATAATTGCTATTACGATTTCTGAAATAAGTAGAGTTGCTATTGCTAAGTAATCAGCTCTTAGGCCTAAAGCTACTTTACCAATAATAAAGGCTAAACCACCTGCAAATACTGCCCCTACTATCCATGAAAAAATAATTGGTAATCCAAAGCCACCAAGAAAACCTGTTTTAGCAGGATTTACTTCTTCTATTGCTTCAATACCAGGCTCAGAAATAAATCTAACTAAAATAATACCTGAAATGATAATTGTAGCAATTATATAAGTTCGAAGTTTTGATTTATCATATTTTTTTAAAACATATCTTATAGCCAATACCATTCCTATAATTAAGAATAAGCTAAATAAAATATTAGAACCTCCTACACTCCAAGCTTCCTGAACTGGATTAACTGAAATTAAAACTGCTGCTAAGCCACCTAAAGCTGTATAACCCATTATTCCAAAATTAATTAGACCAGCATAACCCCATTGAATATTAGCACCCATCGTCATGACAGCTGAGATTAAACAAAGATTAAATATTGATAAAGCGATATTCCATGACTGAAATATTCCAACAAGTATGATTAATCCCATCATAATACTGTAGGCAGCAATTACGTTTAGGTTTTTTCTCACAGTACCTTACCTTTAAATATTCCAGACGGTCGGTATAACAATACAATTACTAATATTGAAAAAGAAACTGCAAATTTGTAATCTGTTGAAAGTAACTGAACTAAACCATCAGGCTCCATACTTTCTGGTAAAACATACATAAAAAATTTCTTATAAGCATATGTTAAAAATATTTCGGAGAAAGCAATTACATATCCTCCTAGAAATGCTCCAAAAGGATTGCCAATTCCCCCAACTATTGCTGCAGCAAATATGGGTAGCATATTGTTAAAATATGTGAATGGTTTAAAGCTTTTGTCTAAACCATAAAGAGTTCCGCCAATAGTTGCTAATATTCCAGCAATTATCCAAGTAATCATAACTATTTTTTTGGGATCTATTCCTGAGAGTAAAGCTAGATCTTCATTATCCGAATAAGCTTTCATACTTTTTCCAGTCTTAGTTTTGTTCAAAAACCAAAAAAGAGTTGAAACTAAAATTAGTGTTACCAGTATAGTTAATATTTGAGTTGATTTAATTGCAAGACCTTCATTTAATCCTGTAATTTCTTTAAATTCACCTGCTTTAATTATGAATTTCTCACCATCAAAAAATCTTCTATCTGAAGGCCCTATAATAATTCTTACTACTGCTTGAGTAACAAACATCACACCTATACTAACCATAGCAAGTTGAACAGGTGGGCTTTTTTGATTTCTATAGTATTTGAAAACAAATTTATCAATCAATAGCATATAAAAAATCATAAAAATGATTGCAAATGGAATAGCTATAAGTGCTGTTGGCAAAACACCCAACGAAACACCCAAGGATTGAAAATACCAAGTAAACAAAATTGCCGCCATAGTTCCAAATGACATCATGTCCCCGGTAGCAAAATTGGCAAATCTTAAAATACCATAAATCAATGTCACAAATATTGCGCCTAGTGCTAACTGTGAACCATAAGTTAAAGCTGGAATAAATATATAGTTTAGTAAAAGAATAATTGCGTTTATAAAATCCATTTAACCACCTAAGAATGAGCTTCTTACTCTTGAGTCATTCAACAATTCCTTTCCCGTACCACAATAACGATTCTCTCCTGTTACTAACACGTATCCTCGATCAGAAATGTTTAATGCCTGTTTGGCATTTTGTTCAACCATAAGTATGGCAACATTAGTTTTTTTTACTTTTATTATATGATCAAATAACTCATCCATTACTATCGGAGAAACTCCAGCTGTAGGTTCATCTAACATTAATACTGAAGGCTTTATCATCAATGCTCTTCCTAAAGCAACTTGTTGTCTTTGTCCTCCTGATAGCTCTCCAACTAATTGATTTCTTTTTTCTTTTAAAATTGGGAATAAGTCAAAAATATCATCTATTAATTTTTTTAAATCTTTATCTAATAAAAATGCTCCCATCTCCAAATTTTCCTCAACAGTCATACCTGCAAATACATTTTTAGTTTGAGGTACAAATGAAATTCCTTGTTTCACTCGATCTTGGGGTGACAGGTTTGAAATATCTTTTCCATCTATAGTTATTGTACCTGACTTTAAATTAAGAAGTCCTAACATAGCCTTCATAGCTGTAGATTTTCCTGCACCGTTGGGTCCAAGAATAGATACAATTTCCCCCCTATCAACAGTAACTGAACATGAGTGAATAATATCAGGACCATTTCCATAACCACCAGTCATTTTATTTCCCTCAAAGAAAGCCATCAGTTTTTATCCTTTAATTTTGATCCTCTACCTAAATAACTCTCTATAACCTTTTGATTTTTTTTTGCGTTTTCTACAGTACCTTCGAATAAAACTGAACCTTCCGCCATAACAATAACTGGATCACAAAGTCTCCCTATAAAATCCATATCATGTTCAATCATACAAAAAGTATAACCTTTTTCTTGGTTTAATTTTTGAATTGCCGTGCCTAAATCTTTAAGCAATGTTCTATTAACTCCAGCACCAACCTCGTCTAATAATACTAATTTTGCATCAACCATCATTGTTCTACCAAGCTCTAAGAGTTTTTTTTGACCTCCAGATAGATTTCCAGCAAGTTCATTTGAAAGGTGACTTAAATTTAAAAATTCTACTACCTCTTTTGCTTTTTCTTTAATTAAATTTTCTTCTTTCGCAACAAGAGAGGGTTTTAACAAAACATTCGTTAATTTTTCACCAGATTGATTTCCAGGCACCATCATTAGATTTTCTAGGACAGATAAATTCGTAAATTCATGTGCAATTTGAAAAGTTCTCAATAAACCTTTAGAGAATAATTCATATGATGGAGTATCAGTAATATCTTCATTATTAAATTTAACATTTCCTTTAGATGATTTTAAATTTCCAGCTATCAAATTAAATAAAGTTGTTTTACCAGATCCATTCGGACCTATGATTCCTGTGATAGTTCCCCTTTTTACTTTTAATGAACAATCCGATACAGCAGCCAACCCTCCAAAAAATTTTGAAAGATTATTAATTTCTAAAATATTTTGAGACATTAATTATTTATTCAATCTTTTGTGAATACTATTTAAAGTATTAACAACAGATTTATAAACACCTTTTTTTGACATCGTATTAAGACCTTGTTGGTTAAGTCCCTTTGGTGTTTGAGACTCTTTCACTAAATGTTTTAAATCCTTGTTAGAATTTACAACTGCATCCTCTGACAAAGCTAAAAATAATGAAGTTATATATTTTTGAGCATCTTGTTTCTTTATGCCTTTTTTTACAAGCCAATTACTCATTACTCTTAACATTTCGTAATAAGACGCCATCATCCCAGATGTCGACCAAAAATTAATAGACAGTTTTTCATTTTTAATTTCTATGGTAGATCCAATTTTATCAAAAAAACTTTTTACTTGTCTATTAGGTGGACAAATAGGAACTGGGCCTTTCTTGATAGAAATTGGAGGCAGTGGTATTGCTCTAACAATTTTAGATTTTACTTTGATCATTTTTTTAAGTTCAGAAAGATTTATTGTTGAAATAAAACTTATAATTGTTTGATTAGATTTAAATTTTAAGTCTTTAATAATTTTATCTCCTACTTTTGGAGTGACAGATAAAAATATCCAATTTGATTTGTTAATTACATCTTGATTGTTTTTTGCAATAGTTACTTTTTTAAATTTTTTCTTTAAATTGTTTGCTATTCTCTTATTCCTTGGTGATACTATTATTTGTCTAAACTTTATCTTAGATTTACATGCTCCTAAAATAACTGAAGAAGCTATTTTTCCTGTTCCAATAAATCCTAATTTCATAAATTTGTAAATTTCTTATTTAAGGGATGATAGTTTAATTTTGGAAAAATGAACCCCTAATTCTTAAGAGTTCTCTGCTCAAATCTTTGTTTTCTTTGAATGGACGTCTGCCATGTAACCAAAAATAATTGTTTGCTACAATAGCTGAGCCGACTGGTAATTTTGTTATGACTTTATTTTTACTCTCTTCCAGACAATCAGATAGTTTTTGCAAAAAATTCCCTTGAGACATATTTTTTGGTTCAGGAAATTGATCAATATATGAAATTTGTGCTTTTCCATTTTTATCTTTTGAAAATACTGGATGTTCAACTTTATAATCTATATTTTTACTTTTTGGTGAAGACCAAACAAAATTTTCTTTACCCACAGGATCGTTAAATAATTCCTCACAGTATTCCCAATCATCCAAGTGTAGCATTGCTGTTTCACCACCTTCAACATTTTTTTCTTCAATCTTTGTCATCAAAAGCCAGTCAGTTACTTCTTTTACATATGTTCCATCAGTATGAAGATCCATGTTGGTATAAGCTTTCCTTAAATATGAGTCACTCTTATCTACATGTTTTACATGAAATCTTGCATAGTACTTTCCTGCCATAGAGTCATGATTGGGGTTTCCAATTAAATGAGATATCGCAGTAGACAACTTAACCAAAAAGATATCATCAATATTAGAATTTTTATCTTCTGGACCAATTATAAAACAACCTAATTTTCTATCTCTGATAATTTTATTTAATAAAATACTAAGTTTATTTTGAGTTAAGTCGTCTAAACTTTTTGCAATTGTAAATCTTGTAAATGGTTTGTATTCAATTGCTGTCAGATCAAATTTTTTAAAAGGAAAAATTAATTTTTCAATTGTTTCGTTTTTAATCTTAATATCGATTATTCTAGGGGAAACTTTATTGGGTAAAATTTCAAATCCTGGTATGTCATTCATAATTAAAATAATTTATCCAATTATAACGAGTTTTTAAAGTCTTAAAAATAATTATTAATTAAGCTCATTGCAACTGCTGAGAATACTGTAGGGTAAACAAAGTTTTTTTTTGTAACAAAAAAAATCCCTAAACTCAACATGACAACTAAAATTCTACTCAAATAACTTGCGTCAGATAACGCCCCAACAGGAAATATTATAGTTCGTGCAATAAGTGCTGCTAATGTTGCATAAGCTAAACAATTGAACCAACGAAATATTTTTGAAGTTTCTTTGATTCTAACCGATGACAAAACACCTAAGAATCTTGATATATAAGTTGCCAACGAAGTTACAATTATCGATAATAGGATATTAATTGACATTTTTTTCTCCAATTAAATAAGATATTGATCCTGCAATTAATCCACCGAGTAAAATTGACCATTCAGGCGAAAAAAAATAAAAAAATGGGCCTAATATTCCTCCAAGTATAACTGATAAACTAACTTGAATTGTTTTCATCGCTCCTACCAACATACATGTAAAATAAATTGGATTTAAAATAGCTAATCCCATTAACATATCTTTATTTAGATAATCAGATAAATAAAAACCAAGAATTGTTGATACAACTGCAACACTCCATGTGGCAGAACCTATGCCTATCCAGAAATCAACTCGATCTTTTTTTTCAATCATCTCATAGTTACTTTTCATAATTAACCAAGCTGAGACAGCAATGAAGTGACAAGATAAATAATATTTCCATTTTGGTTGTTTTTCATCCATCATCAAAGGGAATAAAGAAACTGCCATTGGATAAAGTCTTGCATTAACAAACCAAACTGCAATAAAAATACTTAGTAACGAAGCACCTACTAAAATTGACTCAGCCATGACAAGTGAGCCTGGCAAAGCATAAATTAACATTGTAGAAAAAATGCTTTCCTGGATATTAAAACCTATATTTTTAAGAAGCGCACCAATAGCTATGAAACAACATCCTAGTGCTATTGCGGGACTATCAGGTTTTAAAATTGATTTAAATCCTCTAAAAAATAATTCTTTTTTAATCATTAACCGCCTAAAAATAAGCGACCTACATCAGGATTATTTAAAAGATCGTCTCCTTTACCAGCTATTGCAGTTTGTCCAGAGACCAAAACATAACCAATATCTGCAAACTCAAGACCTTTTTTAGCATTCTGTTCTACAAGAATAATAGTTTTTTTTTCATTCTGTTGAAGATCTCTTAAAATTTCAAATACCATATCTATATATCTGGGCTCTAACCCAATAGATGGTTCATCAACTAATAAAACTGATGGCTTCATCACTAATGCTCTAGAAATTTCCAACAATCTTCTTTCTCCCCCAGATAATACTTTTGCTGGTTGATATCTCCTATTTCCTAATCTTTCATATTTTTGAAGAATTTTTTCTGCTTCTTCATAAGACTCTTCTGTTTTATCCTTAATAAACCCACCCATTAATAAATTTTCTTCTACTGTCATATCTGGAAAAACTGAATTATCCTGAAGAATATAGGCTATTCCAACTGATTTAAGTTTTTCAGCAGGAGAAAGATTTGTAATTTCTTTTCCATCTATTTCTATTTGTCCAGAAAAAATATTTGTAAATCCATAAATTGAATGGAGTATTGTGGATTTTCCCGCTCCGTTGGGACCTATTAAACAAAGTGATTGTGCTTTACTTACAAAAAGTTCAAAATTATGAAGTATTTCCATTTTACCATAACCAGCATTGAGATTCTTTATTGTTAAATGAACATCATTAGGAGATAGGTTCTTTAAATCTTCAGCAACAGGAGCTTTACCCAAAACTTCATATTGATTTGACATTATTGTGCTCCCAAATAAGCATCGATAACACGCTTATCATTTTTAATTTCATCTGGTGATCCATTTGCAAGCATCTTGCCATGTGCTAAGCAAAAAATATCCTCAGCTAACTGCATAATTACTTTCATATTATGCTCGATAACTAAAAGTGTAATACCAAAATCTTGATTAACTTTAATTAATCTATCTATAATTCCATTTATTAAAGTAGGATTGATACCAGCAGTTGGTTCATCTAATAGCAACATCTCAGGTTCATTCATAAGTGCCATTGCTAATTCTAATAATTTTTGTTGTCCAAAAGATAAATCACCAGCTCTTAAGTTTCTTTTTTGATATAATCCAACAAAATTTAATAAATTTTCTGCCTTTTCTGTTAAGTCTTTTGGAATTTTTGAAAAAATTGTGAATAAGCTTGCGTCACTTCCTTTATGACTAATAAGCATATTCTCTACACAATTTAATTTGCCATAAATTCTAGTTTGTTGAAATGTTCTTAATAAACCAAGTTTTGCTATTACTGGAACAGGTAATTCTGATACTTCTTTCTCATTAAATTTAATTGATCCGTTATCGATTGGATAAGTGCCGACAATAGAATTAAATAAAGTTGTTTTACCTGAACCATTTGGTCCTATTAGACCAACAATTTTTCCTTTCTCAACTTTCATTGAAATGTCAACATTGGCTTTTACACCACCAAATGATTTACTGACATTACTAACTTCTAAAATACTCATTTTAATTCTACCTGTGCTTTTCGATCTGCTTCGTCAACTACTTCTCCAAATCTCTCTGGATATTTCTCTCTTAACCATCCCATTATTCCTTCCGGGAAATAAATTACAATTACAACTATAAGAACTCCTAGTGCAACGTATTGCCAACCTAAGAAGAATGTCCAAAAACCTTCTTTGAAGATATGAAATACAGTTGCTCCAATAACAGGTCCCCATAAAGTTCCTTTTCCACCTAAGATAGCCATCAAGACCATGAACACTCCCATCTCTCTTCCATCAAATGCAACATCAGTTGAGTCTATATAACCAACTAGACCACCCATAATTCCTCCAGCTAATCCACAAAAGAAAGCAGATATCATCCAACCAATAATTTTATATTTCATTGTTTGAATTCCCATTGCCTCAGCTTTGTCTTCATTATCTCTTATTGCATTTAGTATTAATTTAAATCTTGTTGAATAAATTGATTTGACTGTAATAAAAGTCAAAACAACTGCCATGAAACTCAAGAAGTAAAAGAATTCACCTCTTGCTTCTAAGCTTCCTACATCTGGGAAAGGTGGAGTTGTAAAACCTTGTCCAGCTCCAATAATTTCTATACCACCTGAAATCTCACCAGCTGCAACTCCTAAACCTAAAGTGCAAATTGCAAAGTAATGGCCTCTTAATCCTAAAATTGAGTAACCAATTAATCCAGCAACAATTGTTGGGATTACTGCAGCAACAACAAGACCCATAGCCATTCCTTGAAAAAATTGAGTTGGAGTATGTACAAATGTTTTCTCCCCACCACTTTCAGTCCATTCAGCTAGTGGAAAAAACATTCCCACTTGAACTGATGCACAAAGGTACATTCCAAGTCCATAAAATAGTATATTTCCAAAGGTGTTGTAACCCATTTCCCCACCTTGAATATTCCAAGTAAGAGCTAAAACAATTAAAACGCATAGTATTGATAGTTGAACTTTAAAAGCTGGAAATATAAATGGCGCAGCTAATCCAAAAATTAACAATGCTGCATATAAAATAATATTCTTGTTCATTATTTTAAATACTCTCTTTTTCTTGATAATTTAAATCTTCTATAAACTAAAATCAAAACTAGTAATAAAAATACTGAACCAATTCTAAATTCTGTACCTAAAATATAATCAGCAAATTCTTCAAAAACTCCAAGTCCCATTCCTGACATTGCTACACCAGGAAGATTTCCTAATCCAGCAACAATAACAATCATAAAAGATCTAATTGTATAGGGTAATCCCATATAAGGATGAATTGTAAAAGTAATTGATATTAAAGCTCCAGCAACACCACATAAAGCAGCATTAATACCAAATGTAGCAGCATAAACTTTTTCTGTATCAACACCTAAAATCTTTGCTGCACGGGCATTTTGAGCTGTAGCTCTAATTGCTCTGCCAAGTTTAGATTTTTTCATATAAACAACTAAACCTATTGCAAAAACAATACTAATGAATGCTGAAAATATTTTAGAATTTGGCAGTGTTACGGAATTATCAAATAACATTGTTGTTCCATAGCCAGAGTTTGCAAGAACAACATCAGCACCAAATGCAAAGTTCATTAATTGCATAAATAAAATACTTATTCCAAATGTTGCTAGAATTGAGATAAATAGATCTCTATCCACCACTTTATTAATAACCAACTTATAAATACCTACTCCAACAAAATACATAATAAACGGTGAAACAATCACTCCCCATGCAGGATGAATTCCCCACAGGTACATAAAGTAAGCAATGTATCCACCTAAGATAACTAAATCCCCTTGAGCAATATTGATAATATTCATTACTCCCCATTGAAGAGCCATACCGTAAGCAATTAATGCAAATAATATTCCTAGTAGAACACCATCAAGTGTTGCTTGTAGCGTTAACATTGGAACTTGGAATATTAAAAAATCCATAATTAGAAACTGTTATAAAAAAATGCCCCCTAGAACTAGGGGGCATTTTACATATTAGATATTATCTTTCTGACCAGCTTGGAATTGGGTGAATCAATTTAGCTGAAGCCCATTTAGTTGGAGCTACAACTTTATTTTCACACTTACTTCCATCAGCATTACACATAACTTGGAATAATACCATTGGCTTGTCAACATTTTGACCACCAGGTGCAAATTTTATGTTTCCATAAAAAGTTTGCATATTAGTAGCTGCTAGAGCATCTCTTACTTTTTTCTTATCAAAAGAATTTGCTCTTTCAAATGCATCTTTAAAAACTAATAAAGCTGCAGATGACTCAGCCGCTTGATATGGCGGGTCATATTTGAACTCTTTTTCAAAGTCAGCAGCATATTTCATTCCATTTCCAAAGAACTTATCTTTGTAAGATAGAGTTTTATGCCATTGAGATGCACATAATGCATACTCAGAGTTTTTACCATGTTGCTTTGATAATTTCGCAGCATCACAGTGAGTCATTGCTAACATTGGAACATCAACTTTCATCTCAGCTATTTGTCTGATTGCAGTTAATGCACCTTTTGTATGACCTGAAACTACAAGAACATCTGGTTTTACAGCTTTAACTTTAGCTAAAGTTGCAGCCATATCATTTAGTTCTTTTGGTAACTTGTCATCAATAATGATTTTTGAACCTGTTCTTTCAGCAGCTTCTAAAATACCTAATCTCACATCTTGTGAGAAAGCATCTTGTTCAAAAGCTTGTGCTATTTTTACAGGTTTTCCACCGTTCTTTTCAACAGCTAAATCAATCGCTACATCTAGATATAAGTTTGCTGGTGCAAGCACTGCAAATAAATATTTATATCCTTTTGTAAATAATGATCTAGATGCACCATTAGCTTCTACCATTGGTACACCATATTTTTCTGTTACTGGAGCGATTGCTTTTGTTAATCCAGAACTGTATGGGCCAAGCATAAACTCAACACCATCTTGTGAGATTAATCTTTCTGCAAGTTGTGCTGCTCTTTTTGGGTTTGACTCATCATCATAATAAATGATTTCAAACTTATAAGTTTTTCCACCAACTTTAACTCCACCCATGCTGTTGATTCTGTCAACGGCCATATTATAACCGTTTTGAGTGTGAACACCATTTGAGGAATATTTTCCAGTTAATGAAATAGCAGAACCTAAAACTATCTTATCACCAACAACTTTTGCAAAAGATGTTACTGAAGTAGATAATAATAATGCTATTGCAGAAATAAAACTTAAGATTATTTTATTTATTTTCATTTTATTTCCCTTGTTAATTAATTAATTAATAGCCAATTAAATAAAGAAAACAGCTGTTTTGCAAGAGACAAAAGGTGCATTAAGTTTTTTTAATATTGTTGTGAAATAATAATTATTAGTGAAATTAGAACTAAAACACTCGCTGAGATTGTATTAATCGTTTTTGGATTTGTTTTTATCCAAGTAATAAGTTTTTGTGCGAGCAAAGCGTAACCAATCAAAGATAAAAAATCTAAAACTATATAAGTTGTTATTAAAATAAAAAACTGAACAACATAATTTGAATTAAAGTCTATAAACTGTGGGAATATTAATGGAAAGAACAACCAAGCCTTTGGACTTGTACCAGCAACTAAAAAACCATCTTTAAAAAAAGAAAAAAAACTTTTTGAAGAAATTACATCTGAATTGATATTCTTTGGTGCTGTTTTATAAACATCATAAGCTAAATAAAGTAAATAAATTACACCTATCCATTTTAATATACTTAAAAAAATTGGGTTATCTGAAAAAAAACTACCCAAAACAAATATAACTAAAGTAGCTTGAATTAAGTTTGCGGTAATGTCTCCTAATGCAGTCCAAATACATTTTTGAATTCCGTAATTCATCGAATATGAGATAATAACAATTCTAGGAGTACCAGGTGTGATAAAAAGAAAAATTATAATCTGTAAAAAAAGAAAATAATTTAAGGGGAGCATCTAAAAAAAGATAGCCCTTAAAAACCGGGAGCTAAAGATGGCTAAGAAGGACTATCTATAATAATATATCAGATCTGAAAAAAAATGCATTATCGATTTTTTTCAAATATAAGGAATTTATGAAAAAAAAAGGTCACACCCCTATTACCCGAGTCAAAAATCCTGAGCCAAATGTTGAAAGTCCAGATTGGGTCATCTGGGCTGCTTGGGCAGATAGAATCACTTTTGAGGAAATTGAAAAAAAAACTGGTTACAAAGAATCTGATGTAATTAAAATAATGAGACGATCTCTCAAACCATCATCATTTAGATTATGGAGAAAAAGAGTAAATCAAAAAAGTATAAAGCACAGAAAAAAGTTTGAATACTCTAGAAAACAAATTACTAGTAAAATAAAAAAAGGTGACTATCTTTAAAGAATGAAAAAAATAACAATTTATACAGGTCCATTTTGTAATTATTGTGATGCAGCTAAAAGATTATTAACTAGAAACAATGCTACTTATAATGAAATTGATATTGGAAAAGTAGATGGTGCTATGGATGAAATGATTAAAAAAGCTAATGGAAAAAGAACAATTCCTCAGATTTTTTTTAATGAAGAACACATTGGTGGCTACGATGAAGTCAGAGCTTTAGAAAAAGAAAATAAGCTGCAAGATTTATTAAAATAAAATTATTTAGCTTTAAAAACTAAACAAACACCATTATTACAATATCTTTTTCCTGTAGGTTGTGGTCCATCTTCAAAGATGTGACCGTGGTGACCACCACAATTTTTACAATGATACTCTGTTCTTGCATATCCTATTAGATGATCAGTTTTAGTTTCAAAAACTTCAGGTAAAGATTCAAAAAAAGAAGGCCAACCAGAACCACTTTCATATTTACTATTTGAATTAAATAATTTTATTCCACAATTTGCACAATGATAACTTCCTTCTCGTTTTTCATTGTTTAATTCACTAGTACCAGGTGGTTCAGTTCCATCCTCGAACATAACTAATTTTTGTTCTACAGTTAGATTGGGATTTTTTTTGACCATAAAATTATAATAATTTAGCACAAGATTGATGTAAAAATGAGTGTAATTCGACTAATTTATCAAAGTTTTTGTTATAACCGCCGCCTAAAACACCACAAAGAGGAATACCCTTTGAAAAAAAGTTTTCTGTAACAAGTTCATCTCTTTCTTTAATTCCTTCATCAGAAATTTTTAATTTACCTAAACGATCGTTATGATGGATATCAACACCAGCTATATAAAAAACATAATCAAAATTTTCTTCATTAAGCTCATTTAAATAAAACTTGAGAGTTTTAAGATATTGTTTGTCCTCTAAATTGTCCTCAAGCTCAACATCTAGATCGCTTATTGATTTTTTAGCAGGATAGTTTGATTTTGAGTGCATGCTAAAAGTAAATACATTTGTATTATCTTTAAATATATCTGAATTTCCATTTCCTTGATGTACATCTAAATCAACAATTAAAATTCTACCTGCTAGTCCTCTATCAAGTAGATAATATGCAGCTACTGCTACATCATTAAAAACACAATAACCAGCACCACCCTCAAAATTTGCATGGTGACTACCTCCAGCAGTATTGCAAGCAAGACCATAATTAATTGCAAGCTTTGATGCTAAAACAGTTCCTCCAGTTGCCACTAAGGATCTTTGAACAACACTATCGACTAAAGGAAAACCAATTTTTTTTACTCCATTTTTATCTAAAGTTTTATTCTTAATATCTTTAATATATTTTTCCGAATGAGCCCTTTTTAAGGTCTCATCAGAACATGGATATGGTTTATGAAATTCTTTTACTATCTTTTGATCTATTAGATATTTTGCAAGTTCACTAAATTTGTTAATTGGAAATTTATGATCATCTCCAATTTTAGCAAAATAATCTTCATGATTAATAACCGGCAAATCCATTTTTATTCTATAATACGAATAGGTTTTCCATTTACACAAGACTCTAAAGACTCGATCATTTGATTATAATAAGTAGTGTAATTTTCAGCTGTCACATAGCCAATATGTGGGGTAAGCAAAGCATTTGGTAAAAATCTCAATTTATTGTTTTCAGGAAAAGGTTCTTTATCATAAACATCAATTCCAGCTCCTGCAATTTCATTAGTTGATAAAGCTATAATTAAATCATCTTCATTTATAATTGGACCTCTTGAGGTGTTTATTAAGAAAGAAGTCTTTTTCATTTTATCCATCTCTTTTAAAGTAATGCAATCTTTGTATCTCTCTCCACCTTGAACATGAATTGATAGAAAATCTGAATTCTTAATTAAATCTTCTTTACTACATGGCAAAACATCTAGTTCCTTACAGGTATCTAAATTTAAATTTTCACTCCAAGCCATGACTTGCATGCCAAAAGCTTTTCCAATTTTAGCTACTTGTGATCCAACTTTACCTAAACCAATTAAACCCAAAATTTTTCCTTTAAGCTCCACCCCTACTGTAGTCTGCCAGTATCCTTGATACATATTATCAATTTCCTCTTTAAAATTTCTAGCTAATCCAAGTATTAAAGCCCAAGTCAACTCAGGAGTTGGATTAGTGTTCGATTCTGTTCCACAAACTATAATTTTTCTTTTTTGGGCAGCCTCTAGATCAATAGATTTGTTTCTTAATCCACTTGTAATAACAAATTTTAATTTAGTTAAATTTTCAATAATATTTTTTGTAATTGGAGTTCTTTCTCGCATTACCAATAATGCTTCAAAATCTGATAATTGCTCAATTACATCTGCTTCATCAACAAAAGGTTCACTAAAAATTTTAATTTCATATTTCCCTGATAGTTTTTCTAAATCAATAAATTGTTGAGAAACATTTTGATAATCATCTAAAATCGCAACTTTAAGCATTTTTTATTTCCTTATTTGATAAGAATAAACCTAATATAATTAAAATTGCTCCAATCAAGTGAAAAAATTGAAATTGTTCATTATAAAAGAATATTGCCATTATTGTGCTAAATAATGGAATTAGAGATAAGAATATGCCGGCTCTATTTGCCCCAATGATAGAAACTGCCCCGGCCCAGCAATAATAAGATCCAATGCTTGGAAATATTGCAACATAGATCAAAATATAAAAAAGATTTTCATTTAACTCAATAACTTTTCCCTGTGTTATATCTAAAATAAATAGTGGCAAAAGAAAAATTAATCCAAATGTACAAATTATTTGGACCAGAGCAAGTAAAGATACTTCAAAAGTTCTTTTTCTTAAATATGCAGAATATATTCCCCATGCAATTATTGCTCCGATCATGAATAAATCTCCACTATTAAAATTTAAGGTAAGTAAAATATTAAGATCAAGTCTAGTAATAATAGCTAAAATCCCTAAAACTGAAATTAGTAATCCAGATATTTGAAAAATATTTGTTTTTTCAATTTTTAAAAGAAAGCAAACTAAAATTATTGTTACAGGTATTGCAGTATTAAAAAGTGATGCATTGATTACTTGAGTATAATTCAAGGCATTATAAGTAAGTGAAGTGAATATGCACACACTGGTAGAGCCTAAAATAAGGAACAATGATAAGTTTCTTTTAATTTGATTTTTTAATTTCAATATCTCTTTATAAGTGAATGGAAGTAAAATTATCCATACTAGGCACCACCTTAAAAATGCAAGAGAGTTTGGAGGTATATTTTCTAAATAAGCAAACTTTCCTAATGTAAAGTTACCTGCCCAGAATAATGTAGCACATACCAGCATTATATATGCTTTGGTATTTTGCATGAATTAATTGAATCTTGCTGAGCTATAAGGGTCTAAATTTAAATTGGTATTTTCTTTAGCTATCATTCCAGAAACAATCTTTCCAGAAATTGGGCCTAATGTCCATCCTAAATGATGATGTCCAAAACAATAGAAAACATTTTTATGATTTTTTGATGGTCCCATAACCGGTAAAAAGTCTGGTAAAGTTGGTCTAAATCCTAACCATTCATCTTCATGATCAGGTAAATCTCCCAACATATATTTTGCATTATCAATTAAATTTTTAATTCTTGATTTTGAAAGAGGATTATCTAATCCACCAAACTCAACTGTTCCAACAACTCTTAATCCTTGCTCCATTGGTGTGATCCCAAAGCCTCGATTAGAAAATATTACTGGTCTACTTAAAAGATGATCACAATCTTTAAAATGCACATGGTATCCCCGTTCTGTATCTAAAGGAATTTTTTCATCTAACTTATCTGTTAATTTTTTAGAAAATGCTCCACAAGCAATAACTACTTTATCAAAAGTAAGTCTGTTGTCATCAGTCACAAATACAGGATTCTCTTCATCAAAACTTATATCTTGAATATTCATTTTATTAAATTTTCCACCTTTTTTTAAAAAAAGTTCAAAAAGTTTTAATAAAATCTTTTTTGGGTTTCTTGCGTGTCTTGCATAAGGATAGTAAACGCCAGCATGATAAAATGGTTTTATATTAGGCTCTAAATCATGAATTTCATCTTTGCTTACAAGTTGTTGTTTGACACCTAATTCTTCTCTAACTTTAATTTCTAATTCCCTACTTTTTAAATCTTTATCATTCCATATGTATAGTATTCCTTTATTTTCAACTAATCCCTCTAAGTCTATTTCATCAAATAATTCGTCATATGCTGGCAAAGCTAAATCTAAAATTTGATGCATATTTCTTGCTGTATGCATCATTTTATTTTTCGATGTATTTAAAATAAATTTAATAAACCACGGAATCATTTTTGGAACATAATTCCATTTAAGTGCCAATGGTCCGGTAGAGCTCATTAACATTGCTGGGACATCAGCTAATACATCGGTTCTATTTAAAGATAATGAAGCATATGGAGAAAAGTGTCCTGCATTTCCATACGATGCTGCCGGGCTGCCGGGCTCTTCTCTATCAAAAACTGTTACATCAAAACCTTTTTTTTGGAGAAATAAAGCATTGGATATTCCTTGAATACCAGCACCAATTATTCCAACTTTTAAAGGATTACTCATATTAACTTATACAATAATTTTTAAAATAAATTAGGTGACAAATTATACTTAGGCAATTGATTGTTGGTTGTGGACTTTGGCACTCATTACTATTCCAAAGCCAATCATTGTAGCTAACATTGATGACCCACCATAAGACATAATTGGCAAAGGTGATCCAACTATTGGAAGCAAACCAAGTACCATGCTCATATTAATTGTGATGTAAACAAAAATTGATGCTGCAAAACTGTAACAAAATAATTTTGCAAAATAACTTCTAGATTGAGCACCAATTGCAACTATCCTATAAATAATGATTGCATATATTAAAAGAAGAAATACTGAACCAATAAATCCAAATTCCTCAGAAAATAATGTGAAAATAAAATCTGTATGTTTTTCTGGTAAAAACTCTAAATAACTTTGAGTACCTTTTAAAAAACCTTTACCGAAAATTCCTCCTGAACCAACAGCAATTTTAGATTGAATTATTTGATATCCTGCACCTAGAGGATCTCTATCTGGATTTAAGAAAGTTAAAACTCTTAATTTTTGATAAGGCTTTAAAAAAGAGATTATAAAAGGTAAAGAGATTAAAAATCCTATCATAGTATAGATAAAATATTTATGATTTATTCCAGCAAACCATAATACAGCCAGTCCACTAATAGATATTAAAAGTGAAGTTCCTAAGTCGGGTTGAACAATTACTAAACCCATTGGTAACAAAATAATAATTAAAGATGATAAAATTGCATAAAGTGAATTTACGTTTTCTAATTTCATTCTATGAAAATATTTAGCCAAACATAAAATGATACATATCTTCATTAATTCTGAGGGCTGTAAATTTATAAAATATAAATCTATCCATCTTTGAGATCCTGAAGATTTAATTCCAAATAAATATGTCCAAATTAAAAGTCCAATTATTATAATATAAAAAAAATAACCAATAGAAAACCAAAATTTGATGTTAATAAATGAAAATATCAACATCATAATTGTAAAAACAATCAACTTAGTAAAATGACTCTTAGTATGAAATAAAATTTTTCCTCCATCAGTTGAGTACATCGTAGCGAGACTAATAACACCTAACAACAAAATACATGCCATTAAAACATAGTCAAAATTTGCTAATTTTGAAAAAAAATTAAAATTATTTGTTGTTAATCTATTATGTTGGTACATCTATATATCCAAATATTTTTTATTATTAATTGACTCTCTTAATTGATGTCTATCAATAATTGTTTTAAATAATTTTTTTGCCATTGGAGCGGCTGTAGTACTTCCATTTCCTCCATGCTCAACTAAAATACTAACTGCATAACGTGGGTTTTTATATGGACCATATGCTATATAAAGAGCGTGATCTCTTTCTTCATAAGGAATTTGAAAAGTTTTTAAATCTAATTCACGATCTCTCTCAGTAATTTTTTTAACCTGAGCAGTTCCAGTTTTTCCTGCAAATTGATATTTTGGATCATCAATTCTAGATCTATAAGAAGTTCCTCTTACTTCATTGGTTGAAGCAAACATTGCATCTTGAACAATCTTAATATTTGTAGAATTTTTATACAATGGCGTAAATTTATCAATTGGGGATACCTTATTTTCATCATCCATCACTATTTTTGGATAAATCTTATAGCCTCCATTCGCAATTTGAGCAGTCATTAAACATAATTGAATTGGAGTTGTTTGAATATAGCCTTGACCAATTCCAGTAATTACAGTTTCTCCTAATACCCAACTTTGTCCTAAAGCATTTTTCTTCCATTGAGTGCTTGGAATTAAACCTTTTTTTTCAATGTTAAATAGATTACCAAAAACTTCTTTTCCTAATCCAAATTTTTTAGCAGTTTCACTTAATCGATCTACTCCAAGTTTTCGAGCTATCTCATAAAAATAGGTATCACAGGATTGTTTCATTGCATTTCTTAAATTCATAAATCCATGCCCCTGTTTTTTCCAACAATGATAAGTTTGACCATAGAGTTCTAATGGATGTTTATGGCCCCTACAATTAACAGTAAAATTAGTATTAATAATTCCATTCTCTAAAGCTGATAAAGCAACAATGGGTTTAATAGTTGACCCAGGAGAGTAATTTCCTTGTAATGTTTTATTGACTAATGGTTTCATTGGATCATTACGAATAATTTGCCAATCATCTTGGCTTATGCCAAAAACAAATAGATTAGGATCAAATGAAGGAGAAGAATGCATTGCAATTACCTCACCTGTATAAATATCCATGACACAGATAGATCCAGCCTGATCCTTGAGTAATTCATTGGATAATTGTTGGACTTTAGTATCTACTGTTAACCTAAGAGATTTACCTTTCTCTCCTTTTTGAAATTCTAACTGACTAATTCTTCTTCCATAAGCATTTACTTCATATCTCTCAATATCATTAGAGCCAATAAGTTGTTTTTCAAAAGATTTTTCTAAACCTACTTTTCCAATTTTAAGACCAGGTACAAAATTTTTCTTTATCGCTTCATTATTTTCAATATCTTGCTCATTTGCCTGACTTACATATCCGATAACATGCGTAAAATTAGATCCAAAAGGATAATTTCTAGAAATAGAAATAACTGGCTTAACACCGTTTAGATCATAAAGATGATTGTTAATTTTTGAGAATTTTTTCCAACTTAGATTATCTGATACAATTAAAGTTTCCCATGACTTAATCTCATTTTTCTTTTTTATTATTCTTTTAAATTCTTTATCACTCAACTCTAGTAAATCTTTTATTCTATAAATTACATATCTAAAATCTTCTACTTGTTCTGGAATAATATGTAATTGATATGCCTCAAAATTACCCGCAATAACATTTCCAAAATAATCATGAAATTCTCCCCTTACAGGAGCTAACTTCCATTCTCTTATTCTATTTTTATCTGAAAGAGTTAAATATTTTTTATTTTCTTTAACCTGTAAAAAAAATAACCTACTTACTAATCCAATCATTATAAAAAACTTTACTGAGCCAGTAATAAACATTCTTCTATTAATAGAATTAAGTTTTTTTACATTATCACTAGATGAATTAATCATTTATACCTTTTAGATAAAATTTAAATATTGTCAGAAAAATAAGATAAAATAAGAAAGTAAAAAAAGTATTAACTACATAACCCCATAATATTAAATTATATGAAAAAAATAATGTTAAGATTGAGTAATTTAAAGAGTTAACTAAAATTATAATAAATAAAAAATAAAACCAATCTTTTGCTTGATTTGGTCTAATTGTAATATTTCGAAAATATGATGTTGCTATACAAATGATCATGAAAGATAAACTGCTTAAACCAAGAGGTAAACCTACAACAGTATCATTAATCAATCCTGCCAAAAAAACTAAAAGATAATCAAAGTTTTTAAAATCTTTTAATGTGAAAAAAAAGATTAAAATAAAAGGAAAATTGAAAGAGAAAAAGTCAAGGTCTAAATAATTAACATCAAATTCATTTAATACAGACACATATAAAACAACTATTGGCAACCAAGAGTAAAATTTTGAGAAAAAACCTTTAGATTTTAAACTAGTCATTAATTATTACTCCCTTGTTTAAAACACACTTTTTATATTCATCACTTCCAGGTTCAAAACCTACAGATTTTTGAAAAAGTTTATTAGATTTGCGACACTTATGTCCAAATTCTAAATTAAGTCTTAAAAATTCTAATTCTGTTTTATCGATATTAAACTGACTAATTGTAATATTTTTAGATGATAATTCATTATTTAATATTAATAGCTTATTGTTAAGATTATTTATTTCACTTTTTAAATCTATATTTTCTTCTAAAAATTTAGAATTAGTCTCCTCAATAATTTCAAGTTCATCTTCTAAAATTTTTAGTTTTGCATTAATACTATTGTTAGTTTCATTGTCAGGTTTAGACACATCTTGATCTGGAATCTCAGATGTACTTGTTATTTCAGCAAAAACATATTTAAGTTGAGAAAAATCACTATAAAATTCCACACTAAATTCATTCGATGAATTTTCTCTTATAATTTCCAGTGTTCCTATTGGAATTCCACTTTTAAAAATTGCTCCTGTTCCAGAGGTATAAATTATACTTTCTTCCTCAATTTCTTTAGAAAGGCCGTCTTTAATGTATTTAATTTGACCATAATTGTCTCCTGTACCTGTAACTATTGCCTGAATATTTTGAGGGGCAATTGTAACTGGAACATTAGAATTTAGGTCAGATAATAATAATACTCTTGAGGTCTTAAAATTAACCTCAATTACCCTGCCTACTAAATATGACTGATCGTATATGTTCGTACCAATTTTGATATTATCTTTACTACCTTTGTTAATAATTATACTTTTTAAAAAAGGGCTTTCATGATCGACAATAATTTTTGCCAAAATTTTATCTGAAGTTGAAACATAGTCATTTATTAACTCTTTCAATTCTCTATTTTCATTTTGAATTATCTCACTAGAGACGAAGTTTGATTTTAATTTGCTTAATTCTAATCTTTTTTTTTTATAATCATTAAAGAAAGTTGTATAGTCAGTTACTTCTATAAATGTATCCTTGATAAAGTTTTCTGGAATTGATACTACAAAAGAAGATCTGTAAACTAATTCATTAATTCCTATTTTAAGATATCTTACAGCTTTAAAATCTAGATTAGATAATACAATTATAAAAATGGACGTAAATACTAAACTAAGTAAAGAAAATTTTTGCTGGGTACTTTTTTTTAAAAAAGCAGATCTGATTGCTATTATAAAATCATCTCTACTTGATGCCATCTTTCTTAGTATTCAGTCAACATCGTCGAGAATGTTTGCTCTTGATCAAGAGCTTTTCCAGTTCCAACTGCAACACAAGATAAAGGATCATCTGCTATATGCACTGGTAAACCAGTTTCTTTAGAGAATCTTCTATCTATATTTTTTAATAAAGCACCGCCTCCAGTTAAAGTTAAACCCATATCAACCAAGTCTGCAGATAATTCAGGGGGTGTACTCTCTAATGCATCTTTAATGCCATTAACCATCTCTTTTAAAATATCATTCAATGCTTCTGCAGTATCCTCTTCAGTTATATTAACTTCTTTTGGGGTACCTGATCTTAAATCTCTACCCTTAACGGCATAGGTGTTATTGTTTGTTGGAATGGCCGTTCCAATTTCTTTTTTTATTTTTTCAGCAGTACTATCACCAATCATTAAGTTATACTCTTTTCTCATATAGTTAACCATTGCTCCATCCATTGCATCTCCAGCAACTCTTAATGATTTTGAATAAACTAATCCTCCTAAAGACATGACAGCTATCTCACTTGTTCCTCCTCCAATATCAACAACCATTGAACCAGTGGCTTCAGAAATTGGAAGATTAGCACCTATGGCAGCAGCGATAGGTTCTTCTATCAATTGAACTCTTCTTGCTCCTGCAGCAAGAGCACTATCTTGAATAGCTTTTCTCTCAACCGGTGTCGAGCCAGTCGGAACACAAATTAAAATTCTTGGATTTGCAAAAGTTCTACCTTTATGAACTTTTTTAATAAAATGTTTAATCATTTCTTCTGTTACAATAAAGTCGGCAATTACACCGTCTCTTAAAGGTCTTATTGCCTGAATATTTCCTGGAGTTCTTCCAAGCATAGTTTTTGCTTCATCTCCTACAGCTAAAACTTGCTTTTTTCCAGCTTGATCAACTATAGCCACTACTGAAGGCTCATTTAATACTACCCCTTGACCTTTTACGACAACAAGAGTGTTGGCTGTTCCTAAATCAATTGCCATATCCTGGCTCCAAACTTTTTTAATACTATCAAACATTCCCATTATATGCTCTCCTTCAATTTTTTTGGTTCAATATTTTTATATAAAGATTTTTTTTCTCTCTTAATTAACATTTTATTTAAAGCATTTAAGTAAGCATTAGCTGATGCAACCAATGTATCAGTATCAGCAGATTGTCCAACTGTTGTTCTATCATTTTCCTCAATTTTGACACTTACTGTTGCTTGAGCATCAGTTCCTTCAGTTACGGCGTGAACCTGATAAAGAGATAATTTTACATCATGAGGATATAAATCTTTAATACATTTAAAAATAGCATCTACTGGTCCATCTCCAGTTTGTGACGTTTCTTTAATATCGCCAAAAACATCTAAAGTCATCTCTGCTCTTTGAGGCTCACCAGTTCCAGCAAATACCTTTAAAGATTTAAGATTAATTGCATTAATCTTGTTATCAATAATTAAACTATCATCAACTAAAGCGACAATGTCTTCATCATAAATATGTTTTTTCTTATCTGCTAATATTTTAAACTTTCCAAATGCTGCTTGGACTACATCATCTGTAACTTCAGCATAACCAAGATCGCTCAATTTATCTTTAAACGCGTGTCTACCAGAGTGCTTACCCATAACTAAAGATGTTTTTTTAACACCCACACTTTCTGGAGTCATTATCTCATAAGTTTCTCTATTTTTAAGCATTCCATCTTGATGAATACCAGACTCATGTGCAAATGCATTTTTTCCAACTATTGCTTTGTTGTACTGGACTGGAAAACCAGTAGCATTAGAAACTATTTTTGAAGCTTTACTAATTAATTCTGTTTTTATTCCAGTTTCATAAGGTAATAAATCATCTCTTGTTTTAATTGCCATTACAATTTCCTCAAGTGCTGCATTACCAGCTCTTTCACCAATACCATTAATTGTACATTCAATTTGTCTTACCCCTGCGGATAAACCAGATAATGCATTAGCAACTGCTAATCCAAGATCATTATGACAGTGAGCAGAAATAATTGCTTTATCAATGTTTGGAACATTATTTTTTATTGACTCAATTTTTTTTGCAAATTCTTCAGGTATTGAATAACCTACAGTATCTGGAATATTAATAGTAGTTGCACCACAGTTAATCGCTAATTCTATAGTTTTGTACATAAAATCTAAGTCTGTTCTTGTTCCATCTTCACATGACCATTCTACATCATCAGTATATTTCTTTGCATAAGTGACGCTCTCTTTTATAGCCCCTAATACTTGATCATTGGTCATATTAAGTTTGTGCTTCATATGAACAGGACTAGTTGAAATAAAAGTATGGATACGAAATCTTTTTGCAAACTTTAATGATTCATAACATGCATCAATGTCTTTTTTAGTAGCTCTTGCTAATCCGCAAGGAATTGAATTTTTAACGCTTTTACTAATTGCGCTTACAGCTTCAAAATCACCTGGAGATGAAATTGGAAAACCAGCTTCAATAATATCTATTCCCATCTCATCAAAAACTCTTGAGATTTGTATTTTTTCTTCAACACTCATAGAAGCACCTGGTGATTGTTCACCATCTCTCATTGTTGTATCGAAAATGTATACTTTATCTTTTTTAGGCATATAAAAATTTTATTTAAGAAATATACAACCTCTCGTATAGATTGCAAAATAAAATAATAATTTTGCCCCAATATGGAGCTAAAGTTTACTTCTTATCACTATCAACTAATTTCTTTTTACCTATCCATGGCATCATAGCTCTTAAGTTTGCTCCAACTTTTTCAACTGGATGCTCAGCTAACTTGGCTCTTGTTGCAAGAAAGTTTTTTTGACCATTTTTACATTCATCCATCCAATCTTTAGTAAATTTTCCAGACTGAATTTCACTTAAAACTTCTTTCATTCTTTTTTTTGTTTCTTCTTTATTAATAATTCTTGGTCCTGTTTGATATTCACCATATTCAGCAGTGTTTGAAATCGAATAATTCATATTTGCAATTCCACCCTCATAAATCAAATCTACAATTAATTTTACTTCATGAACTGTTTCAAAATATGCCATCTCAGGTTCATATCCTGCTTCAACTAAAGTTTCATAACCATTTTTAATTAGTTCTACTAATCCACCACATAAAACTGTTTGTTCACCAAATAAATCAGTTTCAACTTCATCTTTAAAAGTTGTTTCAATTATTCCAGATCTTCCACCTCCAACAGCTGAAGCATAAGACATTGCTAAATCTCTAGCTTTACCAGAGCCATTTTGATGTACAGCAAATAAGCATGGAACTCCTCCACCTTTTTCGTATTCGCTTCTTACTAAATGTCCAGGACCTTTTGGGGCAACCATAAAAACATCTAAATCTTTTCTAGCTTTAATCAAATCATAATGAATATTCAATCCATGAGCAAAAGCTATTGATGTTCCTTCTTTTACTCGTTGTTCAATATGATTTTTATAAATTGAGGCCTGTAATTCATCAGGAGTTAATATCATTACTACATCTGCCCATTCTGCTGCATCTGATAAATTCATAACTTTTAAACCTTTAGATTCTGCTTTAGCTTTACTTGAAGATCCTTCTCTCAAAGCAACCGCAACTTCTTTTACACCACTATCTTTTAAATTTAGCGCATGCGCATGTCCTTGACTACCATAACCAAAAATTGCAATTTTTTTATCTTTGATTAAGTTGACGTCTGTATCTTTTTCATAAAACATTTTCATTTTGTTTCTCCCAATTTATTTATTTAAAAACTTCTGCCCCTCTCGTCATAGCTATAGCTCCAGTTCTAGATGTACTAGTTAAGCCAAAAGGTTTTAATTTTTTACTCATTTTGTCTATTTCTCTCCTTAAAGCAGTTATTTGGATAACAACGGATTGTTTAGTTTTATCCAATATAACTGGATTAAAGCTTTTACAGGCTTTAAGTGTTTTTTCTATCTTTTTTTTATTTCCAACAACTTTAAGTAGAGCCATTTCTTTAAATATTACTTTTTTATCTTCTCTTTTAAAATCAGCTACTTTATGAACAGGGACTAATTTTTTCAATTGTAACTTAATTTGATCTATTACTTGAGGAGTTCCTGTAGTTACAATGGTAATCCTAGAAATGTTTTTTGTTGCGTCAACTTCCGCCACGGCCAAAGACTCAATATTATAACCTCTACCAGAAAACAAGCCCACCACTCGAGCTAATACTCCAGATTCATTATCAACCCAAACAACAAAAATATGTGTGTCTAATTTACCTATCTTAGTTGGTATACTATATGCTGATTTTGCTTTTGCCATTAAACTAATGCTTTGCCTTTTCCTGTAATCTTATTTTCCTCTTTATCATTAGGTCCTAAAATCATTTGATTGTGAGGCTTTCCAGAAGGTATCATTGGAAAGCAGTTTTCATTTGGATCAACCTGACAGTCAAATATTACAGGGCCATTGTGATCAATCATTTCTTTAATCTTTGAATCAAGTTCATCTGGATTATCAACTTTAATTCCTTTACATCCATAAGCCTCAGCTAATTTTACAAAATCAGGTAAGGCTTCTGAATAACTTTCAGAATAGTTTTTTTCATGTAATAGCTCCTGCCATTGTCTAACCATTCCCATATATTGATTATTTAAAACAAAAATTTTGATAGGTAAATTGTATTGAACTGCTGTAGACATTTCTTGCATAGTCATTAAAACTGAAGCCTCTCCAGCTATATCAATAACAAGTTTATCTGGATGTGCGATTTGAACACCTACAGCTGCAGGAAGACCATATCCCATAGTTCCAAGTCCCCCAGATGTCATCCATCTATTTGGCTTGTTAAATTTGTAATGTTGTGCAGCCCACATTTGATGTTGCCCAACTTCTGTAGTTACAAAAGTATCTTGGTTTTTTGTTAATTCATATAATCTTTGAACAGCATGTTGAGGTTTAATAGTTTTTTCACTATTAATAAAACCTAAAGAATTTTTTGTTCTCCATTTTTGTATCTGTTCCCACCATTTAGAAATATTTTGCTTATTTGATATCTTAGAACCATTTTGTTTTTTATTGATATTTTTAATTGTAGTTTTAAGAACTTCATTAACGTCACCAACTATTGCTAAATCTACTTTTATAATTTTATTAATTGATGATGGATCAATATCAATATGTACCTTTTTTGATCTTGGTGAAAATTCATCTATCTTTCCTGTTATCCTATCATCAAATCTTGCTCCAATATTGATTAATAAATCACAATCATGCATTGCATTATTTGCTTCATAGGTTCCGTGCATTCCTAGCATTCCTATAAATTGATTGTCATCGCCAGGAAACGCGCCAAGTCCTTGCAATGTAGATGTAATTGGAAAGCCAATTAATCTAACAAACTCTCTCAGAGACTCACTTGCTTTTGGACCAGAATTAATAACGCCACCACCAGTATAAATTACTGGTTTTTTTGCTTTTGAAATTAAATTAATTAATTTATTAATTTCATCTTGTGAAAATTTATTATGTAATTTTTCATTAATTTTTTTTTCTATTTTTGGTTTTGAATAATTTGTTTTAGCAAATTGAATATCTTTAGGTATGTCAACTAGTACTGGACCTGGTCTTCCTGTAGTTGCAACTCGAAAGGCTTCATGCATAATTTTAGGTAAATCTTTAATGTCTTTAACTAACCAATTATGTTTTGTACATGGTCTAGTAATTCCTGTTGTATCACATTCTTGAAAGGCATCAGTTCCAATTAAGTGGGTTGGTACTTGTCCTGATATACATACTAAAGGAACAGAGTCCATATATGCATCAGTTAAAGCTGTGACAACATTAGTTGCACCTGGACCAGATGTTACTAGAACTACTCCAGGTTTACCTGAAGATCTTGCATAGCCTTCTGCTGCATGTCCTGCACCCTGTTCATGTCTGACTAAGATATGTTTAATAGTTGAATGATTTTTAAGTTCATCATAAATTGGTAGTACAGCTCCACCTGGATATCCAAAAATAAACTTAACATCTTGATCTTCAAGACATTTAAATACTATTTCAGCACCTGAATATAATTTGGACATTCAGACAATCTAGCTGAAGTTGTGCTGATTGGTCAAGGCTAAGTAAGAGATATCTAAATTTTTTTTAAGAACTTCTTTAGGACAGTGGGATTCATTTTGATCCAATTTTGCATGTTGCCTCTAGCCCAAGTGCTTTGCCTTTTAGCATATTGCCTAGTCTTTATTGATATTTTCTCAATAACTTGATTAATTTCAATTTTTTTTTGGATATATTGAGCAATCTCATTAATCCCAATGGCTTTGTGAGCTGTCTTGTCTTTACGAACTTTTATTTTAATAAATCTTTTAACTTCCAATACGGCTCCTTTTTTGATCATTTCTTTAGCTCTTAAATTAATTCTATCTAAAAGCTGATTTCTAGGAAAATCTATATAAATCTTATAAAAATCTTTCTGTTCATAGTTAGATTTAGTTTTTTTAAACCAATCATAAATGGAACTTTTAGTAAATGACTTAACCTCATAAGCTCTTATACATCTTTGAGTATCTGAGTAATTGAGATTATGCTTGGCTAAAGGATCTAACTTTATTAACCTTGAAAAAAATCTTTTAGGTCCAATCTTTTTATGTAACGATCTAATCTTTTCTCTAAATTTTATTGGAATGCTTGGAATATTAACTAAGCCATCAGTCAATGCCTTAAAATACAAACCTGTGCCTCCAACTATAATTGGGGCTTTTTTTCTTTTTTTTAAATTTAAAATTTTTTGATCAATTAATTTTAACCAATCCCCTGTGGAAAAATTTTTTGTTACACTTTGGAAACCATACAAATGATGTTTAATTTTTTGATAATCTTTTTTAAAGGGTCTTGCAGACAAAACTTTAAGTTCTTTGTATACCTGCATGCTATCTGCATTTATTATTTCACCATCAATTTTTTTTGCTAGTTGAACTGCAAAATTAGATTTGCCAGATGCCGTAGGTCCATAAATTAAAATAATTTTGGATTTTAAATCCATAAATTAGTTTAATTTAACACCTATATATCTTCTTTGATTTTGATTATTGTAAATTACTAATAATATAGTTTTTTGATTAGTACTTAACACATCTTCTACTGCTTGATTTAAATCATTCACATTTCTTATTTTTTTCTTTTGAGCTTCTAAAATGATACTATTCAATTCTATAGAGTTTAATAAAGGACTATTACTATCAATTTTTGTGACAACCAATCCACGAGTTTGATTTGGTAAATTTCTTGATTTTATATCTTCTTTTGAAACTTCTCTTACATTTATTTTTAATTTTTCAATTCTTAAATCTTTTGGTTCTGAGTTTTGTTCAGCGACCTTAAAATCCTCTGAAGTTTCTAATCTTCCTAAAGTAATTATTTTCGTAATTTCTTTTTTATTTCTCCAAATTTTTACTTCAACTTTCTTACCTACTTCTGTTCTTGCAACAATCATCGGAAGTTGTTTCATTTCTTGAATTCTTTGTCCGTCAAATTCTAAAATTATATCTCCAGCTTTAACGCCTCCTTTATCAGATGGACTGTTTGCAGCTACACTAGCAACCAATGCTCCTCTTGGTTTATCTAATTTCTCAACTTCTGCAATTTCTTTTGTAACGTCTTGAATTCTTACTCCCAGCCATCCTCTTTTTGTTTCACCAAACTTAATCAATTGATCAATTACAATTTTTGCACTATTTGATGGTATAGAAAAACCAATTCCAATTGATCCATTTCTTCCTAGGATAGCTGTGTTAATTCCAATTACATCTCCATTCATATCAAAAAGTGGACCACCAGAATTACCTTGGTTAATAGAAGCATCTGTTTGAATATAATCTTCATATCTACTTAAACCGATAGAACGATTTCTTGCTGAAATTATCCCAGAGGTTACTGTTCCACCTAATCCAAAAGGGTTTCCAATTGCAATTACCCAATCACCAATTCTTGCTTTATCCGAATTACCAAATTTAACTGGAATAAATTTTTCATCAGTTTCTAATTGTAACACAGCAATATCAGATAAGGGGTCTGACCCTAACACCTTTGCTTTAAATTCCTTGTCTCCATTAACTCTAATAATAATGTCTTTAGCATCTTGAATTACATGGTTATTCGTTACAACTATCCCTTTTTCATCAATGATAAAACCAGAGCCTAAGGCTGCGGATGGTCTCTCTTGTGGTGTTCCAAATTCTTTAAACATATCCTCAAATGGTGATCCTGGAGGAAATTGAAAAGGAAATTGATTTGGTTGAGTTTTAACGATTGTTGTTGTTGAAATATTAACTACTGATGGCATCAACTTCTCTGCTAAATCTGCAAATGAGCCTGGATAATCTTGCGAAAAAGAAATGGATTGAAAATTTAAGATTAATATTATTGTTAATAGGAATGTTTTAATTTTTTTCATTTAGTTTTTTGTATAATAAATAATAATAAAACCTATTATAGCAAAGATTAATCCACCAGTTCTTAATTGACTTACCTTTACTAGTTCTAACTTCTTTAACATATTTTTCATTTTTGATGGAAATATGGCATATAAAATACCCTCAATGAATAAGAAAAGACCAAATGCAATGATCAATTCCTTCATTTGAAAATTTAATTCGATTTAGGTTTTATATTTCCAAAGAATTTAAAAAACTCACTATCAGGAGATAAAATCAGTGATGTCTCTCCTCCAATTAAAGCTTTTTCATAAGCTTGCATAGCTCTATAAAATGCAAAAAATTCAGGGTCTTGGCCAAAAGCACCAGCAAAGATATTATTTCTCTTACCATCTCCTTCACCCTTCATTATCTCTGATTTTTTTTGAGCATCTGCGAGTATTACCGTAACCTCTTTATCTGCAGTTGAAGTAATAGTTACAGCCATCTCTGCTCCTCTTGCTCTAAATTCTTTTGCTTCTCTTTCCCTTTCAGTTTGCATTCTTCTAAAAATTGCATCACTGTTTGCTTGAGGGAGGTCAGCTCTTTTAATTCTTACATCATTAATTTTAATTCCAAAATTTTCAGCTTCATTATTTACACCTTCTTGTATTAATGCCATTTGTTTGGTTCTATCTTCTGATAAAAGCGTTTGTAATTCTTGTTGACCTAAAACGTTTCTTATTCTTGAATTTATAATTGTTGCTAATCTTGATCTTGCAACTCTTTCATTTCCAACTGAAATATAAAATTTAAGAGGGTCTACAATTTGAAATCTTGCAAAAGCATCAACAATTAATCTCTTTTGATCTGATGCAATTACTTCTTCTGGTGGGGTATCTAAATTTAAAATTCTCTTATCTAAAAAAACAACGTTTTGGATAAATGGAATTTTAAAATTTAATCCTGGTTTTGAAATTATTCTTTTAGGATCACCAAATTGAAGAACTATCGCTTGGTTTACTTCTTTAACTATAAAGATTGAAAAATATGCTGTTGCAACAAGCAAAGCAATTATCCCAGCAATAACTTTTCCCATATTCATTTTAATTAGTCGCTTTCTTTTTACTTAATTCTGGTAACGGAAGATAAGGAACTACTCCTGATCCTGCGTTTTTTTCTATGATAACTTTATCAATGTCTGCTAAAACTTTTTCCATTGTCTCTAGATACATTCTTTCTTGAGTTACAGATTTTGCCATTTTATATTCGTTATAAATTGCTAAAAATCTGCTTGCTTCACCTTCTGCTTTTGCAACAACCTCTTTTTTATATGCTTCTGCTGCTTGAAGAATTTTTTGCGCTTCCCCACGAGCTCTTGGTATTACATCATTTGCATACGCTTCAGCTTCGTTTTTAGATCTTTCCATATCTGCTCTTGCTGCTTGAACATCTCTAAATGCATCAATTACTTGGTCAGGTGGATCAGCTTTTTGGGTTTGAACTTGAGTTATTTGAATACCACTGGTGTATTCATCTAAAATTTTTTGAATAATCTCTTGAGTGTCAGTCTCTATAAGGGATCTTCCCTCTGTTAAAATTGGTTGAATATCTGATCTAGCAATTACTTCTCTCATTGCTGTCTCAGCTGCTGCTTTTACAGTTCCTTCAGGATCTTGAATTTTAAATAAAAAATTTCCAGCATCTTTTATTACCCAGAAAACAGAAAAATCAATGTTAACAATATTTTCATCTCCTGTTAACATTAAGCTTTCTTGAGGAACATCAGCAACTCCACCTGAAGAAGAAAATCCACTATCTCTTTCAGACCTAAAACCAATATCAATTCTATTAACTTTTGTGACTTTTGGCGTAAGCACTGACTCAACTGGAAAAGGTATATGATAATTTAATCCAGGCTGAGTTGTTTTTACAAATTTTCCAAATCTTAAAACTACACCTTG
>CABXVQ010000009.1:0-35420 GCA_902515605.1 uncultured Pelagibacteraceae bacterium
GACATTGTGTAGATATTTGTCCGTCTGATATAATGCATATAGATGAAAACATAAGACGAGCAAAAAACATAGAACCAAATTTTTGCTGGGAATGTTATTCTTGTGTAAAGGCTTGTCCTAATCATGCAATTGATGTTAGAGGTTATGCTGACTTTGCACCAATGGGTCATAGTGTTAGGGTAAGAAGAGAAGAAGAAAAAGGAACAATTTCCTGGAAAATTAAATTTAGGAATGGAACAGAAAAGAATTTTGTTTCTCCTATAACTACAAAACCTTGGGGAAAATTTATTCCTAAACTTGCAGAAGGAGATAAACCAAATCAAGGTGAGATAAATTCACAAAGACTTTATACAGAACCTGAAGGATTAAATACTAATGGAGAACTACCTTCAGTTCCTAAAGAGTCTTTTAAAAAGGGAGTTTATTATTAATGGCTAAACACAAAACACATTTTGAAGAGTGTGATGTATTAGTTGTAGGCGGAGGTATGGCTGGAACAGGTGCTACCTTTGAATCTAGACATTGGGGAAGAGATTTAAAAATTGTTTGTGTTGAAAAAGCTAACATAGATAGAAGTGGAGCAGTAGCTCAAGGCTTGTATGCAATTAATTGTTATATGGGAATGCAGTGGGATGAAAATCAACCTGAGGATCATGTAAGATATGCAAGAAATGATCTAATGGGAATGGTTAGAGAAGACTTGGGTTATGATATGGCTCGACACGTAGACTCAACAGTTCATATGTTTGATGAGTGGGGTTTGCCCATGATGAAAAATGAAAAAACTGGAAGATATTTAAGAGAAGGTAAATGGCAAATAATGATCCATGGTGAGAGTTATAAACCAATTGTTGCTGAAGCAGCTAAAAAATCTGCAGACAAAATTTATAATAGAATAATGATTACTCATTTATTAATGGATGAGGCTCAAGAAAATAGAATTGGTGGTGCTGTTGGTTTTAATATGAGGACTGGAGATTTTCATGTGTTTAGAGCTAAAGCTGTAATTGTTGCAGCAGGCGGTGCTTCACATATATTTAAGCCCAGAGCAGTTGGTGAGGGAATGGGAAGAACTTGGTATGCTCCTTGGAGTAATGGCTCTGCTTATGCATTACCTATTGCTGCTGGAGCAAAAATGACTCAAATGGAAAATAGAATTGTTTTATGTAGATTTAAAGATGGTTACGGTCCTGTAGGAGCATATTTTTTACATTTAAAAACTTATACACAGAATGCAAATGGTGAGAACTATGAAAAAAAATGGTATGATCAAACTAAAGAGTTAGTTGGAGAATATATTGACCATCACCCAACTCCCACTTGTTTAAGAAACCATGCATTCATTCAAGAAACTATGGCTGGTGGTGGACCAATTCAAATGGTTACAACCGAAGCTTTTCAAGATCCACATTTAGAAACAGTAGGTTGGGAAAATTTTTTAGGTATGACAGTTGGTCAAGCAGTTGTTTGGGCATCCCAAAATATTGATCCAAAATATACCAATCCAGAGTTAACAACATCAGAACCTTATGTTATGGGTTCTCATGCGACATGTTCAGGTGCATGGGTAAGTGGACCAGAAGATTTATCTCCACCAGAATATTTCTGGGGTTATAACAGAATGTTAACTATTGATGGATTGTTTGGTGCAGGAGACACAGTTGGTGGAAGTGCACATAAATTTTCATCAGGTTCATTTACAGAGGGTAGATTAGCTGCAAAAGCAGCCGTTAAGTATATAGAGGATAAAAAAGCTGATGGAATTTCAGTTTCCGATAAGCAATGTGAAGATTTTAAGACTAAGGTTTATAAACCTTTAGAAACCTACACAGTTGCTCAAAATGAAATTACTGGTGGAACTGTTTCTCCTAGTTATATATCACCAATACAAGGTCTTCAAAGACTTCAAAGAATTATGGATGAATATGTAGGAGGAATTGCAACAAATTATATGACTAATGACAATATGCTTAAAAGAGGATTAGAATTATTAGCTTGGTTAGAGGAAGACTTAGAAAAAGTGGGTGCAGAAGACTATCATCAGTTAATGAGAGCCTGGGAGCTTAAACATAGAGCTTTAACTTCGCAATGTGTAACAGAACACACGTTATTTAGAGAAGAAACACGTTGGCCAGGGTATTACTACAGAGGTGATCATATGAAATTAGATGATGATAATTGGCATTGTTTAACTGTTTCAAGAAGAGATCCAAAAACTGGTAAATTTTCAATGGAAAAGGTACCCGTGTATCACATTGTAGATGAGAATGAGAAGAAGAAAGCCTCTTAAAAAAATATCAAAAAGTAAAATCTATGGACCTTTTAGCAAAAACTGATGAGGAAATTTTTCAAATAGGTAAACCATTTTGGGAAAATTTAGTAAGATCCTCAAATCTTAAGGATTATGGAGGCTTTACTAAAGATTTTTCAACTCAAATGTTGTTTGGAGCTAATGAGGTAGAGCTTGGAAAACAGTGGGCAAATAACGAACTTATCACAAATTTGAACGAAACTTATGAGCCTTTTGGCACTTTAAGAAGGGGTGATCATATTACAGTCCTTATTAAACAAACAAATAACAAAATTCCTGGAGAGTTCTTAGGAAGATTGGTGCTTGGAGTTGAGGGTGATGACGTAAAGGTTTTTGGGGCAACAATTTACTAATAAAAATCTCACAAAAATTCAATTATAATTTGACAATTTTCATACTGGGTGTATTCAGGAAGTTAGATGCAACTTCCAAATATAAAAATCCCTCAAAAAATTATAAACAAAAAAACAACTTTTATTAAAACTGGGATTTTATCAGCTATAGCAGCTTGTTGGGGTGTAATCTTAGTCGGAACTTTTATAACTTTTAAATAAGCTATATCTTAAGTTTTTATTTTTAAATGGAAGTTTTTTTACCAATAGCTCAAGTTTTTATAAATCCTGTTGAAATACTTTTATTAAGTGCAATTGTTGGAGTTCTGTCAGGATTGTTTGGTGTTGGTGGTGGTTTTTTAATGACACCATTTTTAATTTTTATGGGTGTACCCCCAGCGTATGCAGTCGCCAATGAAGCAAATAATATTTTGGCAACATCTGTTTCAGGATCCACCACACATTATTTAAAAAATACTTTAGATTATAAAATGGGATTCATGATTGTAATTGGTGGTTCAATAGGAACTGCCTTAGGCATTTATACTTTTACTTATTTTCAAGATATTGGAAAAATAGACACCGTAATTTCTTTAGCTTATATGTATATACTTGCAATTATTGGTACATTAATGCTTGTAGAAAGTTTAGGTGAAATTGATAAAGCAAAAAAAAATATTGTAGAAAGAAAAAAATTACACGTTCATTATTGGATACATGGTCTTCCTTTAAGAATGAGATTTCCCAAGTCAAAATTATATGAAAGTGTATTTACACCAATCCTAATAGGATTAGTAGTTGGATTTATTGCTGCAATAATGGGTATAGGTGGTGCTTTTATATTAGTACCTGCAATGATCTATATTATTAAAATGCCAACAAGACTGGTTCCAGGTACATCTCTATTCGTAACAATTTTTGTAAGTGTGATTGTTACTTTCTTACATTCTATTAATTATGGATCAATTGATTTAATGTTAGTTGTTATGTTGGTAGTAGGATCAATTGTTGGAGTCCAGGTTGGTCAAAAACTTGGAGAACAAATTGATAGCTCAGGATTAAAAGCATTATTAGCAATTTTATTATTAGTTGTTGGAATAGTTATTGCATATGACACTTTTTTTGCTGAAGAAATTCAAAAAGAAACAATCAATGTGATAGATCAGGATCTAAACTTCTTTTCTAAATTTATTAAAGAATTTTCTAAAGATATGCCGTTCTTTTATGGATTATTTTCAATATTATTTGCAGTTTCTCTTGGTATTGCTGCAGCTTTTATTAGAAGATCTATTTCAAAATTTAGAAATAAATATTTTAATAAATCTGCAAAACAGGCTAAATAAAAATTTTTAAATAAATTTCTATTGTAAGAATACAAACAACACCCACAGTCAACATTGCAATAAATCCAACTACAAAAGGTTTGTAACCCATACTTTTTATATCTTTAAGATCTGTTGACAATCCAATAGCTGCCATAGCCATAGTTAAAAAAACCTTAGAAAAAAATTTAATAAAGTTGATTGCTTCAATCCAGATATCTTTATTATATTCAGTAAAGATCTGATCACCTATATTTCTAAAAATAATCATTCCTACAAAACCTAAAACAAAATAAGGAAAAATATTTATAATAGAGTAATTCTTTTCTTTAACTAAACCTCTATTATACAAAAAAGCAAAAAGAGGAATCATTACAATTAAAAAAGTGTTTCTTATGAGTTTAGTTACTGTTGCTATATTTAAAGTTTCAGGACTATTGAATTGTTGGTCGTATATTAAACCTGCTGCAGCAACTTGAGAGGTTTCATGAATTGCAGTCCCTAAAAAAAGACCAGCAAATAAAGAATTTCCCTCAAAATAAAAATTTGCAAAATATGGATACAACAACATAGATAATATTCCAAATAAGGTAATGTTAGCAACTGCATAGGATACTTCATTTTTATTCGCTTTAATTACAGGTGCTGTTGCCATGATTGCGGTTGTTCCACAAACTGTACTTCCTATTGATATTAAATAAGCCATCCTTGTAGGTATTTTAAATTTTTTTATTAAAAGTTTAATAATAATTAAAACACTAATGATACAAATTATTATTAATGGAATTGCAATTTTTCCAAATTCTATAAATTCAAATGGTTTTAATTGAATACCTAGACAAATAATACCAAGCTTTAATATATACTCTCTGCTAAAATCTAAACCTTTTTGAAAACTCTCACGAATTTTGAAAAAGTTTCCAAAAAAAATTCCAAGAAGTATTGCTATCATTGCAGTTGAAATAGGACTTTTACTGTAACCTAAAATTTCAATCCCAATAATATTATTGAAACCTTGCGAAAGAGAATAAAGAACAAAAGCAAGAATTATACCTGGTAAAATTACCAAATATTTTTTTAAAAACATTATATTTATTAATGATTAAGCACTTCTATAAAGTTTAGTCATAACAAATTCTTTATGACCTAAAGCTTCAGCGCAGGTTAGTCTTCCATTAGCAACTCTTAAAGTTGTTTCGATAAGTCTATCTCCTGCCTCAGATAGGTTCATCTCTCTTGAAAGAATTTTAGATACATCACAATCTATATGTTCACCCATTCCTTTAACTGTTAAAGGGTTTGCAGTTAATTTTACAACAGGTTCAATTGGATTACCGACAATGTTTCCTTGTCCAGTAGGAAATAAATGAATATTAAATCCTGCTGCAGCTTGAAGTGTCACACATTCTGCTGCTGCTGAAGAGGTATCCATAAAATATAAACCTTTACCTTTTTTTGGTTCTTCTGCTGGCTCTAAAACATCTACAAATTTACAACTACCAATTTTTTGAAAATTACCAAATGCCTTTTCTTCAATTGTAGTTAGACCACCAGCAATATTTCCAGCTGTTGGTTGACTTTCAGATAAATCATCTGTCGCTTCTTTTAAAATAAAATCGTTGTAAGAACTCCAAGTTTTCATAAATTTATCTGAAGCTTCTTTTGTTGCTCCTCTTGTTGCACAAACTTTTTCTGCTCCCGTAAGTTCTGAAGTTTCACCAAAGCATAAATGAACTCCTAATGGCTCAAGTTTATCCATTAAGTTTCCAACTGTTGGATTTGATGCTAATCCAGATGTGGTATCAGATTCTCCACATTTAACTGAAATCCATAAATCACTTATAGGACATTCTTCTCTTTGTTTTTCAGAAGCCCACATTACAAACTCTTGTGCTTTTTTGGAGGCCTTCATTACAGTTCCAATATCTCCTGTTCGTTCTATATGAAAACCTTCAACTGGTTTTCCAGTTTTTGCAATTCCATCAACAATCTTTTTTGTCCATTTAGGTTCAATTCCTATTACAATTACAGCGGCAACATTTGGATTACTTCCTGTGCCTATCATTGTTCTAAAATGTAATTCTAAGTCTGCTCCAAACTGAAGTCTGCCGTAAGAATGAGGAAGTGCAATAGTACCTTTAATATTGTTTGCCACTGCTTCAGCACAAGCATTAGAAATATCATCTACAGGAAGAATAATTACGTGATTTCTAGTTCCCGCCCTACCATTCTCTCTTTTATAGCCTAAAAAACTTTTTGGTATTTCCATACAATTACCACTTCTTTGTTTTTACATTATGAACATGAACATGTTCACCTTTTTTAATTGATTTAACTACTTTACCAATATCATGTCCATATTTAAGTATTGTGTCTCCCTCTTTTAAGTCAACCATAGCAATTTTGTGACCTAGAGGAATTTCATCCATTGATTGAATATTTGTAGAGCTGTCATTTTCCATGATCCAGCAGTTACAATCCTGTTTCGGTGTAATTTTTTCAATAACAACTACCCCCACATTATCTTTTTGATCGTGGATTATGATGTCTGTAGCCATATAGTGTCGATTTGTTTGTTTGAAATTTTTCAAAACTTATATATTAATCCAAAAAATTAACAATTAATTTTTAAAAATATTATAATACTTAGTAATTTAGAAAGGTTCTACTAATGACAAAAATGACAACAGAAGAAGCTTTTGTAAAAGTTTTACAAATGCACGGTATTGAGCATTCATTTGGAATTATAGGATCTGCTTTTATGCCAATTTCAGATATTTTTCCCGATGCAGGAATCACATTTTGGGACGTGGCCCATGAAACAAATGGTGGTCTAATTGCCGATGGATACACTAGAGCCACTGGTAAAATGTCTATGGTAATAGCTCAAAATGGACCTGGTATTACAGGATTAGTTACGCCAATCAAAACTGCTTACTGGAACCACACTCCTTTATTATTAGTAACTCCTCAAGCTGCAAATAAAACAATGGGACAAGGTGGTTTTCAAGAAGTCGAACAAATGAATTTATTTAAAGATATGGTCTGCTATCAAGAAGAGGTAAGAGATCCATCAAGAATGGCTGAAGTTTTAAATAGAGTTATTGAAAAAGCAATTAGAGGTTCCGCCCCTGCACAAATAAATGTACCTAGAGATTATTGGACACAAGTAATTGATATTGAACTTCCTCCAATCGTAAGATTAGAAAGACAAGCAGGTGGAGTTGATGCAATTAAAAAAGCTGCAGATTTATTATCTAAAGCAAAGTTTCCAGTAATATTATCTGGAGCAGGCGTTGTCATTGGAGGAGCTATTGAAGAATGTAAAAAATTAGCAGAAAAATTAGATGCACCAGTTTGTTCAGGATACCAACACAACGATAGTTTCCCAGGAAGCCATCCATTAGCTGCAGGACCATTAGGATATAACGGATCAAAAGCTGGGATGGAATTAATTTCAAAAGCAGACGTTGTTCTAGCGCTCGGTACAAGATTAAATCCTTTTTCAACTTTACCTGGATATGGAATAGATTATTGGCCGAAGAATGCCAGTATTATTCAAGTAGATATGAATTCAGATAGGATTGGTTTAACAAAAAAAGTTACAGTAGGAATATGTGGAGATGCAAAATTAGTTGCTCAACAAATTCTAGATCAACTTTCTCCAACAGCAGGAGATACTGATAGACAAAAAAGAAAAGATATTATTCATCAAACTAAATCTGCTTGGTTACAAAAATTATCAAGTCTTGATCATGAAGATGATGACGAAGGTACTGTTTGGAACAAAGAAGCAAGAGAAAGAGACTCAGATAGAATGTCTCCAAGACAAGCATGGAGAGCAATTCAAGCTGGTATGCCAGACGATGTTATCATTTCAAGCGACATTGGAAATAATTGCGCAATAGGTAATGCATATCCAACTTTTGAAAAGCCAAGAAAATATTTAGCTCCAGGTTTATTCGGTCCTTGTGGTTATGGCTTTCCATCTATTTTGGGTGCTAAAATTGGATGTCCTGATACCCCAGTTATTGGTTTTGCAGGAGACGGTGCTTTTGGAATAAGCATGAATGAAATGAGTTCTTGTGCTAGAGAAGAATGGCCTGCGATATCTATGGTTATCTTTAGAAATTATCAGTGGGGTGCAGAAAAAAGAAATACTACTTTATGGTTTGAAGATAATTTTGTGGGAACAGAGCTTGATCCTGAATTAAGTTATGCAAAAGTGGCTGATGCTTGTGGTTTAAAGGGTGTAACAGTTAGAACTATGGAAGAAACAACAGCAGCAATAAAGCAATCTTGTGAAGATCAAAAAAAAGGAATTACTACATTTATTGAAGTAATTTTGAATCAAGAGCTTGGTGAGCCATTTAGAAGAGATGCAATGAAGAAACCAGTTAAGGTAGCAGGCATTAAAAAAGAGGATATGAAAAAACAACCCTCTTTGATATCTTAATATTTATTGATTAATAACTAGTATATTCTTTAATTTCTTTGATTGCAGAATTTGTGTAATTGTTAATTTCTAATTTAATTTTAGCACGGTCATCATTTAAAAAATGAACATCTCTTGAGAGTTTAATAAATTTTTCCCCAAAATCTTTAACTTTTTCACATTGTCTCTTATCATCTTCTATAACCCACAATCTTGCATTTATATCTTTTAATGACTGAAATAAATCATTAATCTTATCGTCAGATTTTACATTATCATCCAATTGTTTTTTTAATATTGAATGTTCGTTTGATATAAATCTAAGTTTTTCTGGATCTTTAATTTTTTCTTGTTTGATTTCCAAAATTGAAATCTTATCTAAAAGCTCTCCAGTAGATACCTCTACTATAATTTTATTCATAAAATATAATACTGTGTTATCTTGTTATAAATATGTCTAATATTTTAATTATTAAACATGGCTCTTTAGGAGATATAGCTCAAGCGAGTGGGGCAATTCAAGATATATCTGAAAACCATAAAAATGATCAAATTTATTTATTAACAACGAAACCTTATAGTGAATTATTTAAGAAGAATCCTTTTATTCATCAAGTAATTATAGACAAAAGGTTACCTAAATATAATTTGATTTATCTGTATTTTTTAATGAGAGAAATTAAAAAATATAAGTTTTCCAAAATTTTTGATCTTCAAAATTCATCTAGAACAAATTTTTATAAAAATATTCTTTTTCCAAAAGCAAAAAAAGAAACATGGTCAAGCTCTATTACAACTTTACCTGAAGTGATAAATAAAAAAGAATTTGATAAACATTCTGTTTTAGATAGATTTAATCATCAATTACAAACCTCAGGATTAAAAACTTCCTATACATTAAATCCAGATTTTAGTTGGGCTTGTTCTAATGTTAGTGAAATCAAAAATTACTTTAGGTTAAATAAATTTATTTTGTTATTTCCTTTTTGCTCACCTCATCTAAGTATTAAAAAATGGCCTTATTATAATGATCTTATAAAACTTATTTTAGATAAATTTGGTGATGAGTATAAAATTGTTACTGCCCCAGATTCTTCAGAAATAAATGATGCCAAAGAAATAAATGCACAAACTTTATTAGATAATGGTAGAGCTCTTGATATTTCTCAATTAACTTCAATAATTAAAGCTAGCTCTTTCGTTATAGCAAATGATACAGGGCCTGCCCACATTGCAGCTCACGTAGGAGCTAAAGGTTTAACTTTATTTGGAAAACATACAACAGCATATAAAGTTAGTATTGAAAGAGAAAATTTTAAAGCAATCGAGGTAGGAGATTTAAATAATTTAAGTGCTGAAAAAGTTTTAGAAAGATTAATTAATTCTTTAACTTAGTTTTTTCAATCAATCGTATAGCTACTGGAACAATGAAAAGTATAAACAATAATCTTATTATATGATGAAAAGCTACAAAGTCTGGCTCCAAATCAAAAGCAATAGCAATTACAGCTACTTCATAAATTCCACCTGGACAAAAAGATAGAACTAAAGTTAAAAAATTATTATCTACGAAAAAAGTTGCAATAAAAGCAGCAACTAAACCCAATAGAACCAATAATATTGTAGCTACTAAACCGTGGAATGAATTGTTTGCTACTTCCTTTACTGTTTTGTTAGCAAATCTACATCCAACAGAAGCTCCTAATATTAGCAGACAAAAATTAATTGATGCATCAGGCAATTTATAGGATGCAACATCAAAAATTTGTAAAATACCACTTGCTACAAGAGTTCCAGAAAGTAATGCAGCTGGAACTTTTGCTTTATCAAAAAAGAAAATAAAAATTATTGAGGCTATGATCAAAATAACTAGATCCCAGTGATTTTGAGCCATGTAATCAAATTTTTGAATTTCTAGAATGTCTGAGTCAGAAAGACTGACAATAATAAAAGGGAAAAGAGTTATTATAATAATTAATCTAATAAGGTGAGCAGTTGCAACCTGAGATAAATCAGATTTTTCATATTCAGCCAATATCAATAAAGGACCTAATGCACCAGGTGCTGCTGAAAAAATTGAAGTTTTTTGTTTGTAACCAGAAAATTTTTGTAAGTATTTTGAAACAATCAATATGCTAACAATAATATAACCAAACATTATTATAGTTGTCCAAATCCAATTTACCATTTGATTTAAAAGATTTTGATCTATGTAATTTCCAATATGTAGCCCTAACACAATTAAAATTGAACTTAGAGCAAGTCTAGGCATAAAAATCTTCAGTCCATTTAAAGCAGCTACAGAAACAGCAATCATTGGACCAATCATCCATGCAAGAGGAATATTTAAAAAATCAGCAATAATTGCACTTGGAATAGATATAATAATGATTAGCAAAAATTTTTTAGAAAAAAGATCTTTAAAATTTTCTCGGCTGAAGGGAATTGCTTGTTGCATATATTCTATTAAAGGTTGTTGACTACTTCATTAAAAATATGTTTAATCTAGCCATTAACTATAACAACGAGAGGAAATAATGAAACTAATTAAATCTTTTTTTTCAGTTTTATTCTCAGCAGTTCTTTTACTTTCAGCAACAACAACTAGTTCAATTGCAATTGACAAAATTCACTTTGTAATTGGTGGTGGTGCTGGTGGTGGTTGGGATGGAACCGCTAGAGGTACTGGAGAGGCTTTAACAAAAGCTGGATTTTTAAAAAGTGCATCGTTTGAAAACATGTCAGGCGGTGGTGGTGGTAAAGCACTTGCTTACATGATCAATACTAAGCCAGAAAATACTGTTTTAGTTCAATCAACACCATTGGTTTTAAGATCAATTACAAGACACAAAGGTTACGTAAGTGGTAGTGGAACTTTATCTTATAAAGATGTTGTGCCGATTGCTGGAGTAATTGGTGACTATGGAGCAATTGCAGTTGCTAAAAACTCACCTTACAAAAACTTTGAAGATGTTGTAAAAGCATACAAAGCAAACCCTAGCTCAATTAAAATGGCTGGTGGTTCTGTAAGAGGAAGCATGGACCATTTAATTGGCGCTTTAGCTTTTCAAGCTGCTGGAGCAAATCCAAATGATGTAGCTTACATTCCTTATGATGCAGGTGGTAAAGCATTAGCTGGACTTTTATCTGGAGAAACTCAAATTATTTCTACAGGTTTAGGTGAACTTATGGGCGCAAGAGACCAAGTAAGAATTATTGGTATTACTGCACCTGAAAGAGTTTCAGATGCACCTGATGCACCAACACTTAAAGAACAAGGATACGATGTGCAATTCGTTAACTGGAGAGGATTTTTTGGACCTCCAGGAATGAGTAGCAAAGACAAAAAAGCTATTGCTAAAATGTTAGGCGATGTACAAAAAACTCCTGAATGGGAAGCTGTAAGAGCAAGAAATGCTTGGGTTAATATTTATAATCCAGACAAGAAGTTTGTAAAATTTTTAAAAACACAAACTAAAGAAATGACAGCTCTTATGAAAAAACTAGGAGTTATTTAATCCTTAGGATTAATTGATTTAAAGAGCAGTGAATATAAATACTACTAAAATTATATCACTGCTCTTTTTTATTTTCTCAGCATTCTATTTATATACTGCATATCAAATTCAAGTTTTTGCATTTGATGAAAATGCACCTTTTAATGCTAGAACTTTTCCAATTTATCTAGGTTATACAGGGTTATTTTTCTCTGGATTAAAATTAATTTTACCAGATCCAGATACTATAAAAGTTCAACATAAAAATTTAGAATATAAAAAAACAGGTATCCTAATAATTATTGCAATTATTTATGGAGCTACAATTTTAAAAATTGGCTATTTTTTAACGACTTCCTTATTTTTATTTACGTCATATTACTTTTTAGGTGAAAGGAGATGGATTTTAATTTTTCTATTATCTTTCCCTTTTGTTGCTGCTTTTATGTACCTCCTTCATGGTGTTCTTGATATTTATTTGAGAGACCCTTTTTTAAAATTGATTGGAGTAATGGGATGATTGAAGGAATTTTAATTGGTTTAAGTACAGCTCTTACATTTCAAAATATTTTTATGGTAATGATTGGTTGTTTCTTTGGAACAATCATTGGAATGCTGCCTGGTCTAGGACCGATGACAGCAATAGCTTTAATGATACCAATTACTTATGGTTTTGATCCAGCTACAGGTTTAATTCTTATGGCTGGAGTATATTATGGAGCAGTATTTGGTGGCTCGACATCATCAATATTATTAAATGCTCCTGGAGTTCCAGGAACTGTTGCAACTTCTTTTGATGGATATCCAATGGCACAACAAGGTAAAGCAGGTAAAGCTTTAGCGATTGCAGCATGGAGTTCATTTGCGGGAGGAACACTATCTGCAATTTATCTTTTATTTATGGCACCGAGCTTATCAAAAGTAAGTTTATCTTTTAGATCACCAGATTATTTTGCATTAATGATTTTAGGACTAACAGCCATAGCTGCTTTTTCATCAAAAGGTCAATTCTTAAAAGCAATGATGATGGTAGTTTTAGGTTTAATGTTAGCTTCAGTAGGGCAAGATTCTTTATCTGATATTACAAGATTTACTTTTAATAATATGAATTTAACAGATGGTATAAGCTTTGTACTTGTGGTGATGGCAACTTTTGCAATGAGCGAAGCACTAACAATAATTTTAAAGAGAAATGATCCAACAGCTGCTGCTAAACAAGTTTCATTGACTGAACTAGGTTCAATTAAAATAGATAAAGAAGAAAGAGGCAAAATGTATAAAACAATTCCTAGATCTTCTATAATTGGATTTTTAATAGGTGTATTACCCGGTGCTGGAGCAACCATTGCTTCCTTTTTAGCTTATGGGATGGAAAGAAACTTAGTTAAAGATGATGAAAAAGAAAAATTTGGTAAAGGAAGTGTTAATGGTCTTTCCGCACCAGAGACAGCCAATAATGCAGCTTGCTCTGGTTCATTCGTTCCCATGTTAACTTTAGGTATACCTGGAAGTGGAACAACAGCAGTAATGTTAGGAGCTTTATTGGGTTTTGGTATTCAACCAGGTCCAAGACTTTACATGACTAACCCAGAAATTTTTTGGTCAGTTATAATGTCTATGTATGTTGGAATGGTTGTTTTATTAATTTTGAACTTACCTTTAATTCCTTACATAGCTCGAATTTTAGCTGTTCCAAAAAATTATTTGATCCCTTTAATTTTATTTTTTTCAATTACAGGTATTTATGTGATGTCATTTAATAACTTTGACATTTATTTAATGATAGGAATAGCTGTTGTTGCTACTTTCTTGAGGCTCTATGATTTTCCTATGCCACCACTCATTCTAGCTTTTGTTTTAGGTGGTTTAATGGAAGAAAATTTAAGAAGATCATTATTACTAAGTAACGGGTCATGGGAGTTTTTATGGGATAGAACTCTTACTCTTTGTATATTAACAACAACTATTTTAATTGTTGTATGGCATATTTATAAAACAGTTTTTAAAAAGAGATCTTAATTAAGAATTTTTTTGTACTCATCAAGAATTTTGTCCCATTGAAACTTAGAAACATATTCTTTAGCATTTTTACCAAACACATGATATTTTTTATTTTCAATCATTGAATTCAATGATGAATAAATATCATCAAGGTTGTTTCCGTCACAAATTAAACCTGTTTTATCATGACTGATTGCATCTGAAGCACCTCCATCTTTCCCACCTAATGAAGGAATTCCATACTGTGCAGCTTCTACATATGCTATACCGAAACCTTCAACAGATGTTTTGTGAATTATTGAGGGCATAACAAATATATTTGATTTTGCTATTAAAGCATTTTTAAGATCGTTACTAATATCTTTGAAAAACATAACTTGAGAACCTAAATCAAGTTCTTGAACTAATTTTTTTAAATTTTCTTCTTCATCACCATATCCAATACAAATGTAGACAATATCAGGGTATTGTTGTTTTAAATTTCTTAAGGCCATTATAACTTTTTCATGATTTTTTCTTTTATCAAATCTTGATACGGTAATAAGACGAGGTGTCTTTATTTTAAGTAAACTCTCAACTTTTTCTAATGATTTTTTATTTAATTCCTCAACAATTCCAACACCAGGATTAATTACGATAACTTTATCTCTATTAACACCGTTATTTATTGCCAGATTTTTTGTATATTCTGAGTTAGCTATCACTTTCTCAACATTGTTGAGAACTTTAACTACTCTTTTGTTTAAAGAACTCCCTTTAGAATGATTAATTTCTTTACCGTGTATTAAACAATATTTTTTTTTATCTGTTTTAATTAACTCCAAACTCTTCCAGTGATCAGCAATAATTCCTTGTATTTTATTTTCTTTTATAAATTCATTAATTAATTGAGCTTTTCTTATTTTTCTTAAGAACTTAATTCCACCAACTCGCTCTATTGAAAAATTTTCTTTATTATCAAATTCTTTATGACTCTCATGATAATCAGCAAAAACTTTAATCATAAAGTTTTTAGACATCTCTTTAGTTAAGCCCCACATTAAACTTTGCATACCACCTAACTCCGGTGGGAAGGCTCTAGTTATAATTAGATACATTAATTATTGTTTCCACTTAATACCACAGCCAGCGCTAGGTATTTGACTTTCAGGTCCTTTTCCAGTCTCAGCTATTAGTTTCATAGCCTTTAACAAATCGCTCTCTCCACTTCTAACTGGAACTAAGTTTTTAAGTTCTCTTAATCTACCCCTGTACTGAAGCTCTAAATCTTTATTGTAACCAAAAAAATCTGGCGTACATACTGCATCATATGTTTTAGCAATTTCTTGAGTTTCATCATTTAAGTATGGAAAACTAAATTGATTTTTTTTCGCAAATTCAATCATATTATCAAAAGAGTCTTCTGGATAATTTTCAGCATCATTTGCACATATAGCTACTGAATTAATCCCAATTTTTTTTAATTCATTACAATCTTCAACAATATCTTTGGTAACTGCTTTCACATAAGGACAATGATTACAAATAAACATAATCAAGGTTCCATTTTCACCTCTAACATCATTTAAAGATAATATTTTATTATCAGTAGATTTTAATTCAAAGTTGTGAGCTTTTTGCCCGAAATCACATATTGGAGTTTGTATTGGCATAATGTAATAATATATAAATTATGTTTTACGATTTAAAAGATAAAAAACCAAAAAACTCTGGCGAAAACTGGGTAGCCCCAAATGCAACCATAATAGGTGATGTTACCTTAGAAAAAAACTCAAGTATTTGGTTTAATGCAACCTTAAGAGGAGACATAGAAAATATTCATGTAGGCGAGGGATCCAATGTTCAAGATGGAAGTGTTTTGCATACTGATCCAGGGTATCCATTAAAAATTGGAAAAGATGTAACTGTTGGTCATATGGTTATGCTTCATGGATGCACGATAGGGGACAATAGTCTAATTGGAATTGGTGCTGTGATTCTTAACAATGCTAAGATTGGAAAAAATTGTATAATTGGAGCTAAAGCTTTAATAACAGAAAACAAAGAGATACCAGATAATTCATTAGTAATTGGTTCACCCGGTAAAGTTGTTAGAGAAGTTACTGAAGAAGAGAAAAAAGCAGTGTTTGAAAACACAAAACATTATCAGGATAATTGGAAAAAATATTCTAAATCTATTTTTTAAGGAATCAACCAAGCATTTTTATTAGTTTCTAAATCAAACTTTGCTCTTCGATGTCCTTTGGCTGCAAGATATAACCATTCAATAGATTTAATTTTACATTTTATAACCGTAAAATTTTTATAACCTTCTTCACTTTGTTCCATTGTGTAATCAAAATCCTCTAATTTAGATATCATTCCAGAGGTTGGATTTTCTGATGCAGTTCCTGGAGGGCTATCAGTTAAATAACAACGTCTGCTTATATGTTGAGTTTTTTTCCAAGACTCTTCTGTTATAGAATTTTGATTATTCACTTCACATTCTACTTTTACTCTTAATTGGATCTTTTCTTCTTTATCATAAAAAACTAGAGAGGCATTCTTATTTTTTTTAAGAATATCTACCTTAGGAGATCTTAAATCAGTGTGAAATTGTAATAGATTATTTTCTCTATCAGATTTACGTAAAACAACAATCCTACCATCAACTTCATCTTGATGAGCACAAATGAAAACAGGAATTCTAAACTGTGAACCTCTATTAGTTATTGCATCATCTAGCATAGACCAATACTTGTTCTGAATTTCTTCGAAATTTTCATAGTATGCTGGCTGCATACGAATCTACTTTCTAAATCTTTTGATTAAGCTTGATGTATCCCAACGATTTCCACCCATACCCTGAATTTCACCATAATACTTATCAACTAATTCAGTTACAGGTAATAATGAACCATTATTTTTAGCTTCTTCCATTGCAATCTTAAGATCTTTTCTCATCCAATCTACTGCAAAACCAAAATCAAACTTATCATCTATCATTGTTTTATATCTATTTTCCATTTGCCATGACTGAGCTGCACCTTTTGAAATTACTTCAATAACATCTTCCATGTTTAATCCAGCTTTCATTCCAAAATTAATAGCTTCAGATAAACCCTGAACTAATCCTGCAATACAAATTTGGTTTACCATTTTGGCTAGCTGTCCATTACCTGGACCACCTAGTAATTTCATTTTTTTACTGTAACAATCTATTTTATCTTTTGCTTTGTCAAAGTCAGCTTGATCTCCACCAATCATAACAGTAAGAGCACCATTTTCTGCACCAGCTTGTCCACCAGATACAGGGGCATCTAAAGAACCAAAACCATTTTTTTTTGCATACTCATGAATTTCTCTAGCTATTGTTGCAGAGGCAGTAGTGTTATCCACATAAACAGATCCTTTTTTAATAGTTTTAAAAATACCATTGTCACCAAAAGTAACTTCTCTTAAATCATTATCGTTTCCAACACAGGTAAAAATATATTCAGCATCTTTTGCAGCTTCAGCAGGTGTTTCGGCTATTTTACCTTTGTATTCACTTACCCATTTTTCAGCTTTAGATTTTGTTCTATTAAAAACAGTTACATTGTGTCCAGCTTTTGATATATAACCAGCCATTGGATAGCCCATAACACCAAGACCTATGAAAGCAACATTACAAGACATAATTATTTTTTCCTATGTTTAATAATTTGAAATTTAAAGTAATTTTATTTGGTTTTATTTTTACATTTTTTTCTAGCTTTGGACAGAGTTTTTTTCTTGGTCTATTTAATTCAAGTATACGTGATACACTTTCTATTACACAGGGACAATTTGGATCAATTTATGCAACTGCAACATTACTCAGTAGCTTTCTTTTAATATGGGTTGGTAAAAAAATTGATGATATCAATATTTTTAAATTTGTTTTTTTTGTTATTATACTTTTAGCATTTTCATGTCTTTTTTTCTCTCAAGTTTCCTCAGTGCTTTTACTATTCATTGCAATTTTTTTAATGAGATTTTCTGGACAAGGCATGATGTCTCATACTGCCACAACAACTATTGCAAGATATTTTACTAAATCTCGTGGCAAGGCTTTAAGTACCAGTTGGTTTGGTCTTTCAATGGCAGAATTTATTTTACCAGTTTTGATTGTTTATTTATTAACTATTATAGATTGGAAAAATCTCTGGATAATATTTTCAATTATAATAATAATTTTTTTACCAATCACCTCTTTTTTATTGATAAAAAATTTAAACTTTACATCAAGAGAAATTAAAAATGAAAATATTCAAGAAATTAAAATAAAACAATGGAAAAGAATAGAAGTTATTAAAGATTTTAGATTTTATATTATCTGTTTGAATATGCTAGCAATGCCATGGATTTTTACTGGATACGCAGTTTTTCAATCATTTATTCAAACCTCAAAAGGTTGGGGACCTTACATAATTGCACAGTCATTTATGTCGTACTCAATTTTTTCTGTACTAACTTTGTTTGTATCTGGATATTTAATAGATAGGTTTACAAGTAGAAAACTTTTGATTTATATGAATATTCCACTTTTAATATCTGTAATTGTATTATTTTATTTTGATAAACCAATTACATCTTTTGTATTTTTAGGATTACTTGGAATTTCTAATGGATTTGCAATTGTTTTAGGCTCTTCCACTTGGGCTGAATTATATGGTGTGAAACATCTTGGATCAATCAAAGCTCTAACAACAGCTCTGATGGTTTTTGCTACTGCTTTTGGTACAGCATTGTTTGGATTTTTGATAGATATTGGTTTTTCAGTAAACGACATAGCTACTGTATCTGGAGCCTATATTTTAATGTCTTTAATTTTACTTTTTTTGATTAGAAAAAAGCTCAATCCATCAATAAGATAGAAAAAAACTTGCATTTTTATTGTTCGAGGTGTAAGTAATCGCCCATGGCAAGAGTTACTGTAGAAGATTGTATTGATAAAGTTGATAGCCCTTACGAATTGGTTCTTGTTGCAAAAGAAAGAGCAACACAACTTAATACAGGAATTGAACCAACTCTAGATAGAGATAACGATAAAAATACCGTTATAGCATTAAGAGAAATTGCTCAGGAGAATATTAAAGTTCCAGATTTAACTGAAAGTGCGGTTTACAAGTTAAGAAAACATGTTGAACAAGTTGATGATGGAGCAGAAGCTGATGAAGATGTAGGTGATGATTTTGAAAGTTTATATAAAGGTGAAATCTCAAAAAGTGGAACACCAATTCTACCATCTAAAAGAGCTAGAAAGGCTCCAGAAAAAATTCAAGTATCTAAAGAAGACTTAGCAGAATTATCTGAAACGGCTCAACCAACTGTAGAAGATGCTGTATCAGACGAACCTCAAACTGATGAAGATGTTTCTCTAGATCAAATTTCTGAGTCAGAAGAACAAGTTACAGAAACTAGCTCTGACGAAACAGAAACAAATTAATTAAATTCTTTTAAAATTTTTTCTCTGTGTTCATTTAGATCTGGAATATCACCTCTAGTTTTTTCATCTTTGTAAGCTGACATTTTTATTGGATTACCTGCTAATTTAAAATCTCCAATGACTTTATGGTAAGCTTTAACAATCATGTTTCTCGAGTCTATTTGAGGATTTTCAACAGCTTCTTTGATATTAAATATTGGACCACAAGGAATTTTCTCTTTTTCCATATCCTTAACCCATTCATTAGTTTTTCTTGATGATAATTTATTTTCTAAAACTTTTTTAAGTTCATCCATATTTTGAGCTCTTGATGAATTATCAGAAAATTTTGGATCTTGAACTAATTCTGGTAACTTTAAAAGAGTGCAAAGTTTTTCAAATAGTTTGTCGTTACCAGCAGCAATAATTATATAACTATCTTGAGTTTTGAAAGCCTCAAATGGTGCAATAGATGGATGTCGAGAACCCATTGGCTTTGGAATTTCATTTTTTGCGAGATAACGAGCTATAGCATTTTCTAAAATAGCTATCTGACAATCAAGCATAGAAACATCTATGTACATACCTTTGCCTGTTTTTTGTCTATCATAAAGGGCAGCATTAATTCCAATAGTTGTAAATAAACCTGCTGTAATATCTCCAATAGATGTTCCAACTCTTGTGGGTTCAGAGTTAGGTTGCCCTGTTACACTCATTAAACCACCCATCCCTTGCACAACCATATCATAAGCAGGTAATTCTTTTAAAGGACCTGTTTGTCCGAAACCAGAGGCAGAAGCATAAATTAATTTTGGATATTTTTTATTAACATCTTTCCAACCATATCCCCACTTTTCTAAAGTACCAGGTTTAAAGTTTTCAACTAAAATATCTGCTTTAGATAAAATTTTATCAAATATTTTTTTGTCATCTTCATTTTTTAAATTAAGTGCAATACTTTCTTTGCCTCTATTTAGAGACATGAAGTAAGCAGAATAATCTTCAATAAATGGACCAAATTTTCTAGAGTCATCTCCAATTTCTGGGGCTTCAACCTTTATTACTCTTGCACCAAGGTCTGACAATATCATCGTACAGTAGGGACCCACCAATACTCTGGTTAAATCAACAACTAATAGGTTTTTTAAAGGTCCATCCATAGGTTTCTGTTTATTAAAAGTTCTTTTGCCGGCTTGACTCTTATTAATAAGTTCATTTTAATTGAATTATTAAAAATAACAATAGAGGGAAAAAATAATGTTAAAAAAAATATCTTTATATTTAACTTCATTAGTTTTTGTTTTTACTACTGTTGGTTCTGCTTTTGCGGTTACGTTAAAAGCTAGTCACCAATGGCCTGGAACTCCAAGAGCTGATGGATCATTCGACCCACGTCACGAAATGGTTCAAATCATTGCTGACGAGGTTAAAAAAGCAAATGTTGGAATAGATATCAGAATTTATCCAGCTAAATCATTGTATAAACCTAAAGAACAGTGGAAACCAATGACAACTGGTCAATTGGATATTTCTGCATTCCCATTAGCTTATGCATCAAAGTTTCATCCTGAGTTTGACGCTACGTTAATGCCAGGAACTGTTAAAAACCACAAACATGCATTGAGATTTAATAAAGGTCCAATGATGACTGAAATTAAAAAAATAATTAATAATGCTGGTGTTGTAGTTTTATCTGATGCTTGGTTAGGTGGTGGTTTTGCTTCGAAAACAAAATGTATTAAAAATCCTAGCGATGCAAAAGGACAAGTCATGAGAGCTGCTGGAAAAGCATTTAACCAAATGTTAGAAGCCGCAGGAGCAGGTATTCAAAGTATGCCATCATCTGAAATTTATACTGGATTACAAACTGGTGTATTAACAGGTGCAAATACTAGTTCAGGAAGTTTTGTTAGTTACAAAATATATGAACAAGTTTCATGTGCAACTCCTCCAGGAAAATTTGGTTTATGGTTTATGTATGAACCAATTCTTATGTCTCAAAAGTCTTTTGATGCATTAAATTCTAAGCAACAAAAAGCTTTAATGAAAGCTGGAAAAGTTGCTGAAAAATACATGACAGCACAAGTAGAAAACTTAGATAAAAAGTTTGAAGATGCTTATAAAGCAGCTGGTGTTAAGTTAGTGTATATGAATGAAAAAGATCATTCTGCATGGGTAGAGATTGCTAAAAAATCTTCTCACAAGGCATTTGCTGATAAAGTACCAGGTGGTGATAAGCTAATGGAAATGGCTTTAGCAGTTAAATAAAATAATATATAAAGAACCCCTATTTATTCTTTTAAGTAGGGGTTTTTTTTTATGAAAAATAGATATCTTAAATTTTGTGATTATGTTGCAAAAGCTTGTGGTGCATTTGCAGTTTTAGCTTTGCTTTTATCAATTTTAGTGATTGTAGAACTTGTATTTGAAAGATATTTTTTTCAAAGAGCAATTACTTGGCAAACTGAACTTGTTACAATGCTTTTAGTAGCTTCCACTTTTATTGGTAGCGCCTACGTTCTTAGTGAAAAAGCTCATGTTAGCATGGAATGGATATATGATTTTTTATCAAAAAAAAATGTAGTTAGATTAAAAATTTTTACATCTCTTTTAAGTTTATTATTTTTTTTGATTTTATTTTATTTTGGTTTTTTAATGGTTGAAGAGGCATTTACAAAAAATTATTCAACAGGAACAGTTTGGGATCCACCATTATGGATACCTTATTCTTCAATGATGTTAGGGGCTATATTGATGATATTACAATACATAGCTGAAATTATTAAATTAACTGATGAAAAGGATTTTAATTAATGGATCCATTAATAATTGCAATAATAGTAGCAGTTTTTACTTTGATAGTTCTTTTTTCAGGAATACCTATAGCTTTTGGTCTTAGTTTTGTATCAATAGTTCTTTTAGTATCATTTGAAGGTTTTCAAATGTTAGATGTGTTCGCAGAAACATTTTATGCTGGATTGAATTCATTTGTTTTGCTTTCGATACCAATGTTTATTTTAATGGGGATGGCGGTTGCCAATTCTCCAGCGGGAAAAGATTTATACACAGGTTTAGATAGGTGGCTTTGGAGAGTTCCAGGAGGATTGGTTATTTCGAACATAGGTGCTTGTTCAATTTTTGCAGCTTTGAGTGGTTCTAGTCCAGCGACTTGTGCCGCAATTGGAACTATGGGAATTCCTGAGATGCGAAAAAGAGGATACTCTGATCAAATAGCTACAGGCACTATTGCTGCTGGAGGAACATTGGGAGTTTTAATTCCACCAAGTATTGTCTTAATTGTTTATGGTATTGCGACAGGTACTTCTATTGGAAGATTATTCTTATGTGGCCTTGTACCTGGCTTTATGTTAGCAGGAATGTTTGCTGTATGGGCTCTCATACATAGTTATTTTATTGATAAAGATTCTGCTAGAGCTTTAAAAAATAGAACACCTCCAACTTTAAAGGAAAAACTTGAAGTATTACCAAGAATTTTCCCTTTTCTAGCAATTATAGTTGGTGTCTTATATGTTTTGTATGGTGGTGTTGCAACACCGTCTGAAGCTTCAGGTGTTGGAGCATTTCTTGTTTTTGTATTAATCGCTGTCGTTTATAAAATTTATCAGCCAAAAAAAATATGGAATATTGTTAAAGTTTCAATGAAAGAAAGCGTAATGATAATGTTCATTATTGCTGCTTCTTATCTTTTTGCATTTACTCTTTCACAACTTTACGTAACTCAGTCTTTGGCTCAGAGCATGGTAGAATTAAGCTCAAATAAATGGGTTGTATTTATTTTAATCAATATATTTCTTTTAATAGCTGGTTTCTTTTTACCTCCAGTTGCTGTGATTGTAATGACCTCAGCAATATTATTACCAGTTATAACAACTTTAGGGTTTGATCCTTATTGGTTTGCAATCGTATTTACTATTAACATGGAGATAGGATTAATCACACCACCTGTGGGATTAAATCTCTATATAATTAAAGGAATTACCCCAGATGTTAGTTTGTCAGAAATTCTAAAAGGATCTATACCATTCATGATTATCATGGCTTTAGCTATATTAATCTTGTGTATTTTTCCAGAAATAGTGACATGGCTTCCAGATAAAATAATGGGTAAACCTCTTGGATATTAAAAAAAGAATTAATAGAAAAGTTTCAGTAGCTCCGATGATGGATTGTACTGATAGACATGATCGTTTCTTTTTAAGATTAATGAGCAAAAATGTAATGCTCTATTCTGAAATGGTAGCTACTAAATCTGCAATTCATGGTGATAGAAAAAAAATCTTATCTTACAGTCCAGAAGAAAAACCATTAGCCTTACAAGTAGGAGGATCAGATAAAAATGAATTAGCGGAAGTGGCTAAAATTGCTGAGGATATGGGATATGATGAAATTAATATCAACTTAGGCTGTCCAAGTAAAAAAGTTCAAAAGAATATGTTTGGAGCATGTTTAATGAAAGAACCAGACTTAGTAGCTGAATGTATAAATTCAATGGTAAATGCATGTAAAATTCCTGTAACAGCAAAAACTAGAATTGGTTTTGATGACACAGAAGAATTCGACTATTTAAACAATTTTATTCATAAAATGTGGGATGCTGGATCAAAAACATTCATTTTACACGCAAGAAAAGCTATGCTTTCTGGTTTGTCTCCAAAACAAAATTTAAATATACCTAAATTAAATTATGACATGGTTTATGATATTAAAAAAGAAAATCCAGATTTAGAAATAATCATTAATGGTGGTATTACAAAAATTGAAGAAATAAATAACCATTTAAATTTTTGCGATGGAGTAATGATTGGTAGATCAATTTATCAAAATCCTTATTCCTTAATTGAAATCGAAAAAGAAATATTTAAAACAGAAGATAATCCATCTCGGGAACAAGTAGCAGAAAAACTTTTAGAATATTTAGATAAAGAAGTTAAATTGGGGACTAAGGTAAATCACATAATGAGACACACTGTTGGACTGTATCATGGTCAAGTGGGATCAAAGGAATGGAAAAGATATTTAAGTGATAATATGATGGCAAGAGACTCAGATTTTCAAAAAGCAAAACATATTATGACAATTGTTCAAAATAACGAAAAAGCTAATCAAGTTAGCTCTTAAATGGAAATATTAAATTCATCTGAATTAATTAACTTATTAATCGTTCTTACATCTGCGGCAGCAGTTGCTGGTTTTATGGCAGGGTTACTTGGCGTTGGGGGAGGAATTATAATGGTGCCAGCATTATATTATGCTTTTACAGTTTTAGATTTTGATATTGTAACACGTATGCATCTGTCAGTTGGAACATCTCTAGCAATTATTGTACCCACATCTATTATCTCAACCAAAACACATATGGAATATGATGCAGTTGATTTTAAAATGGTAAAATCATTTGGTATTTTTATTCTTCTCGGTGTAATTGCTGGAACTTTTTTAGCAGTAAATTTAAAAACTCCAGCTTTAGTTTTATTTTTTTCAATATTTGCATTTATCGTAGGGCTATTTTTTATTTTTGTGAGAGAAAAATTAATGGAAAATCCAAAAAAAATATCTGATTTAATAAAAAATATATCTGGAATAATAATTGGTTTTATTTCAGTGCCACTTGGAATTGGTGGTGGTTCTTTAATGGTTCCTTTTATGAGAACTTTTGGATATGACATTAGAAAATCAATAGGTACTGCTGCTGCTGTGGGTTTTTTGATAGCTGTAAGTGGAACTATTACAATGATCACTGGAGGAAAAATAATTGATAATATTAATACTCCTTTTAGTGTTGGATATATAAATTTACTAGGTTTTTTAGTATTTGTTCCTGTGACGATGATTATGGCTAGAATTGGTGCAAAAGCAGTGTATAAAATTAACAAAAAATTATTAAGTAAGATATTTGGAACTTTTCTAATTATAGTTTCAATAAGATCTTTTTTTGAGTACTTATCAATTAATTAATAATTTGGATAAAGTTTTTTATGTTTAATTTAAAAGAAATTATTTCATCTATTGCTGACGTAGGCCAAAAACTATTCAAAAAAAGTGTAGTTAAAAAAAATGATTTAGAATCAATTATTTCATTATGTGATGATCTAATTTCAAATAAAGGAGCTGCATTTGGTATTACTGTTGCAAGAGATATTACTGACTTATATCAAACATTAAGTCCTGAAAAAAAACTTTTATTTTTTAAAAAGATAAATGAAAAATTTAGACCTAACCATACTAAAGTAACTGAGGCAATAGATCTCTATAAAACAGAACAAAATGATAAAAATTTATTTAAATTATTTATTACATCTGAGGGTCAAAGAAGAGAGCTATTTAGAAGAATGAATATGTCCCCTAATGGGATTTCAACAATTGTTTCTCTTAGAGAAGATCTTCTTAAAATACTAAATGAGAATAAAGAATTAAAATCATTAGACAATGATCTAAGAGAGTTATTTAAGTCTTGGTTTAACCCTGGATTTTTAAAACTTGCTAAGATTACCTGGGATACAAAAGCAGCAGTATTAGAAAAAATAATCCAATATGAAAGAGTTCATAAAATAAAAGATATGAACGAACTTAAAAGAAGACTTGGAGAAGATAGAAGATTTTTTTCTTATTTTCACCCAGCGCTTGATGATGAGCCAATAATATTTGTGCAAGTGGCACTTACTAATGGTTTAGGAAAATCAATTCAAGAAATAATGAAACCAAGTGCAGAAGGTGCAAAAAAATATGATACTGCAACTTTTTATTCTATTAGCAATTGTCAAGAGGGACTATCAAGAGTCACACTTGGAAATTTTTTGATTAAAAGAGTTGTCTACGAAATTCAGGAAGAATTACCAAATATAAAAAATTTTGGAACTCTTTCACCAATTCCAGGTTTTAGAGACTGGTTTACTACTTTAGATGAAAAAATAATTCAAAATATTTTGGGAAAAATACCTTACAGTAATGTTTCGTTTTTAAAATCTACAGATTTAAAAGTTGGAGATGGACGAATTGTATCAAATAAACATGCAATAATTAAATTAGTAGCTCATTATTTAATGAATGAGAAAAATAAAAAAGGTCTTCCAATTAACGATGTTTGCAGGTTTCATTTAGGCAATGGAGCAATTATCGATGATATAAATATTAATGCCAATGTTTCAGAGGTTGGATTAAACAGATCTTTTGGTGTAATGGTAAATTATCTTTATGAACTTAAAAATATTGAAAAAAATCATGAAGATTACATAAATAACAAAAAAATAATTATTTCAGATCAATTAAAGAAAAAATTATAAAGTTATTCTTTGTCTGTATCTGTTCCCCATTTTACTTGGTTCCAAACTCTTTCATGAAAGTAGTAAAAGAAAAGTGGGATTATAGAACCAATACCTAATATACCTGCTATTTTAATAGATCCTGTAAAGATATACCCAAATAACATCCAATATAAAAATATTAAAAATCTCCAAGAAAATGTTTTTGCTACTGATCTGATTTTTTTATCTGCCATTAAAAATTATAATTTAAAGAAGAAGGTTGGGGTGGTTTCAGTCTCCCTCTACCACCCTTAATTAAAATTTAAGCGATTCTTATCAACATTCAAAACTCTTAATAATTGAAAATTAAGGTTTTACTAATTTGTTAATAAAAAATTTTAAGGTAAGGGTTCTGGCTCTTTTACTTCAGATATTTCAATTTTTGAAACTTTGTAGGCAATTAATACTAAGGGATTTCTATCATTAGTTGATAAATCAGATGTCAATGAATTAATTTCTTGAAAATTATTTTGCTTAACTTCTCTCATTTTATCAATAATTCTATTACTACCATAAGATAAAGATGCTTGATAAACACTACCAGTTTTAGCACCTGTAAAAATTGGCCCTAAAAATGCCGATGTAGGAGTAGTGCAATTAGATAATAGTAAAATACAAGCTAATATAAATAAATTTTTAAACATAAATCTAAATTGCTAGTACATGATTCTTGTTTCAAAAAAATTAATTTATTTAAAAAAATTAGACTTTAAATTACACGTAAAAATTGTATTTTATTAATTTCTCAATAATACGGACTTTTAATTAAAATTTTAAACTCAATTTAACCACATGTGATCTATTTAAAGTATTTTAAAATTGTTAAATTTTTTGTATGGGTTTAAAAAAAAACAATAAGAAAAAAGACAAAAATTTTAAAAATATTCAGTCCCTAATAAATAATAATATAAAACTAGATAAGATTAAAGTTAATCCTTTTGAAGTAATAGAGGAAACTAAAAATAAATTAGGTAATTTTTATCATAATCTTAAAAAAGAAAGAGAGAAACAGAAGAAAAGACAAGAGAGACAGAGAGAATTAAATGAAAAAAGAGATTTAGAAAATCAAAAAAAACAAGCTCAAAAAGATAGACTAGACTTAATTAGAGAAGAAAAAAAACAAATACTAGCACAAAAAAAATTAATTCTTGATAATGAAAAGCAAGTTCAAAAAAATGAGGAAAAACGAAAAAAAATTGAAGCTAAAAGACTCAAGATCGAAAATCAAAGAATTAAAGATGAACAAGCTAAAAAAATAAGAGAAGATGCTCGAAAGCTTAAAGAGGAAGAGCTTAGAATTAAAATGTTAGAAAGACAAAGAATTAGATCGGAAAAAATTAAAGCTAAACAGGAGGCTATTAAGGCTAAAGATATAGAAACTGAAAAAATAAGAGAAATGAGAGAAAATGAAAGACAGCGGCAACTTGAAATCAAAGAAGCTGAAAGACAACAAAGGTTAGATGAAGAACAGCGAATAAGAGAAGCTGCTAGAAAGTTAAAATATGAGGAAGAAAAATTAAGAGAAACTGAAGACAGATTACGTCAATTAGAATCTGAAAGATTACAAGAAATAGAAAGACAATTATTAAAAGAAGAAGCAGAGCAAAGGGTAAAAGAGGAGGAGTTAAGATTAAAAGAAGAGAAGATTAAAGCTGACGAAAAAGAGAAATTTTTAAGAGAAAAAGATGAACGAGAGAGAGCAATAGCACTAAAAAGAGAGCAAGAAGAGGAAAAAATTGCTGAACAAGAGAAAGAAATTGCCTTAAAACAAAAAGCTGAAGAAGAAGAGAGAATTAAACAAGAAAATCAAAGAATTAAAGAATGGGAACAAAAATTTGATTTAGATCAAAAAAAGAAAGAGGAGGAATTGATTAAAAAATTTTATAGCGATCAATCTACTAATCAAAGCCAAGATGAGTCACAAATAGATAATCCTTCCGAAAGTGATATGGATAATAAGAATTAATTATCTATATCTTTTGATCGTACTCTCCAATTTTTCCTGTTTTTTTTAGTAACTCATCAATAAAATAAAATATTTTAAGCTTTCTTTCATCAGAAGTTGGACTTTCAGTTACTATAACTAATGATGGTTTATTAGATGAAGCTCTAATTAATCCCCAGGATCCATCTTTAAATGAAAACCTTATACCGTTAACAGTTAGTATTTCACTTATTTCTTGGTTATCAATCTTAATTTTTTCCTTTTTACTTTTTTCAATCTCTTTTTTGATATCTTCAACAACTTCATATTTTTCTTGATCTTTACAAAAAGGTGCCATTGTTGGTGATTGATAAGTTTTTGGAAGCTGACTTATAATTTCACTTAATTTATTTTCTTGATTATCTATTAAATGACAAACTTGGATTGCTGAGTTTATACCATCATCATATCCATATCCTAAAGGTTGGTTGAAAAAAAAATGTCCACTTTTCTCAAATCCTGCTAAAGCTTTCTCGTTATTAACTTTCCTTTTAATGTGTGAGTGACCAGTTTTCCAATAAATTGTTTCACATTTATTCTTAATCAGTACTTTATCATTTGAATACAAACCAGTAGATTTAACATCTACAATAAATTTAGAATTATTATGTTTATTGGATAAATTTCTTGCAATCAATAAACCTATTTTATCTGAAAAGATTTCATTTCCTTCATCATCTATTACACCGACTCTATCTCCGTCTCCATCAAAGCCAAAGCCAATATCAGCATTATTTTCTTTAACAGCTTTTGCAATTTCATGTAACATTTCTAAGTCCTCAGGATTTGGATTATATTTTGGAAAAGTCCAATCTAGATTACAGTCTAATTCAATTACTTCACAACCAATTTGTCTTAAAATATCTGGTGCAAAAATTCCTGCAGTTCCATTACCACACGCAACTACTGCTTTTATTTTTTTTTTAATTTTATTCTTTTTGATTAGATCTTCTTTATATATTCTATCAAAATTTTTGATTTCTTTTTTGTTTCCTTTTCCTTGAACAAATTTTTCTTGTAATGTAATTTCTTTTAATTCTTTCATTTCATCTGGTGCGTGGGTTAATCCCTTTTTGATTCCCATTTTTACCCCTGTCCAACCATTTTCGTTGTGACTGGCTGTTACCATTGCAACTCCATCAGCATCTAAATTGAATTGTGCAAAATAAACCATTGGTGACAAAGATAAACCTATGTCTTCAACAAAACATCCAGTTGAAATTAATCCATTTATCAACGCACTTTTAATTTCTTCACTGTAAGATCGATAATCATGACCTACTACTATTCTTGGATTATTTTTTTTTGTATGTTTTATAATCTGTGAACCAAGCCCTTTACCTAGATTCGTGATTCCTAAAAGATTAATATCTTTTTCATACAACCATCGGGCGTCATATTCTCTAAATCCAAATGGATCAATTTTTAATTTTTCAGACATTATTGTTAATTACTTACCTTTTTTTCTATTTTTTTATTGATATTTTTTTCATTATGTTCTATAAATGTTCTATTGATTTACTGTTTATATAGTATATTAACTAAAAGCGCATACAACATATAGTTGTTTTCGTATAAATAACAAATTATAATACTTAAAATATGAATAAAATTCTATCGCAGGCCCTGAAGAAAGCTGTCTCCGAATATAGCCCAGAAGTTAGAGAAGTAGAAAGAAATAATAGACCTGATCTTTTTTCACTAAATAGTGAAACAGAACTTTTTCAAAATGAAAAAGGCATAATTATCAAGATCGATCGTTCCAGAGACTCTAACTTAACTGATTTTGGTAAGGCAACTTTGAAAGATAGATATCTTGGCCACAATGAGTCATTCCAAGATTTATTTGCTCGTGTCGCAAGTTCATATGCAGATGATAATTTACATGCTCAAAGAATTTACAATTACATAAGCAATTTATGGTTTATGCCGGCAACACCTGTATTATCTAATGGTGGAACTAAAAGGGGACTGCCAATTTCATGTTTTTTAAATGAAGCATCAGATAGTCTTGGTGGTATTTTAGATCTTTGGAGTGAAAATGTTTGGTTAGCTGCAAAAGGTGGAGGTATTGGAAGTTACTGGGGTAATTTAAGATCTATAGGAGAGAAAATTGGTAAAGTTGGAAAAACTTCTGGGATTATTCCATTTATAAAAGTAATGGACTCTTTAACAATGGCGATCAGCCAAGGTTCATTAAGAAGAGGTTCTGCTGCCTGTTATCTTCCAGTTGATCATCCTGAAATAGAAGAGTTCATAGAGATGAGAAGACCCACAGGTGGTGATCCAAATAGAAAAGCATTAAACTTACACCATGGTGTTTTACTTTCAGATGCATTTATGCGTGCAGTTGAAACAGATGAACAATGGGCATTAAAAAGTCCTGCAGATGGCACAGTACAGCAAACTGTTTCAGCTAGAAATTTATGGATTAGGCTTTTAACAGCTAGAATTGAAACTGGAGAACCTTATATTATTTATATTGATACAGTTAACAGATTAATTCCTCAACATCATAAGCTTGCAAACTTAACAGTTAAAACATCGAACTTATGTAGTGAAATAACTTTACCTACAGGAATAGATAAAGATGGTAATGATAGAACAGCTGTTTGTTGCTTATCTTCTTTAAACTTAGAAAAATATGATGAGTGGAAAGATGATCCAGATATGATTGGAGATGTAATGAGATTTTTGGATAATGTTTTATCTGATTTTATTAATAAAGCTCCAGACCAGTTTAGAGATGCTAAATACTCAGCTGAAAGAGAAAGAAGTGTTGGATTAGGTGTAATGGGTTTTCATTCTTTTTTACAAAAAAATAGAATTCCGCTTGAGTCGGTAATGGCAAAATCTTGGAATAAAAAAATATTTAAACAAATTGATGAACAAGTTAATAAAGCATCAAAAAATTTAGCTGAAGAGAGAGGTGCGTGTCCTGATGCAGCAGAATATGGTTTTCAAGAAAGATTTTCAAACAAAACTGCAATTGCACCTACAGCTTCTATTTCAATTATTTGTGGTGGAGCTTCACCAGGTGTAGAGCCTATTGCTGCTAACAGTTATACTCATAAAACTTTATCAGGGTCTTTTAATGTCAGAAATAGATATCTTGAAGAAATCTTAGATAGTCATGGAAAAAATGATGATGAAACTTGGTCTACTATTACGACCAATCAAGGTTCAGTTTCACATCTAGATTTTCTAACTGATTTAGAGAAAGATGTTTTTAAAACTGCATTTGAGTTAAATCAAAAATGGATTATTGAATTAAGTGGAGATCGAACACCATTTATTTCTCAAGCTCAATCAGTTAACTTATTTTTACCAGCAGATGTTCATAAAAAAGAATTACATAGAATTCATTTTGATGCATGGAAAAAAGGTTTAAAAAGCCTTTACTACTGTAGATCAAAATCAATTCAAAGAGCTGAAAATATCAATGATTCAAAATCAACTGATGTTACAGCCAATGTATATAAGTCTAAAAATCAACAAACCAACGAAGAACCAGAATACGAGGAGTGTTTATCATGTCAGTAGCAGAAAAAATAAAAACAGAAAAAAAAGAAATAATCCAACCAAAAAAAATGGGACTATTAGTTGAAAATCCTGTTTATAAACCATTTAGATATCCATGGTGTTATGATGCATGGTTAACACAACAAAGAATTCACTGGTTACCTGAAGAAGTACCTCTAGGTGACGATGTTAGAGACTGGCAAAAAAATTTATCACAATCTGAAAAGAATTTATTAACTCAAATATTCAGATTTTTTACTCAAGCAGATGTTGAAGTTAGTAATTGTTATTTAAGACATTACACAACAGTATTTAAACCCACTGAAGTTTTGATGATGATGACTGCTTTTGCATCAATGGAAACAGTTCATATTGCTGCTTACTCACATCTTTTAGATACAATTGGTATGCCTGAGTCTGAGTACTCTGCTTTCATGAAGTATAAGGAAATGAAAGACAAATATGATTACATGCAAAATTTTGATATGAGTTCGAAAGAAGACATAGCGAAAACTGTTGCAGTTTTTAGTGCATTCACAGAAGGTCTACAGTTGTTTGCAAGTTTTGCTATTCTTTTGAACTTTCCAAGACATAACAAGATGAAAGGTATGGGCCAAATAGTTACATGGTCTGTTAGAGATGAAACTCTTCATTGCAATTCAATGATAAGAATTTTTAAAGAATTCATTAAAGAGAACCCAGAAATATGGAATGCAAAACTAAAGAAAGAACTTTATGAAGCATGCAGAACTATTATTGAACATGAAGATGCTTTTATAGATCTTGCATTTGAAATGGGACCAATGGAAGGTCTTACTGCAAAAGAAGTTAAAGACTATATTAGATTTATTGGAAACCGAAGATTGGTCCAGTTAGGTTTAGAACCAATTTATGATGTTCAAAAAAATCCATTAGGATGGCTAGATACCATGTTAAATGCTGTAGAACATATGAATTTCTTTGAAGGTAGAGCAACAGAATATTCTAAAGCATCAACACAAGGAACTTGGGTAGAAGCATTTAGTTAAAAATCAGTGCATGATTTTGGATTAGTTGTTATTGGAGCACATTCAGGTATTCATATAAAAAATCTTATATCTGAATATGCTAAGAGTAAGATTTTGTTAGTTGAGCCAGTACCTTATAATTATCAAATACTTGAAAACGATTACAAAAATAATGAAAATATTTTTATAAGCAGGAATGCAATATTTGATGAAGCTAAAAAAGATAATTTTTACCATGTCAAAAAAGATTCTATAAAAAAACTAGGAAAACATTGGGCCAGCCAAATAGGTTCTTTTGACAAAAACCATATTCTTAATCATAAAAATAAAAGATTTGATATTACAGATGATGATATTCAAATAACAGAGGTTGAATTTATTACTTTTCAAGACTTAGTAAAAAAGTATTCAATTAATTCAATTAATAAATTACAAATTGATGTTGAGGGTGCAGAATATAAGATTATGAATTCAATTGATTATAATAAGATTAAGATTAAAAATATTTTTTTTGAGTCAAAACATTTCGATGGAACATTTACTGAAGGAGAAAAACTAAAAGAAATTAAAGATAAATTGATTCTAAATGGCTATAACTTGAAACAAATAGACAAAGAAAATATTCTTGCAACTAAATAGTTACCTTTGGTTTAGCTGAACAACTTTTCTATGTTGATTACCTTTATAACTTGCTAAAGGTCTTATTAACTTATTTGCCGCATGTTGTTCCATAATATGCGCTGACCAACCTGTAATCCTAGAAATAACAAAAATTGGTGTGAAAAAATCTGTATCAAAACCCATCAAATGATAAGTAGGTCCAGTAGGGTAGTCTACATTAGGATGAATATTTTTTCTTTCAATCATTACTTTTTCAACAATGTCATAAATTTTTTCAAATTTTTTATCCTTTTTAATTTTTGCTACTTTTGCGAAATATTTTCTCATAGTTGGAACTCTTGAATCTCCAGACTTATAAACTCTATGACCAAATCCCATCACAACATCTTTATTATCTAAGGCTTTATTTATCCATTTAAGTGCATTTTCAGGTTTTTTAATCTTATTCATCATATGCATTACTTCTTCATTAGCTCCACCATGAAGAGGACCTTTTAAACTTGCTATCGCACCAGTAATAGCCCCATGAATATCAGATAAGCTACTTGTAATAGTTCTTGCTGTAAAAGTTGACACATTAAAACTATGCTCAGCATAAAGAATTAAAGAAACATCAAAAGCTTTTACTATTTCTTTTTGCGGAACTTTACCAAAACACATATAAAAAAAATTTTCAGCCATAGTTAAATTTTTCTTAGGCTTAATAATATTTTTCCCTTTTCTTACTCTGTAAAAAGCAGCTAATGCAGTTGGGGTTTTTGCCAAAATTCGTATAGCTTTTCTTGTATTTGCTTCTTGAGAAGAGTCAGTGGTTTCTTTATCCTCAAGTCCCATTATGCTGACAGCTGTTCTAGCAACATCCATTGGATGAGATTTCTTTGGCATTTTTTTGATGATTGAGTAAAGATCTTTAGATAAATCTCTATTGTTTTTTTCTTCCTTTTCAAATTTTCTTAATTCTAATGTATTTGGTAAATCTTTATTTAAAATTAAATAGGCCACTTCTTCAAACCTACAATATTCACATAAATCTTGCGCAGCATATCCTCTATAGGTTAAAGAATTAATTTCAGGCATAACTTTTGAAACTTCAGTTTCATCTACAACTATTCCAAGCAAACCTTTTTTAATTTCATCACTCATTACTCATGTCCTTCAGTACTAAAGTTATAAATTTTTTCATCTAAACTATTATATTTTTCATAATCAACAAGCTCGTAAAGTCTTTTCCTAGTTTGCATTTTATCTATAATATTGTTTTGGTGTCCATTTGCATAAATGTCTCGTAATCCGTCCTCAACATTTTTCATTGCTAAACGTTGTGTTGTAACTGGATAAATAACAATATTGTAACCAAATTTTTCTAATTCTTTATAGTTGAACAATTTGGTTTTTCCAAACTCAGTCATGTTCGCGAGTAGGTAGCATGATAACTCTTTTCTCACTTTTTCAAAATCTTTTTCATCATGTAAAGCCTCGGGAAAAATTATTTCAGCTCCAGCGTCTACATATGCTTTACATCTTTCAATCATTTTATCGATACCCTCAACACTTTTTGCATCTGATCTAGCAATAATCTTAAAATTCTCATCTTTTCTTGAAGCAACACATTCTTTAATTTTTTTAACCATGGACTCA
>CABXVQ010000010.1:0-34938 GCA_902515605.1 uncultured Pelagibacteraceae bacterium
AAAATAGATCCACTTAATGCCTGTTTAAGTTCGCTAGTTATAAAATTGGCTGTACCTTCTGCTGTTTTGAGTGCAACATTACCGGTAAAACCGTCAGAAACAATAACATTAACGTTTCCATTCATAAGTTCATTTCCTTCTATATAACCAGCGAAATCAAAATTCTTAGATTTTTTGTCATTTAAGGTTTGATAGGTTTCTTTAATTATTTCATTTCCTTTTAGCTCTTCTGACCCAATATTTAATAATGCTACATTAGGTGACTCATTCGGATAAAGAGATTTGTAAAGAGATGAGCCCATAATAGAAAAATCAACTAAATTTTTTGTACTACATTCAATATTTGCACCTAGATCTAAAACCACACTCATACCTTTTTTGTTAGGCCAAAGAGCAGATAAAGCTGGTTTATCTATATTTTCAATCATTTTAAGATTTAATTTAGCAATTACAAGTAGTGCGCCTGTATTACCAGCTGAAATAACAATATCAGTTTCTTTTTTTTTTACACTTTCAATAGCCAACCACATACTGGTATCTTTTCCTCTTTTAGCTGCCTCTAAAGGACTATCGGTACTTTTTACAACATTGGATGTATGAACTATTTCATAAGAGGCATCATTAATCTTACCTTCTATATGTTTTTTGATTTCGTCCTGATCACCAAAAATTTTAAAGAAATTACTATTGTCTGTTTTTTTATTATGAATGATACCATCAATAACTTTTTTAGGAGAACCATCACCCCCCATTGCATCAACTGCAATTTTAATTAAATCTGACATTGTTAAAAAATATTATTATTCTTTTGGATCTAAAACTTGACGACCTTTGTACATACCTGTTTTTAAATCTAAATGATGAGATAATCTATATTCACCAGATTTTTTATCCTCAACAACGTTCTTAGAGGAGAACTTCATATTTTGAGCTCTTCTCATACCAGTCCTTGAAGGAGTTTGTTTACGTTTTGGTACAGCCATAATTAAGGGTTACTTACACCTTTTAAAAAAAAATTCAAAGATTTTTTGCTTAAATTTTGATTAAAATCCTCAAAATATTCAACTAAATTCTCTATTTTACTAAAATCTTCTAAGAATATAGAAAGTTTTTTTAGTTTTTCAGTTTTATCTAAATCATCCCAAAAATGAATTTCTGATACAATTGCATGAAATAGATTTAAATAAACTTTCATTTTTTTGTTTATAGATTGATCGCCATAGCCGATCTCTCTAATACTAAGTTCCAATTGTCTAAAATTAAAATCATAGATTTTTTGTAAAATCTCTTTATTTTCCTCATTTTTATAGTTTTTTAAAAAAAAGGCAAAATGTATCAAAAAAAACGTTAATCGATCAGAAAAATTATCCTGACGATTAAGTGAAATATATAAATCTTTATTTCTAGAGTAATTGATTAAATTGTTATAAATATTAATATAGTTTTTACTCATGCTAAAAATATTATATATAATTTTTTTTTCAATTATAGCAACAAATTGCTCATTTAAAAAAGTTGTAAAACACCACGGTGTACCATTTTTAGAAAAAAAACAAAAGACATTGATAGTAAATGAGTCAACCACTAATGATATAAGAAAAATCTTAGGAAGCCCATCAACTAGAAGTAAATTTGATAATGATGTATGGATTTATATTGAGAGAAAACAAACACAATCAAATATAAAAAATCTTGGAAAAATGAAAATTTATAAAAATGACATACTTGTTTTAGAAATTGATAATTATGGTGTACTTACTAAGAAAGAGTTTTTAAATATTGATAATATGCAGGATATCAAGATTGTTAGTAATACTACAGAAGCAGGATTTGCAAGAAACTCCTTTATTTATGATTTTATGTCAAGTATGAGACAAAAAATTAATGACCCTCTTGGTGTGAGGGCCAAAAAAAGAAAAGAAATTAGCCAGCGATAACAGCTAACAATAATAAAGCTACTATATTGGTAATCTTAATCATCGGGTTAACTGCAGGTCCAGCAGTATCTTTATAAGGATCTCCAACTGTATCACCAGTAACAGCTGCTTTATGAGCTTCAGATCCTTTTCCCCCATGATTTCCGTCTTCAATATATTTTTTTGCATTATCCCAAGCACCACCACCTGCGGTCATTGAAACAGCTACAAATAATCCAGTTATAATAACACCTAATAACATTGCACCAACTGAAGCTAATGCAGCTACTTGGCCACCAATAGCAAAAATAATAAAGTATAATACAATTGGTGACAATACTGGTAATAATGATGGTATAATCATTTCTTTAATCGCAGCGACTGTTAATAAATCAACAAGCTTTGCATAATCAGGTTTCTGTTTTCTCTTCATAATACCTGGATATTTTTTAAATTGTCTTCTTACTTCAACAACTACAGCACCACCTGCTCTACCAACGGCTTGCATGCCCATTGAACCAAATAAATATGGAAGCATCCCACCAATCAATAAACCCACAACAACATATGGATTTGATAAATCAAAAGTAACAACAATTCCCTCAAGTGCAGATCCTGCTTCTTTAGAGAAGTGTTTTATATCCTCTGTATATGCAGCAAAAAGAACTAATGCTCCTAATCCTGCAGAGCCTATAGCATAACCTTTTGTAACTGCTTTTGTTGTGTTTCCAACTGCATCAAGTGCATCAGTAGTTTTTCTCACATTATTCGGCAATTTTGACATTTCGGCTATTCCACCTGCATTATCAGTAACAGGACCATAAGCATCTAGTGCAACAACCATTCCAGCTAAAGCCAACATAGTTGTGACTGCAATTGCAATTCCATAAAGACCAGCAATATGATTGGTTGCTAGTATTCCAGTAACAATAATTAATGCTGGAATTGCTGTAGCTTCTAGTGAAACAGCTAATCCTTGAATAACATTGGTTCCATGACCTGTAGTGGATGAACTAGCTACACTTCTAACAGGTCTGTAATTAGTTCCTGTGTAATACTCTGTAACCCAAATTAATAAGCCTGTTATTACTAAACCTATAATTCCACAATAATATAAACTCATACCTGAAAAAACTTTATTTTCCAAATTATATGTATTGTCTAAACCTAATACATAATCAGTAACTGGATAAAGTATTATTAGTGACGAAACAGCTGAAACTACAAAACCTTTGTATAAAGCATTCATTACATTTTTACTTCTACCTAATTTTACAAAGAATGTACCCAATATAGATGTTAAAATACAAGCTCCGCCAATAGTTAAAGGGTAAATCATCATAGACATATCACCCTGAAAAAAAATAGATGATAAAACCATTGTTGCAACAATAGTAACCGCATATGTTTCAAATAAATCAGCTGCCATACCTGCACAGTCACCTACGTTATCACCCACATTGTCAGCAATTACAGCAGGATTTCTAGGATCATCTTCTGGTATGCCAGCTTCAACTTTTCCAACTAAGTCAGCTCCTACGTCAGCTCCTTTTGTGAATATCCCACCACCCAATCTCGCAAAAATTGATATTAAGGATGCACCAAATCCTAAGGCAACTAAAGCATTAACAATTTCTCTTTCATCAACATTAAATTTTAATAGTAAATAATAATAAACGGCAATTGATAATAATGCTAAACCAGCAACTAACATTCCAGTCACTGCACCAGATTTAAAAGCAACTGATAGACCACTTGCTAAACCTTTTCTAGATGCTTCCGCGGTTCTCACATTAGCTTCAACTGAAACTAACATTCCAACATATCCAGCAATACCAGATAAAGCAGCTCCAATTAAGTATCCCAAACCAACAAGAGGACTAAAAGCAATGCTTACTATAACCAATACAACTACACCAACAATTGCAATAGTCTTATATTGTCTTGCCAAATATGCTTTAGCTCCAATTTGAATAGCTGAAGCAATTTCTTGCATTTTAGAATTTCCTGCACTTGAACTTAAAATATTTTTTCCGGTAAAATATCCATAAACGATAGATAAAAGACCAGCTGCAATAGTATATAAAAGAATAGTTTCAACGTTTGAGTTCATAAAGACCTTAAATAAGTTGTTGGTTGTTAGTTATTAAAATCCGCACAATACAAAAAAGCGTATAAAAGGCAATAATTAACTTTTAAAATTGATGATAATAACCTTTGTCTTTAAGCCTAATTTTCTTCCCTTTTTGATCAATAATTTGTGATTTTTGAGATATCGAACAAATTTTTCCTATTTTAGAAATCTTAATATTCAATGTTTTGCTTAATTTATTAATGATTCTGGATTTAGATGAACTAGCTGTAAATAGAATCTGATAATCATCTCCTTTTGAAAAGAAATTTTTTTTATTAAATTTTTTTAGTTTAATTAATTTTTCTAAATTTTTTGATATGGGTATCTTATCAAAAAATAATTTATAAGATAATCTTTGTTTATTAATAAGTTTTTCTAAATCTGTAATTAATCCATCTGAAATATCTATAGAAGTGTTGGCAAATGATAATAACTTATTTATCAATTCAGGATGAAGATTGGGTAAATAATACTTATTTATAAAATATCTTTTTAGATTTTTATTTATATTAATACTTTTCTTTAAAATCTTTAGTCCAGCATAGCTATCTCCTAAATTACCTGTAACGTAAATATCATCACCTAATTTAGCATTGTTTCTAGGAACTATTTTTTTTGAAAATCCAACAGAGGTAATTGAAAAACTTAGTTTATTAGACAATACAGTATCACCTCCACATAGAAAAATTTTATATTTTCTTTGTTCTTGGTTTAAAGATTTAGAAATTTTTTTTAAATTTGTGTTTGAAAAAGTTTTTTTATTACCTGAGCCAGAAATAAAATAATATAACGGTTTAACACCTTTACAAATTAGGTCTGAGATAGAGGATCTGATAATTTTTTTAATTACTAAATCAGGTTTTTTAAAATCAATAAAATGTGTACCTTGTATATAAGTATCTATTGAAATTACTAAATTTTTTGATTTATCAAAAAAAACATCATCATTTAAACTAAGTGAACCTTTATTATTTTTGGATAGTTTGGAAAAGTATTTATTTATTAGCTCAAACTCATGCATTAGAGGATCTTAATTTTTTGGCAATATTATCTAATAAAGCATTTAAGTATTTTGTTTGAGAGTCATCTATGAAAAAGTTTGAAGCATCAAGATATTCTTTAATTATAATTTTCATAGATAAATTTGGTTTATACAAAAACTCATAAGTAGCCGACTTTAAAATAACCTGAAATAATTTATCTAAATTATTTAAAGAAAATTTTTCTCCTAAATTTTTTTCTAATTCTTCTAGGATTATATCATTACGCTCTATGGTACCTGAAACAATATCTTTAATAAATTTTTTAAACCTATGTTTTGGATAGGTTAGTTGTTCATCATCATTATAAAACTTACCATATAATTTTTGAATAATTATAACTCTAGGATTATTTTTAGGACTAAATGAAGTTTTCATTTTTGTGATAAAACTGACAAAACAGCATTAGCAGCTTCAGCACCCTTTTTTTTTCTAGCTTTGGCTTGCTTCATATTTAAGCAAGTTATTATACCATTACCGATTGGTTTTTTTGAATTGATAGACATTTTCATAATTGCATCTGTGGATGCTTGTGAAATAAAATCAAAATGTGGAGTTTTTCCTTTTATTACACATCCAAGTGCAATAAACCCATCGAATTTTTTTATATTTTTTGAGATTGTAACTGGAATTTCAAACACTCCAGGAACATTTATAATTTTTACTTTTGAATTTTTAGGCAGTAAATTTGTGGCACTTTTTAATAAACCACTTGATATGTCCTTATAATAATTAGCATTTACTATTAAAAAATTTTTATTCATTAAATTAACTCTTGTTTAGTTATTTTTATATCATAACCCTCTAAACCAATAACCTTTTTTGGTGATTTTGTGATTAATATCATTTTTTTAATTTTTAAATCTTTAATTATTTGAGCTCCTATCCCATAATTTCTTATTAATTTGTCATTACCTTTTTTATAAAAATCTTTATTCTTATAATCTTTAAGGGTTTGAGTGACTGACTTAAGATTTGTGTCTTTGATAAAAACCAAGATACAATTATTGAACTTTTTAAAGTAATTTAAAGTCTTGTTAAATGAATTAGGTAATTCTTGATTAATTAAATAGTTATGTACTACGTTAGAAGAAATAACTCTTACTCTAGGAATAGTACCTTTTTTAATATTTCCTTTTACCAAAGCAAAGTGTTCAGAGCCATCAAGCAAATTTTCATATATCTTAATCTTATAATTTTGATTTTTAAACTTAATATCAGAAGATTTTTTAAGTTTAATTAATTTTTCTTTTTTTAAACGATAAGAAATTAAATCTTCAATTTTTCCAATCTTTAATTTGTGTTTATTGGCAAAGTTAAATAAATCTTGACCTTTGGCCATTGTGCCATCTTCATTCATTATCTCACAGATGACTGCAGAATTATTTTTTTTTGCTAATTTAGAAATGTCTACAGAAGCCTCTGTGTGCCCTGCTCTAACAAGTACTCCTCCATCTTTTGCAATAATTGGAAAAACATGACCTGGTGACACAATATCTTTTTTATTTACATTTTTCTTGGATGCAATCCTTATAGTTCTAGCTCGATCTTTTGCTGAAATACCTGTTGTAATTCCTTTTTTCGCCTCAATAGATACTGTAAAGGCAGTTTTATTTCTAGATTGATTAATCGGAGACATGAGAGATAAATTTAATCTTTTTGCTTGCAAACTATCCAATGCTAAACAAATTAATCCTCTTCCAAATTTAGCCATAAAATTAATATTCTTTGAATTTGTATCACTGGTAGAAATTACTAGATCACCTTCATTTTCTCTTTTTTCATCATCAACTAAAATGAACATTCCACCCTTTTTGGCAATTTTAATAATTGTTTCTATTGACGAATAATTACTTTTTAACATTGAAAAAATTTTTAACGTATTTTGAAAGAATATCTATTTCTATATTTACAAGACTACCTTTTTTAACCTTTGATAAATTAGTCAATTTAAAAGTATGAGGAATTACCCAAATTTGAAAACCTTTTTTTGTTTTTCTAGAAATGGTTAGTGAAATACCGTTTATACATATTGAAGCTTTTTCAATAATATTTTTTCTTTCTTTTGAATTAATTTCAAAGTCGAAAATATAAGATTTATCAACTTTTTTTACACTTAAAGTTTTACCAGTTGTATCAATATGTCCCTGACATATATGACCTGAAATCTTTTGACCATACTTTAGAGGTAGTTCTAAATTTATTTCATCATTGATCTTTAGATACTTAAATTTTGATCTTTTAACAGTTTCATTAGAAAGATAAAATTCCATTATCTTATTTTGGATTTTTATTAATGTTAAACAAACCCCATCACATGCTACAGAAACTCCAATATCTTTAGAATTCAATTTGAGGTCTGATTTCAAAAAAATATTAATACCTTTTGATCTTTTAGATATTTTTTTAATGAAACCCTTATTAAATATAATTCCGTTAAACATTTTATCTTTTATAGATTGTAATATTATCTTTGGCTAGTTTAGATGTAATTTTAGATACCTTTTTATATTTAGCATTTAAAATTCCAAATGAAGTAAAACCCTGATTTATTTTATTTACTCTTAAGATTTTTGGGCTTTGAAATAAGTAAAATGTATCAATAAGTCTATTTTTTATTAAGCTTTTTGATATTTTGTCACCACCTTCAACAAGTAAACTTCTTGTGCCTAGAGTGAATAACTTTTTTAAGACTATCTTCAAGTCCAGTAATCCATCATTACTTAATTTTGTTTGGATTAAAGTTAATCCTTTTTTTTTTAAAATTTTAATCTTTTTAGTATTAGATGAATGATAAAAAAGGATCGTATTACCTTTTTTTGCTGATTTAAAAATATAGCTTTTTAATTTGATATCTAAATTTTTATCTAGAATTATTCTTTTTGGTGAAAATTTATCGTAACCCTTTAATCTACAAGTCAATCTTGGATTATCTATATTGAGGGTTTTGCTTGAAATCATTATTGAGTCATTCTTGTAGCGTAAGTAATGTGTAATCTTATCTGAATTCTTATCAGTTATTCTTTTAGTTCCTTTACTATAAATCAATTTATTTTTAGAAACTGCAATTTTAGCTGTAACATAAGGTAATTTACTAGTTCGATTTTTAATGTAAGAATCATAAAGATCTTTTGCATCTTCTTTTAGAAGGCCTCTCTTAACTTTAATCTTTTTACTTGATAAAATCTTAAAACTCTTTCCTTTTACTCTCTTATCGATATCCTCCATTGAATAAATTAATTCACTAATACCACTTTTAATTATATTTTTTGTACAAGGTGGGGTTTTTCCATAGTGATTACAAGGTTCAAGGGTTACATACATTTTTGAATCTTTTAATTTTTCAAATGAATTTTTTATTGCACTATGTTCAGCGTGTGGCCTACCATTGTATCCTGTCTGACCAATAGAGATAATTGTATCATTTTTTACAATTAGGCAGCCAACAGATGGATTGTCTCCCGTTAAACCTTTGCGTGATCTTGCTAAATTAATAGCAAGTTTCATGTAATTCTTATCTTTCGATGAAAATCTATCTTTTTTTGAAGACATCTATTTTGTCCACAAATTGTACAAAATCCTTTTCTTCTCTAAAGTTTCTGTAAACTGATGCAAATCTAACATAAGCAACTGGATCAAGTTCTTTTAAACCTTCCATAACCATTGTTCCAATTGTGTTTGATGAGATATCACTTTGTCCAAGTTCCTCAAGGGCTCTAGATACTTTACTTATAAATTTTTCCGTAGTTTCAGTGTCTATAGGTCTTTTTTTTAAAGCTATATAGATTGATTTGGACAATTTATCTCTGTCAAAAGTTGATTTTCTTCCATTCTTTTTTACGACCATTAACTCTCTATATTGAACTCTCTCAAATGTTGTAAATCTTGCTCCGCAAGAACATAGTCTTCTGCGTCTTATAGCTGTACCATCTTCAGTTGGACGAGAGTCTACGACCGAAGTCTCACCTTTCTTACATATTGAGCAGATCATTTATTAAGATTTTTATATATTGGAAAATTAGAACATAAATTAACAACTTCATTTCTTACTTCATTTTCCACTTTACTATTATCATCAGGGTTTTCAGAAAGTCCTTTTATAACCTTAGTTATTAATTCACCTACTTTTTCAAATTCTTTTAAACCAAAACCTCTTGTTGTAGCAGCTTGAGAACCTAATCTAATACCAGATGTAATCATTGGTTTTTCCGTATCAAATGGTATTCCATTTTTATTACATGTTATGTTAGCTCTACATAAACTTTCAGAAGCCAAATTTCCTTTCACATTAAAAGGTCTTAAATCCACTAACATTAAATGCGTATCTGTTCCACCTGAATAAATTTTAAAGCCATTATTTTTTAAAGTTTCAGCCAACATTTTAGCATTTGCTAAAACGTTTTTAATATATGTCTGAAACTCTGGCTTTAGTGCCTCATAAAAACCTGCTGCTTTAGCTGCTATGATATGCATTAAAGGTCCACCTTGATAACCAGGAAAAACAGCTGTATCAAATTTTTTTCCTAAGTCTTCATCGTTAGATAAAATTATACCACCTCTGGCACTTCTAAAAACTTTATGAGTAGTTGAAGTTACAACATGTGCATAATCACATGGGTTTGGATATCCTTTTCCTGCAACTAATCCTGAGAAATGTGCCATATCAACCATTAAGTATGCCCCAACTTTATCTGCAATTTCTCTAAACCTTTTAAAATCAATAACTCTTGAATAAGCACTTCCACCAGCAATGATTAATTTTGGTTTATGCTCTAATGCTAATTTTTCAACATTATCGTAATCAATCAATTCAGATTTTTTATCAACATCATAACTTATTGCATTAAACCATTTCCCAGACATAGAAATTTTTAAACCGTGAGTTATATGACCACCAGAATTTAAGCTCATACCCATAAACGTATCATTCGGTTTAAGTAGCGCTAGAAACACTGCTCCATTTGCTTGTGCACCAGAGTGGGGTTGAACATTGGCATATTTACAATTAAAAAGTTTTTTAATTCTCTCAAGAGCTAATTTCTCAGCTACATCAACATGTTCACAACCATTATAATATCTTTTTCCTGGATAACCTTCGGCATATTTATTTGTAAGAACTGAACCTTGAGCTTCTAAAACTGCTTGAGAAACAATATTCTCTGAAGCTATAAGCTCAATGTGATTTTGTTGTCTTATTAACTCATCATTAATAGCTTTAAATAAATCAGGATCTGACTGTGAAAGACTTTTTTCAAAAAAATCTTTGTAATCTGAATTTAAATATTTTGTTTCACTAGACATATATTCTATATTTTTTTAACTCTTTTTTTGTGTCTTCCACCCTCAAATTTCGTATTAACAAAAACCTCTATACATTTAAAAGCTGTATTTTTATTTGTTAATCTAGATCCTAATGTAATAATATTTGCATTGTTATGCAATCTAGATAATTTTGCATTTTTAACAGAATAACACACAGCTGCTCTAATTTTTTTATGCCTGTTTGCCGCCATTGACATCCCCATTCCAGAACCACAAACCAAAATACCTATATTTTTGCTATTATTGGATACCTTTTTAGAAAGTTTATGTGCATAATCAGGATAATTAACTGATGTTTTAGAATCATTTGTCCCCATATCTTGAAATAGAAATTTTTTTGAAAATTTTTTCTTAATTTGCTCTTTTAAATTGAAGCCTGCATGATCTGATGAAATAAATATCTTTTTCAATTTAATTAAATTTATAGTCTAACACACATGCAACTAGGTGAATTCTATTTTCTTCACCGCCATTAAAAGCATTATGATATTTTGTATTATTTGTAATCCAAACAGATCCATCTGCTGGCATATGTTTTGCAACATGATCTACAACCATAATAGCTCCAGGATTAGTAATTATAGGAATGTGTAATCTTGGTTCAGGATCTCTGTGCCAACTTAGAGTAGATCGAGGTTCTTTTAATAAAATTCTTACCCTACCCAATTTATACTTAGATGATAAAGTTTCAAAAACTTCTCTAAAATATGTATCTTTGTATTCATCAATAAATTCTGAATAAGCAGCTTCATCGATTTTTTGATCTCTTACAACTTCCTTTCCACTTTTGTCAGGCTTAGTCCAAAAAACCCCTCTGGCTTTATTTCCTTTAATTGAGTCAGGGTCTCCAGGTATTTGGGTTAAAGATATTGCCCCAAAATTTGAAACACCATCTACTCCACTAAAGCTTTTTATTTTAAGTATCTCTTTATAAGCTTTCTGAAGTTCATTAATGTCAAATTTGACATCCTGTCTTTGAAAGTCGTTAAAATTTAGTTCCATAAGATTGTTTAATATCTTTTTTAAGTTATATTTGTATATAACATTTGTCGCATATTATAAATATATTTAAAAAATGATTACAGGTAAATATCCAGGATTAAGACTTAGAAGAAGTCGAAAAAATGATTGGTCTAGAAGACTAATCGAAGAAAATAATTTGACCCATAATGATTTTATATTACCAATTTTTCTGATTGATGGGAAAAATAAAAAACAAGAGATTAAATCAATGCCTGGAGTTTATCGTTATACATTGGATAAGATTAATTCTGTTGTAGATAAAGCAATTAAAAAAGGCCTTCCAATGATAGCTTTGTTTCCTTATACCGAAAAAAAAAAGAAAAATTTTATTGGTGCCGAAGCATTAAACGAAGACAATTTAGTTTGTAGAGCATTAAAATTAATAAAAAAAAAATATAAGAATCAAATTGGAATAATGTGTGATGTTGCTTTAGATCCATATACATCTCATGGCCATGATGGATTATTAAAAAAAGATTATGTTCTTAATGATGAAACAATTAAAATTTTAATAGATCAATCTTTACTACAAGCCCAGATGGGATGTGATGTTCTTGCTCCATCAGATATGATGGATGGTCGAATTGGTGAAATTAGAAAAGCATTAGACAAAAATGGATTTAAGATGATTCAAATTTTATCTTATGCAGTAAAATATGCATCAAGTTTTTATGGACCTTTTCGTGATGCAGTAGGATCTAAGGGTCTACTTAAGAGTAGTAAGAAAAATTATCAAATGGATTTCAGAAATAGTAATGAAGCTCTTAGAGAAGTAGCATTAGATATTAAAGAAGGAGCTGACATGGTAATGGTTAAACCTGGCCTACCTTACCTTGACATAATAAAATTAGTTAAAGAAAATTTTAAAATACCAGTTATGGCTTATCAAGTTTCAGGGGAGTACAGTCTTTTAGAAAATGGTATTAAAAAAGGTTTAACTAATAATGATATAATAATAGAGAGTTTAATTGCGTTTAAAAGGGCTGGTGCTAACGCTATTGTAAGCTACTACGCTGATAGATTAGATACCATCTTAAAATAATTATTTAAGACTGTTTATAAAATTCAATCTACTAATTGGTTGAGAAAGATTATTTGGTCTGAGTATGGTTTTTTCCAAATAGTCACCAATCAAAGATAATCCTTTTTTGAGATTGGTTAGGTCAACGGGTTCTTCATTTTTTTCAATTAAAAAATTGGGAATTATCTTCTTATTAGTATTTGATTTAGAAATGTATTGAAGTTTATTTCCAACAACTTCTTTATCAACTAAATTTTTTAATTCTAAATCATATCCAAGAACTCTAAATAATTCTAATTCCCAAAAAATATATCTTTTGATCCAATTATCTTTATCAAGCAATAAATAAAAATCTTTTATTAATTCGTATATATTAATATTTTTTTGATTTTCAGCAGTTAAAATTTTGATTAAATTCATAGCGGACGTTATACAAGATAGTTTCTTTTGATTATCAAAATACAATGGTGATAAAGCCTGTTGTATTTCAACTTTAAAATAACCAAGTTTATTATCATTTTTTGAATTGAAATTAACGTGAATTTTATTTCCAATTTGTAGATAGTTTTTAATTTTTTTTGAAGTACCGCCAAAGATAATACCTGAAACTTTACCATGATCTTTAGTGAAAACTTCTGATATAATTGAATTTTCACTATATTTATTTTTTGATAATAGATATCCTTTATCGTCCCAAATCATAACTATTTAATATTTTGTAAACATAATATAGCAGCATTTTGTTCAGCATCTTTTTTTGATTTTCCTTGAGCAGTATAGAATTTTGTATCTTGTAATTTTACAGCTACTTTAAAAATTGGCATATGCCTCGGACCTGAGTTTGAAATAAGTTTATATATTGGTAATCTTTTATAATGTTTTAAAGAAAATTCTTGTAATTTAGTCTTAGCGTCAATTTGAGTAACAACACTATCTTTTATATTGTTGGACCATAGGTTTAGTATAACTTTTTCAACTACAATAAATCCTTTATCTAAATAAATGGACCCTAAAAGGGCTTCACAACAATCTGCAAGCACCTTATCCTCAATTAAATTTTTTCTATTTTTAACGTTAAATGTTAGAACATATTTGTGTAAATCTATTTTTTTGGCAATTTCTAAACAAGTTTTTTTGTTCACTAATGAGGCAAATTTTTTATCTAAAATACCTTCTTTCTCATTAGGATAAATTTCTAATAGTTTTTTAGCAATTATAAGACCTAATACTCTATCTCCTAAAAACTCTAATTTTTCATAGTTATTATCTTTATTAAAACTTTTATGAGTAAGAGATTTAATTAATAAATCTTTATTTTTAAAATTACATTTAATCTTTTTTTCTAATGCTGAATAATTAATTCTCATTAATTTATCTTAGTAAAAAATCTATCAAATCTTAAAGATTTATTCCATTTCCAAAAAGAAAATATACTTCCAATAGATCTATCAGATGAAAAAAAAATAAATCTTGCTTTTCCTACTAAATTATCTTGATGTACATAACCTACACTACTTAAAAACCTACTATCTTTAGAACAATCCCTATTATCACCTAAGAAAAAATAATGATTTTTAGGGACCTTGAATGTATCGGTGTTCTGCAGTGGAAAATTTTTAAGGTAAACTGTATTGTATTTTTTACCATTCGGTAAAATCTCCTCAAAAAAAGAAACGTTTATTTCTTTTCGACCACAAAAAGTCCTGTTTTTTTTTTGTATTTTTGATTTAATTATTTCACTATTATTTAAATACAAATTGGCATCCTGAAATTTAATAATATCACCAGGTAAACCAATTAATCTTTTAATGTAATCAGTTCTATTATCAGCAGGTGTTTTAAAAACTACTACATCACCTCTTTTTGGATTATTTGACATTATTCTTCCTTTAAAAATTGGAGGACTGAAAGGAAATGAATGTTTGCTATAACCATAAGTATATTTTGTAACAAAAATTCTATCTCCTACTAATAAATTAGGCTCCATAGATGATGATGGAATATAAAATGGTTGGATTAAAAAAGATCTAATAATAACTGCAATTATCAAAGCATAAAACAGTGTTTTTGTATTCTCTATAAAAAATTTTTTATTAAACATTATTTGGTTTGTAAAATTGTAAATGCAATTGAATAATCCTTTTCGTCTGAAATTGAAAGAAACAAATCATAGGTTTTAACCTTAAATTTTTTATTTATAATTTTGTCAATTTTTTTGGATTTTTGATAATATGGCTTACCAATCTTATCGTTTAAAATTTGAATATCCTTAAAGTTTAGATTATTTCTAAAACCTGTTCCTATTGATTTTGCTAATGCTTCTTTTGCAGCAAATCTTTTTGCAAAATAATTTGCTTTATTAGAAATATTTTTTGAAAAATAAATCTCTTTGTTACCAAATGTTCTTGAAACAAATAACTTATTCTTAATTGAAGATTTAATTCGTTTATTTTGAATTATGTCGACACCTATACCCAATATACGCATATTATTTTTTATTTATAACTCTCTTAAAACTCTTTATTACTTTAGGAAGACCATTAAAGATAGACTCTCCAACTAAAAAATGTCCAATATTAAATTCTTTAATTTGTTTAATTTTAGTAAGAAATTTAGTTGTTTTATAATCTAGACCATGTCCTGCATGAACTTCTAGACCTAAATTATCTGCGAGAATAGAACACTTTTTTATTTTTTGAAGTTCAGTTATATAATTTTTTTTTGATTTGACTAAATTTGCTATTTTGCCTGTATGAATTTCAATACAGTCTGTTTTTAGTTCCTTAGATAATCTAATATCTTTTAATGATGGGTTAATAAATAAACTAGTTCTAATATTTCTTTTTTTGAATTTAGAAATTATTTTTTTTAATTTAGTTTTATTTTTTTCTAAGTTTAACCCTCCTTCTGTGGTTATCTCTTTTCTGTTCTCTGGCACTATACAAATAAAATTAGGCTTGAGCTTTAAAGCAGAATTAATCATTTTCGAGTTAGTTGAAACCTCTAAGTTAACTAAAAGATTCTTTATTGAGCAGATTTTTTTGGCATCACCATCGTTAATATGTCTTCTGTCTTCTCTCAGATGTATTGTAATTGAATTTGCACCACATTTTTTTACAAACTTGGCCGCAAAGAAAGGGTCAGGATGGTGTTCACCTCGAGCATTTCTAATGGTGGCTATGTGATCAATATTTACACCTAAACGTTTCACTTAATAAATCTACTTCCAGGTTTAATAACAGGTATTGATATTAAGTTCTTTGGCAAATTTTTTTTTTTATATGTTGGAACACTTATTTTTAATTGAGATACAATTCTTTTTTTAATTTTTAATGTTTGTTTTGATGATCTATCTATTAGTGATGCAAAACCTAATAGTTTTGCTTTGCTATCTTTAATTAATCTAACACATTCTAAACTTGACTTTCCTGTTGTAATTACATCTTCAATAATTAAGACATTCATTCCTTTTCTAATATTGAAACCTCTTCTTAGTGTAAATTTACCCTTTACTCTTTCACAGAAGATTGTCTCTTTTTTTAAGATTCTACCTATTTCATAACCAATAACTATACCACCCATAGCTGGTGCCAAAATTAAGTCTATTTTTTTAAATCTTTTTTTTATCTTACTTGCCAATGATCTGCATATTTTTTCAGCTAGAAATGGTTGGCTAAGTAATTTAGCACATTGAATATATTTAGATGAATGAAGTCCTGATGATAAAACAAAATGACCTTCTAACAAAGCATCAGTTTTTCTTAAAATATCTAAGGATTTTTTGGGTGAAAGCATTTCTTTTATCTTCGTGTCTAATTATCTTAAATTTTATACCCTTTTGTTTAAGCTCTGCAATAAAATTAGTAAAATTTTTTAGATCTCTAATTATTAATTGGAACTTAAAATTAATATAATTAGGGTTTTTACCTGTCATCTCAAGATTGGAGATATTTAGTTTATGTTCACCAATTAGAGAACTTACATTTCCAAGCTGACCTGGTTTATCAGGTAAAGAAATCCACAATGTAGTATTATATTTTTTGATTCTTTCTTCTTTTTTCTCTCCCCTATCATGCCAATACCTTCTAATAGCAGCTCTCGCTTTGCCAGTTTTAGTTGTTGGTATCCAGTGCAAAGAAGGAGATTGATTTTTTGATGTAGTGATATTTACTCTATCACCATTTCTTAATATAGATTGTAATTCACTTTTATTACCATTAATTTCACATCCAATAGCTGTATCTCCTATTTTGGTATGAACAGCATAAGCAAAATCAATAGCTGTAGCATCTTTAGGTAATTTAATTACAGATCCTTTAGGTGTAAAACAAAAAACGTTTTCCTGAAACATTTGAAGTTTAGTGTATTCATATGAGTGTTCAGGGTTTTCATTCTTTTCAATAATTTCAACAAGATCCTTCAACCAATCATACTCTTTCCATGTTAATGAATTAAACTTTTCTGAGGATTTATACTGCCAATGTGATGCTATACCTCTTTCAGCAAATTCATGCATTTGTTTTGTTCTAATTTGGATTTCAACAGGCTTTTTATATGAACCAATAACTGAAGTGTGAATTGATTTATATCCATTTATTTTTGCAGAGGAAATATAGTCTTTAAATTTTCCAGGAATACAATTATACGCTTTGTGAATTATTCCTAAAGATTTATAACAATCATCAGTATCATCAACTATAATTCTAAAACCAATAATGTCAGTAATTTGCTCTAATGAAACTCTTTTCTTTTGAACTTTTCTCCATATAGAAAAAGGAGTTTTTTCTCTCCCATATATTTTTGAATTAATATTATTTTCAATCAACAACTGATTAAATTCAGATGATAGACTTTCAAAAATATCTTTTTTATCTAATTTAATTTCTTCAAGTCTTTTTTGGATTAATGACCTGCCTTCATGATTGAGAATTTCAAAAGACAAGTCTTCTAGTTCATCTCTTATTCTGTGCATTCCCATTCTGTCTGCTAATGGAGCATAAATTTCCATTGTTTCTTGAGCAATTCTTTTTCTTTTGTCTTCTTTATCAATAGCTTTAATTGTTCTCATATTATGTAATCGATCAGCAATTTTGACTAATAAAACTCTAATATCTTTTGAAGTAGCTAATATCAATTTTCTAAAATTTTCAGCTTTTGAATTAGCTGAGGCAGTATTTTCTAATACTGATATTTTTGTAACACCGTCAACTAAATCTGCAACTTCAGAGCCAAACTCACCTTTTATAGTTTCATATGTCGCATAAGTGTCTTCAATTGTGTCGTGTAAAAGACCTGTTGTAATTGTTGCACTATCTAATTTTAAATCAGTTAAAATATTAGCAACTTCTATTGGGTGAACTGAGTAAGGATCACCAGATGCTCTTTTTTGATTACTATGAGCTTTAACGGCAAAATCATAAGCTTTATTAAGTTTCTCTGGATTTAAAAACTTATTATATCCTTTAACTTTATTTATTAATTCTTCAGAATTTAACATAGTTTATTATAGCATCTATTTAGATTTGTTTAATAGATCTAATGTCACTATTTGATAATGATGATATTAGTTTTTTTATATTAACTTTTAAAACAGGATGTTTCCAATCTTTATCTATCTCAAAAAGAGGTAAAAGAACAAAATTACGGGTATGCATTCTTGGATGTGGTAAAATTAAGTTATTTTCCATTCTTTGATTTTTAAAGTCAATTATATCTATATCACAAACGCGAGGTGAATTTTTTGGCATTTTTTTCCTACCTAATCTAGTTTCAATTTCTTTGCATTTTTTAATTAGTTTGAACGGTGTTAAATGAGTTTTAATCTTAACTACTATATTTAAAAATTTTGGATTTTTAGGATTGGGCCAAGATAAACTTTCATAATAACTCGAACATTCTAATATATTGATATTATTTTTTAATAAGTTTGATTTTGTATTTTCAATATTTCTCTTTTTATTTCCTAAATTTGAACCTATTCCTAAATAGATTGGTTTAACTGGATTTTCTGACATATCTTGCCCTCTCTCGACTCCAGTCTCTATTTTTTTTTGTTGCTCTCTTGTCGTATTGTTTTTTACCTTTTGCAACTGCTAGCTCTACTTTAGCTTTTCCTTTTTTAAAGTACATTTTTGTAGGTACTATAGTAAATCCATCTCTTTGCATTTTTCCTATAAGCTTATTTATTTCTCTTTTATTTAATAGAAGTTTTCTTTCATCTGTTGGATTATGATTTGAGTAACTTGCTTGTTTATATGATGAAATATGTGAATTTATTAAAATTATTTCACCATTTTTTTCAATAGCATAAGAATCAGCAATATTTACTTTACCATCTCGAATAGATTTAATTTCAGATCCTTTAAGAACAATTCCAGCCTCTAATAAATCTTCAAAAAAATAATTAAAACTTGCTTTACGATTAAGGCAAATAATTTTCAAACCAGAATTGGTCTTTTTGTTCATTAAATTAATTTTGCAGACAGAAGTGCTTTTTTAACTATTTCTTTAGTAGGATCAGTTATTTTAACTAACGGTAGTCTTACCTCATCATCACAGAGATCTAATAATTTAGCAGCATATTTTACTGGACTTGGATTGCTTTCTATAAACATCGAATGATGCACAGGCTGTAAAATCTTATCAAGTCTTTTTGCTTCAGAGATTGATTTTTCATCACTCATAATTGACAGTTTCTGAAAATCTGAACATAGTTTTGGTGCAATATTTGCTGTAACACTTATCGCACCAACACCTCCCCTTTTATTAAATTCCAATGCATTATCATCGTTACCAGTCAATTGCATAAAATCTTTACCCATCTTTTTTAAAGTTTGATCAACTCTATTCAAATCACCAGTAGCATCTTTGACTCCTATAATATTTTTAAGCTCATATAATCTTGCCATTGTGTCAACTGACATGTCTATAACTGATCTGCCTGGGATATTATAAATTATTATAGGAATTCCACATTTATCGTTAATTGATTTATAATGTTGATATAAACCTTCTTGGGTAGGTTTATTATAATAGGGAGTAACAATAAGTGCTCCATTAGCGCCTATTTTTTCAGCGTGAGAAGTTAAAGATATAGCTTCTTCTGTAGAATTTGATCCTGTTCCTGCAAATACAGGTAATTTTCCTGCACTTTCTTTCACACAGAGCTCTATAACTCTTTCATGTTCATCATGGCTTAATGTTGGAGATTCTCCAGTTGTTCCAGCTGGAACTAATCCATTTGTGCCATTTTTAATGTGAAAATGAATTAACTTGATATAAGTTTCGTCATCAAGTTTATCATTTTTAAATGGAGTAACTAAAGCAACATTTGATCCTTTAAACATAAATACTTATAACATAGATTGTTGATTCATATAGTAAAGATTATGTCAAAAAAAATCATATTTTTTATACTTTTATTTAATCTGACTGGGTATGCAGGTATTGCCTCATCTGAGATAGTCCCATTAAAAAAACCAATTCAAACTAAAGAGGAAACACAAAAAAAGTTACTAATAGATGTATTAAAACCACTACCAAAACCAATAGAACAAACTGAAAAAAAAGTAATAGAGGAAAAAGTTATTGTTGAGAAAAAAAATAAAAACGGTTTAATTCTACCCAAAAAGAAACCCTTAATTGCAGGAACTGAAAAAGTTAAAGATATAAAAATATCAAAATACTATAATAAAAAGGACTTTAATTTAGCCAAAAAAGCCATTTCTGAGATGAAAAGAGCTAAATGGACTGATGCTTTGAGAACTTCAAAAAAAGCTAAAGATAAATCAATATATAATTTCATTCAGTGGAGACATCTCTTAAGAAAAGGAAACCAAGCTTCTTATTACGATTATAAAACTTTCATGGATAAAAATGAGGATTATCCAAGAATTGGTCGTGTAAAATATTTGGCAGAACATAAACTATCGACTGATAAAATTTCTCCAAAAAAAATTATTGATTGGTATGGATCATCTGAGCCGTTAAGTGGATTTGGCAGAATGATACTTGGTGAAAGTTATACTTTAACAGGAAATAAAGAAAAAGGCATACAGCTAATAAAAGAAGGTTGGATAACCGCGGAGCTCACTAAATCTGAACTAAGATTTTATAGGAAAAAATTTAAAAAGTATCTTGATGCTAATGACTATGTAAAAAGAGCAGACTATCTTGCTTGGAATAATAAATATTGGGATCTGAAGCGAATGCTAAGGTATTTACCAAAAGATTATGAACTTTTATATAATGCAAGACAATTATTAATGAGTAAATCTTATGGTGTAGATAATGCGATATCTAAAGTGCCCGCTAAATTTAAAAATGACTCTGGATTAAATTACGACAGATTAAAATGGAGAAGGAAAAGAGGTCGAGTTGATAGTTCTGTTGAAATTTTATTAAAAATTAAAAATACTAAAGATTATTTAGTAAGACCAGATAAATGGTGGAAGGAAAGAGAAATTATCTCAAGATCTTTAATCTACAAAAAAAAATATGAATTAGCTTATAAAATTTCTAGTAACCATGCTATGACTGAAGGACCAGAATTTGCTGCTGCAGAATGGATGAGTGGTTGGATTGCTTTAAGCTTCTTAAATGATCCATTATTAGCCAAAGATCACTTTGAAAATTTTTATAACAATGTTGGGTATCCAATTAGTGTTGCTAGAGGTGCTTACTGGTTAGGAAGAACTTATAAAAAGTTAGGCTATGATGAATTATCAACTAAGTGGTTTAATGAAGCAGCAAATTATTTGACAACATATTATGGTCAACTAGCATTTAGAGAGTTAGATCCTAATGGAAAATTTGAACTTGCAAAAGATATAGAAGTTAAAAAAGAATATCGAGATTATTTTTTCAAAAAAGAAATTGTTAAAGTAATCTATCTATTAGATGAACTTGATGAAGATAAATATACAAAACATATACTTAGACATTTGGCAAATGATAATGTTGATAGTGGAAGTGAAATTTTAGCTGCAGAACTTGCAACTAATATTGAACGTTTTGACTTTGCGATCCAAGTCGCAAAAATTGCCTCATATGAAAAAAGATTTCACAATAAATATAATTATCCAATTATAAGTACACCTAAATATATTAATGGAAGAAAAATTCCTGAAAGTGCATTTATTTTATCTATTATAAGACAAGAAAGTGAATTTGATTTAAGTGCTAATAGTCATGCAGGAGCAAAAGGTTTAATGCAATTGATGCCTTATACTGCTAAGTTAGTCGCTAAACAAGCAAAGCTTCCTTATTCAAAATCTAGATTAACTACTGATCCTGAATATAATATCAATTTAGGTTCACATTATATTGCAGGTTTAATTCTTGAGTATGAAGGTGCGTATCCTTTTGCAATAGCAGCTTATAATGCTGGTCCAAAACGTGTAAGATATTGGAAAAAAATAAATAAAGATCCACAAAAAAATCAAACCAATTATGTTGATTGGATTGAACTAATCAAATTCAAAGAAACAAGAAATTATGTTCAGAGGGTTCTAGAGAACTATAATGTATATAGATATATACTTGAACAAAAACCAATCCCTATGAAAGATTTTTTCAAAAATAACCCTCTATTTTAAAATATGGCGGAAGAGGAGGGATTCGAACCCTCGGTACAAGTTTCCTCGCACGGTCATTTAGCAAACGACTGGTTTAAGCCTCTCACCCACTCTTCCAAGAAATTTGTCGCTTTCGATTGTATTGAATAATCAATATTAATAAAGTAATTATTCATTAATAATGAAAAATAGATACTCAATATTTTCACTAATAAAGAATGCTTTCTCTTATCATGAAAACTGGGAAAAAGCTTGGAAAGACCCTACACCTAAAAAAGAATATGATGCTGTAATTGTTGGTGGTGGAGGACACGGTCTTGCAACAGCATATTATTTAGCCAAAAAACATAATATGAAAAATATTGCTGTTGTAGAAAAAGGTTGGATCGGTGGAGGAAACACTGGAAGAAATACAACTATAATAAGATCAAATTATTTATGGGATGCTAGTGCTGGTCTTTATAACCATGCATTAAAAATTTGGGAAGGTTTATCACAGGAATTAAATTATAATGTAATGTTCAGTCAAAGAGGTGTCATGAACCTTGCTCATAATCTTCAAGACGTAAGGGACTTAAAAAGAAGAACTCATGCCAATAGATTGAATGGAATTGATGCAGAATATTTAAATACAGAAGAAGTTAAAAAATTTTGTCCCATTATAAATACTTCTCCAGATATTCGATATCCAGTATTAGGAGGAACATTACAAAGAAGAGCTGGAACAGCTAGACATGATGCTGTTGCCTGGGGATATGCTAGAGGTGCAGATGAAATGGGAGTTGATATAATTCAAAATTGTGAAGTTAAAGCTATAAAAAGAAATGGTGATAAAGTTGAGGGTTTAGAAACAACAAAAGGTTTTATTAAAACAAATAAAATTGGAGTTGTAGCGGCTGGTCATTCTAGTGTTATAGCTAATATGGCAGGTTTAAAATTACCACTAGAGAGTAAACCTTTGCAAGCTTTAGTATCTGAACCAGTCAAACCAATTATTGATACAGTCGTAATGTCAAATGCGGTGCATGCTTATGTCAGTCAATCTGACAAAGGAGAACTAGTTATTGGTGCTGGAACTGATGATTATATCTCGTATTCACAAAAAGGTAGTCATGATATTGTTGAAGGAACTTTAAATGCAATATTAGAATTATACCCAATATTTAGTCGAATGAGAATGCTACGACAATGGGGAGGAATTGTTGATATCTGTCCTGATGCTAGTCCTATAATTAGTAAAACATCAATTAAAGGTTTATATTTTAATTGTGGATGGGGTACTGGTGGATTTAAAGCAACCCCAGGATCAGGAGATTTATTTGCTCATACAATAGCAAATGATGAACCTCATGAACTTAATGCTGCCTTCAATATTAATAGATTTGTAAGTGGTGATCTAGTTGATGAACATGGTGCCGCTGCAGTTGCACACTAATGTTTATAATTAATTGTCCTTTTTGTGGTGAACGTGAACAAAGTGAATTTAAAGCTGGTGGCGAAGCACATATAGAGAGGCCTAAACAACCAACAGAATTAAGTGACGATGAGTGGGCAGAATATTTATTTATGAGAAAAAATATAAAAGGAATTCAATTTGAAAGATGGAACCATATACATGGATGTAGAAAATGGTTTAACATGGTACGTGACACTTCAAATGATGAGATAAAAGCAATTTATAAAATGGGTGAAAAACCACCTGTCAAATAAGATATGTCAAAAAATTTAAGAGTTAAAACTAGTAAATTTGTTGATGAAACTTACAGAGTTTCATTCAAATTTAATGGTTCAAGATATTATGGTTATAAGGGAGACACTCTTGCATCTGCACTATTAGCAAATGATATTCATTTAGTTGGCAGAAGTTTTAAATATCACAGACCAAGAGGAATTATGACCTCGGGCTCTGAAGAACCAAATGCCATAGTTCAGCTTCATAATAATTCAGATAGAACTGAACCTAATGTACGAGCTACAGAAATAGAAATCTATGAGGGCTTAGAAGCTTCAAGTCAAAACTGTTGGCCAAGTGTAAACTTTGATATTGGTGGAATAAATAATTTACTTTCTCCCCTACTACCAGCTGGTTTTTATTATAAGACTTTTATGTGGCCTGCTAGTTTTTGGGAAAAATATGAATATTTTATAAGGAAATCTGCAGGGTTAGGAAAATCTCCTACTACACCTGATCCTGATATTTACGAACATGAATATATTCATTGTGATGTTCTGATTGTTGGTGCAGGAATTTCAGGAATTATGGCTGCAAAGACTGCTGCTAAAAATGGACTAAAGACACTTCTGGTTGATGAAAAACCGAACTTAGGTGGATCGACAATATATCAAAATTCAGAACATTTTAAGATAAACAATCAAAATTCAGGTTCATGGTTAGAAAAAGAAATTAATGAAATAAAGAAAATAGATAATTTAGATATAAGAATAAGAACAAGTGTAGCTGCATTTCATGGCTATAATTTTCTTTTAGCACGTGAAAATCTTACAGACCATCTGCCGATTGAACAAAGAAAAAATAAGACCAGACAAAAATTACTCAAAATTAGAGCCAAAAAAGTAATTACAGCTACTGGATCTTTAGAAAGGCCTTTAATTTTTGATAACAATGACAGGCCAGGAATTTTACTTTCTTCAGCAATAAAAAGATATGCTGATTTGTTTGGTGTTGCTTGTGGAGAAAAAAATATATTCTTAACCAATAATGATAGTGCCTATGAATCTGCTATTAGCTTAATCCAAAAAGGAATAAAAGTTGAAGCTATTATCGATAACAGAGAAGAAATAGAATCTAAATTACTCTACGAAGTAGAAAAAAATAACATTAAGGTTTTTAAGGGTTTTACAATTGTTAATACTAATGGTTACAAAAAAATCAATAGAGTTTCATTAATGAAACTTTCTAAAGATGGTCAAAAAGTTATAGGTTCAAAAATAAATTTATCTTGTGATTGTTTGGGAGTTTCAGGTGGATGGACACCAGCAGTGCATTTATTTACTCAATCAGGTGGAAAATTAAAATTTAGAGAGGAAGATCAAGTATTCATTCCTAGCAAATATTCTTCAGATCAAGTTAGTATAGGTGCTTGTAATGGTGATTTAACATTGGAAGATATAATCGAAAATACTCCAAAATACCTTAAAGAATTTTTGAACATTAAAAAAACTGATTATGATAATGTTGAAGTATTTTCATCTGAAAATAAATCAAAGAGAAATATTTGGTTATTACCATCAGATAAAATTTTGGGTAAAACAAAATCTTTCGTAGATTATCAAAATGATGCAACTGCAAAAGATATAAAACTAGCTTTAAGAGAAGGTTTTAGATCAATTGAGCATGTTAAAAGATATACAACTACTGGTATGGGAACTGATCAAGGAAAACTTGGTAACATGCATGCATTAGGAATTATATCTGAGACAGCTGGAACTAAAATGGGTGAACATGGCACTACAACCTTTAGACCACCTTATACTCCTCTAACTTTTGGAACTATTGTAGGTAGAAATGTTGGTGAATATTTTGATATATTTAGAAAGACGCCAATGCACGAATGGCATTTTAAAAATAAAGCAGAATTTGAAAATGTAGGTCAGTGGAAGAGAGCTTGGTATTATCCAAAAAATAATGAAAATATGTTTGAGGCTGTTCAAAGAGAAAGTAGAGCAGCAAGAGAAAGTGCTGGGATTTTAGATGCTTCAACACTTGGAAAAATTGATATTCAAGGTACAGATGCATCTGAGTTTCTCAATCGTGTTTATACAAATGCTTGGTCAAAACTTGCCATAGGTAAGTGTAGATATGGCTTGATGTTAAATGAAGATGGTATGGTTTATGACGATGGTGTTACAACGAGATTAGGAGAAAATCATTATATTATGACAACTACTACAGGTGGAGCTGCCAATGTTTTAGGTAAATTAGAGGATTATCTTCAAACTGAATGGCCAGAATTAGATGTTTACTTAACATCTGTAACTGACCATTTTGCAACAATAAGTGTTTGTGGACCCAATAGTAAAAAAATTATTTCAAACGTTATTCCAGATTTAGATCTTTCTGATGAAAATTTTCCTCATATGTCATTTAAAAATGCAAAAATTGGAAAAATAAACTGTAGAGTTATGAGGATAAGTTTTACTGGAGAACACAGTTATGAAATTAATATTCAGGCGAACTATGCAAATTCTGTGTGGGAAAAATGTATGGATGTAGGGAAAGATTTTAATATTACTCCTTATGGAACGGAAACTATGCACTTACTAAGAGCTGAAAAAGGTTTCATAATAGTCGGTCAAGACACCGATGCAACTATGACACCAATAGACTTACAGATGGATTGGATAGTTAGTAAGAAAAAATATGATTTTATTGGTAAAAGATCATTATATAGATCAGACACAATTAAAGATGACAGAAAACAATTAGTTGGTTTATTAACAGACAACCCTAATGAAATATTAGAAGAGGGAGCCCAAATAGTTGCTAACGTAAATAAATCACCTATTGAGATGTTAGGCCATGTTACTTCGAGTTACTTTAGCCCCAATCTTAAAAAATCTATTGCGCTTGGAGTTGTTAGAGGTGGAAAAAATATGATGGGTAAAAAATTAATCATACCAATGGAAAATAAAACAATTAATGTAACTGTTGCTGATCCGGTGTTTTTAGATAAGGAGAATAAAAGATTAAATGCTTAATTATAACCAGTCACTATCAGAAAAAAAATTATTTCAAGATCTTCAAATTAGTGAGATCACACCTGTTATGAAATTGATTATAAGAGGAAAAAAAAGAGAATTTTTTTCAGCCATAGGTAAGTCGTTAAATATTCTTTTACCAGTAGAGAGTAATACTTCTACACAAAGTCAAAAGCTCTCAGCTTTGTGGTTAAGTCCAGATGAGTGGATGATTTTTTCTAATGAAACTAGTGATAAAAATTCCAATTATAATGAAACAGAAGAATTGTTAATTAAAAATATATCTAGTGTAAACCTTGGTGCTGTCACAGATGTCACAGATCAATTTGTAATGATCAATCTTAAAGGAGATAAGGCATATAAGTTGTTTCAAACCGGATCACCTTTTAATTTTAATGATTTTCAAAACAAAAAAGGTGCAGTAACTCAAACAATAATAGCAAAGGTAGACGTAATTATACATAATCAGGACAAAAATGACGTAAATTTATTTGTCAGAAGGTCCTTTTCTGAACATTTATTTTCTTGGATGACTGACGCTGCGTCAAGATTATAGTCTCAATTAATTAACAAATCAGTTATTTAATAGAATGAAAAAAATATTTTTAGTGGTGCTTTTAGCACTTTTACCCTTTTCCATTAACGCTGAATCTAACCTTAACAAAATTTTATCTTCAGGTGAATTAAAAGTTGGTACAACAGGTGATTGGGATCCAATGACCGTTAAAGACCCAGCTACAAATAAATACAAAGGTTTCGATATTGATGTGATGAATGAACTTGCTAAGGATATGGGTGTAAAAATTAAGTTTGTTCCAGCAGAATGGAAGACAATAGTTTCTGGAATTACTTCATCAAGATATGATATTTCTACAAGTGTAACCAAAACTCCTAAAAGAGCTGAAGTTGCAGGGTTTACTGACACTTATTATAAATACGGTACAGTCCCACTTGTTCTTAAAAAAAATTTAAAGAAGTTCTCTACATGGGATTCACTTAATAATGAAAAAGTAACAATAGCAACTACACTTGGAACATCTCAAGAAGAAAAAGCTAAAGAATTTTTTCCTAAATCTAAATTAAATTCTGTTGAAGCTCCAGCAAGAGATTTTCAAGAAGTATTAGCTGGAAGAGCAGATGGAAACATAACAAGCTCAACAGAAGCAAATAAATTGGTAATAACTTACCCACAACTAGCAATAGTTCCAGATGGCGAAAAAAATCCAGCTTTTTTAGCTATGATGGTTCCAAAAGGTGATGACGAATGGAGAAAATACGTTAATAGCTGGATCAAAAAGAAAAAATCGTCAGGATTTTTTACCAAACTCTTAGCAAAATATAAATTAAAAAGTCTATAATCAATTAGATATTAGTTTTTAATTCTTTATAACTTTAAAAGTGAGAAATTTATTTCTTTTACTTTTAATTATACCTCTATCCTCTTGTAGTGGAAAAGAATTGGGATGGTTTATACTGTCTCCAAATAATATAGAGGGTTTAACTAATCTAAAATTTCTAATTAGTGGTTTTACAACTACAATTTACATTTCTGTAGTATCTATTCTGATTTCAATGATTATAGGATTTATTGTTGCAGTACCCTCTTTAGCAAAAAGTAAATATCTGACTTATCTTAATATTGGATATGTTGAAATTGTCAGAGCAGTACCACTACTTGTTTTGATTTTGTGGATTTATTATGGCCTACCAATAATGACAGGAATAAGTTTTAGTCCATTTGTATCTGGTATTATTGCTTTATCAATAAGTGAGAGTGCATTTCAGGCTGAAATTTTTAGAGCTGGAATAAATTCAATTAAAAAATCTCAATGGGAGGCTGGTAGTTCATTAGGACTAAGTTTTTTTAGAAAATTACGTTTAGTAATTCTTCCTCAGGCAATTAAAAATATCTTACCTGCTATTGGCAATCAATTTGTTTATGTTTTAAAAATGTCTTCTCTTGTATCTATAATTGGTATAGGGGACTTGACTAGAAAAGCAAATGAACTAGTTGTTACAACTTATAGACCACTAGAAATTTACACATTTTTAATTCTTGAATATTTAGTTTTAATATTAATTGTATCTTATCTTGTAAGAAAGTTAGAAAAAAAATTAAATAAAGATTAATTTTTCCTTCTATAATCCCAAGGAAATTCAAAATTCATAGACCACATCCCCAAACTATTAACTCTTGCATAATCTTCATCTTTAATAAATTTTTTAGAATATTTTCTATAAGCAAATGCATAACCTTTTTTAACTAGATAACTAGATAAACTAAGATCATTTACAAAACATTCTGCAAGAGTTCTTTTATATTGGTCTTTACCTTCTTCTATGCAATTCACTTTTTGATCAGCAATCTTATCAATTAATAATTTTTTAGCTTTGATTCCACAATAAATAATTTTATCATTTTTCTTACAAGTTTGTTTAAGTTCAGGAGTATCAATTCCAGAAAATCTTATTTTCTTTCCGTTTAAATGAATAGTATCACCATCAATTATCTTAATCTCATATGATTTTACATCATTATAAGTTAAGAAAAAAAATATTAGACAGATACTAATAACTAAAAAGAGTTTTATTTTGTTTAAAAACATTATTTAAAAAGTATCCAATAAATATTAAAAGTGCAATTCCCATTACCCAATTAGTAACCATTATAGTATAAAAAATATCTGCATAGTCCCCTCCTCTAATATTTATTACATACCATAAGCTTAAAAAAGGAAATGCTGTCAGTCTTAATATACTTAAATAAAGACTATAAAGAGGTTTTTTAACTGCTTGAAATACAGCAGTAGTGATAAAAAATGCTGGGTATATGGGTCCTATTAAGGCTGCTACTTTTAAATAAATAGCGCCGTGTTTTATAGCCTCTTGATTGTCCGTAAATAAAGTTACAAAAAACTCTGCACCAAAAAATAATATTATTCCAGCTACTATCATAAAAGAACATCCAAAAAATAAAGCTTTTGTGTATAATTCTCTTATTCTATCAAAAGCTTTGGCTCCAAAGTTTTGCCCACCAATTGAAAGAACTGCTGTATTTAAACCAATAACTGGTAATAAAAAAACCTGCTCAACTCTTAACGCAGCACCATACCCTGCTGTAGCTAGATCACCAAACTGTCCAATAAAATATAAAATATTGAAAATTCCAACACCGATAAATAACATACTAAACATTATTGGTACTGCTTGATTTATCAAAGTTTTTAGAAACTCAAATTTTGGAATAAAGCATTCAATCTTTAGATATTTTCTTATTTTACAGTTATTTACTTTATAAGCTAAATAGATTGTTCCAATTGATTGAGAAATAACAGTAGCAATTGCAAGGCCTGCAATACCAAAACCTGGAATAAAACCATAACCCCAAATAAACAATGGATTTAAAAAAATATTTAAGAAAAAACTAAATATTAAAACATTTCTATAACTTTTTGTATCACCTTGAGCATTTAAGGTGCCATTTAAAGAAATCTGAATTAGTACAATAAAAGTTCCATAAAATATAATATCTAAATATTCTCTAGTTAATGCTATACCATTTGCATCCGATCCCATAACTCCTAAAAGAAAGTTTGAAACGTTCAAACCAAACAATGTAACAATTACAGAGACAGCTAAAGCGAAAATCAATGACTGAGCAATATATAAAGAAGCAGTTCTATCTTTTTTTTCTCCTATAGAATTACCAATTAAAGCATTCGTTGCCGCACCAAGACCAACGCCAACAGCGATTATAGTAAAATAAATTGGAAATGATTTTGCTATTGCACCTATAGCTTCAGCTGAAATCTTACCAGCAAACCACGTATCTACTAAATTGTAAAAAGTTTGAAACAATGACCCTACACTTGCTGGTATAGTTACTTTTCTTAATAGTGACCAAATTGGATCTTTAGTTAACTTGATGGATTTAGACAAAGTTATCCTTATATAAATTCTTTTTGAAAAATGTGTTTTTTTCCAGATTGTTTGGCTTTGTATACCTGACTTTGCCTCATTCTAAAACGTGATTTTTGAACTTTTGATAATTTATCATGACATTTAGGACAAGATACACCTTCCTCATACTTTTTAGATGTTTTTTCTTTTGGGGAAATGGGCATTCTACATCCACTACAAACAGAGTATGTGCCTAGCTTTAAACCATGTTTGAGGCTGATTCTGTTATCGAAAACAAAACATTCTCCTTTCCATAGGCTATCTTTTTTCTTAATTTTATTTAGATAATTTAAAATACCACCATTTAGTTGGTATATATTTTTAAAACCTTTTTTCTTCAAATATATTGAAGTTTTTTCGCAACGTATTCCACCAGTGCAAAACATTGCTACAGGTTTATTTTTTTTTAGTTTGTTTAAGTATTTAGGAAAGTCTCTAAAATTATCTACATTTGGATTTACTGATCTTTTAAATGTGCCAACTTTGTACTCAAAAGATTTTCTAGTATCAATTATATGGGTATTTTTATCCTTAATCAGTTTATTCCATTCTTTAGGATTTAAATGTCTATTAATATTTCTTTCTTTAGAATTCAGAGTCAAATTCATTGGAACAGTTTCTTTTTTGATTTTTATTTTAGGTTTATGGAATGGCTGAAATTTAGATTTTGAGATATTATAATTGTCAAAAAGTTTAATTGAAAATAAAGATTTAATTTTTTTAATTGCTTTTTCAATATCTTCAGCATGACCAGATATGGTTCCATTTAATCCCTCATTAGCAATAATTATAGTACCTTTTATGTTATTTTTTATAAGGAATTTTTCTAAGAGATTCTTATTTTTTTTTAATGATTTTATCTTAATAAATTTATAAAAACCGAAAACCTTAAACATCATAAAACTCTACAGACAGTCATACCATCACCTAATGGAATAATAACTTGTTCTACCCTTTTGTCATTTGATACAAATTCATTAAATTCTCTAATATTTAAAGTGAATTTATCATTTATTTTTTCATCAGCTACTTCTCCATGCCATAAAACATTGTCAATTATGATAATTCCACCTTGATTAATTAATCCTAAAGATTTTTCATAGTACTGTTTATAGTTCATTTTATCAGCATCAATAAAAATCATATCAAATTTTTTATTCTTCAACTCTTCTAAAGTTTCAAGGGCAGGTTTAATTATTGTTTCAATCTTATGTTCCTGACTCGCCTTTTTAAAAAAACTTAATGCTATTTTATTAGTTTCGTCATTTTTATCTAATGCAATTAATTTACCATCTTCTGGTAAAGCAAGAGAGATGGTAAGTGCACTTAGTCCTGTAAAAGTTCCAATTTCAAGAACATTTTTAATATTTGAAATTTTAATTATTAAATGAAGAAAATGACATTGAGTAGGATCAACCTGCATTCTTTTAATGTCACCTAAGGTTTTATTATAATCAATTATTTCTTGTTGAATTGGATTAAGCTTTAAACCAAAATCATTAATATAATTTTGTAATTTTTCAGTGATATCAAGGTTTGCACCCATTGAATTAAAGCTTTTTCTTTAATATCTCATTTATTAATTGAGGATTGGCCTTACCGCCAGAAGCTTTCATTGCTTGTCCAACAAAAAATCCAAATAATTTTTCTTTACCTTGTTTGTATTCAACTGCCTTTTCTCTATTATCATTTATTATTTTATCTATTAAAGCCTCAAGTGCTTTAGGATCGCTCTGTTGTTTTAATCCTTTTTCTTCAACAATTTTTTGTGGATCTTTATTTCCATCCATCATTAATTCAAATATTGTTTTTGCAATTTTTCCTGAAATTGTTCCATTCTTAATTAAATTAATCAGTATTGCTAAATTCTTAGCGCTTATTGGGCTTTGAGAAATTTCTATATTTTTGCTATTTAAAACAGCGAATAACTCACCAGTAATCCAATTAACTGCTAGTTTTATATCTTTATTTTTGCCCATCTTAGCAACAACTTCTTCAAAGTATTTTGCTGTATCAATATCTGAAACTAGTATATTTGCTTCGTAAGGGGATAGTTTAAATTCATCAATAAATCTTTTCTTTTTATCATCTGGTAACTCTGGAATGTTAGACTTAAGTTTATTAATAAATTCATCAGAAACTTCTAAAGGTAATAAATCTGGATCTGGAAAGTATCTATAATCATGTGCATCTTCTTTTGATCTCATAGATCTTGTCTCATTTTTTTTAGTATCAAATAATCTAGTTTCTTGGTCAATTGAATTACCTTCCTCTATTAAATCAACCTGTCGATTAGCTTCATATTCAATAGCCATTTGCATAAATTTTATTGAGTTAACATTCTTAATCTCACATCTTGTCCCTAAATCTTTAGAGCCTTTTATTCTCACTGATACGTTAACATCGGCTCTTAATGACCCTTCCTGCATATTGCCATCACATGTTCCCAGATATCTCATAATTGATCTTAATTTTTTTATATAAACGCTAACTTCCTCTGGAGATCTAAGGTCTGGTTTACTTACAATTTCCATTAAAGCTACTCCAGATCTATTTAAGTCTACAAAAGTATTTTGTGGGTCAAGATCATGAATACTTTTTCCAGCATCTTGTTCTAAATGTAATCTTTCTATACCAACTTCTTTTTGTCCATCTGGCATATCTAAAATAACATTACCCTCACCTACTATTGGATCTTTAAATTGAGAAATTTGATATCCTTGAGGCAAATCTGCATAAAAATAGTTTTTTCTATCAAATACTGAACGCTTATTTATTTTTGCATTAAGACCAATACCAGTTTTAATTGCTTGTTTTACACAGAACTCATTAATAACAGGTAGCATTCCTGGAAAAGCAGCATCAACTAAACTTACTTGAGTATTTGGTTCTGCTCCGAATTTTGTTGATGAGGTTGAAAATAGTTTTGACTCAGAAGTAACTTGAGCATGAACTTCTAGTCCAATAATTACTTCATACTGATTATCTTTTCTAGAAATTAAATATTCTGATTTATTTTTACTCATTTATCCACCAATCAGTAATTTTATTTTTAAAATCAATTTTTTCCTCCATTGCATAGGCAATATTAAGTATGTTTTGCTCATCAAAAGCTTTTCCAATTATTTGAAGTCCTAAAGGATAACCTTTAGAATCATGACCTGCTGGAATAGAAATACCAGGGAGACCTGCCAAATTAACAGGTACTGTAAAAATATCATTTAAATACATTGAAACTGGATCATCTTTTTTTTCACCAATTTTAAATGCAGCGCTTGGAGTTGAAGGGGTTAATATTGCATCAACTTTTTTGTATGCTTCATCGAAATCATTTTTGATTAATTTTCTAACTTTTTGAGCTTTAAGGTAATACGCATCATAATAACCTGATGACAAAACGTAAGTTCCAATCATAATTCTTCTTTGAACTTCAGCACCAAAGCCTTCTGACCTCGTTTTTTCGTACATATCTATTAAATTTTCTCCCTTAGCTCTAAATCCATATTTAACACCATCATATCTGGCCAAATTAGATGAAGCCTCAGCTGGAGCTACAATATAGTAAGTAGGTAAAGCATAACTAGTATGAGGAAGTGATATATCAATTATCTCAGCACCACAATCTTTAGCATAGTTAATTCCATTTTGCCAAAGGTCTTCAATTTCTTTAGGCATACCATCAACTCTATATTCTTTAGGTATTCCAATTTTTTTACCCTTAATATTATTGGTTAGTTCTTTACTATATTCATTTCTTTTAAAATTTATTGAGGTGGAGTCTTTTGAGTCATATGTGCTAATAACTTCTTGAAGCAACGCACAATCTTTTACATTCTGCGCCATAGGGCCTGCCTGATCTAAGGATGAAGCGAATGCAACAATTCCATAACGTGAACAACTTCCATATGTTGGTTTTAAACCTACTGTTCCAGTAAATGAAGCAGGCTGTCGAATAGAACCACCTGTGTCAGTACCGATAGTAATTGGAGTTAATTGACCGGCTACTGCTGATGCAGAACCGCCAGAGGACCCACCAGGAACTAAATTTTTATCAATTGGGTTCTGTACATTTCCAAAAAAACTTGTTTCATTCGAAGAGCCCATAGCAAATTCATCACAATTCAACTTTCCAAGAAGAACAGCTCCTTCATTCCAAATATTCTGTGTTACAGTAGACTCATAAGTCGGCACAAAGTTATTTAGGATTTTACTTCCTGCAGTTGTTCGA
>CABXVQ010000011.1:0-33018 GCA_902515605.1 uncultured Pelagibacteraceae bacterium
ATGCTTGGTCCAAATGGTGTAGGTAAGTCAACTATTTTTAATCTTATAACAGGGCTGATCAGCCCTAAACATGGAAAAATTAAAATAAATGGTGAAGATGTATCTCAGTATCCTATTTATTTAAGGACTAAAAAATTTAAAGTTGGATATGTACCCCAATATGGTGGTTATTTTAATGATTTAACTCTTCAAGATAATCTTAAAGCTATAAGTGAAATTGTAATACAGAATAAGAACTTAAGACAGGAAAGAATTGATTACTTGCTTTCAAAATTTGAACTAGAAAATGTTAAAAACATAAAAGCTAAATTTTTATCAGGAGGTCAAAAAAAAAAATTAGTAATTTCACTGTCTCTATTAAGTAATCCAAAAGTACTTCTTTTAGATGAATGTTTTGCAGCTTTAGATGTGCTAACAATTAAAATGTTGCAAGAAATAATTGTTAATCTTCAACAGGAGAATCAAATAACTATTTGTATCTGTGATCATCAGGCAAGAGATCTTTTAGCTTGTGTAGATGTTGCTATGATTTTAAGTAATTGTAAAGTAATTGCTCAAGATACCCCATCAAATCTTGTCAAAGATATAAATGCTAAAAATGCTTATTTTGGCAATAGTTTTAAATTTAATTAATTGTTAATGCCAAATAAGATAATTTTTAACAAAAGAATAAGTAACTTTAACAAAAAGATTATAATTCCTGGTGATAAAAGCTTAAGCATCAGATGGGTATTGATCTCTTCTCTATCTAACGGAGTTTCAAAAGCGCAAAATTTACTTTTTTCTGAGGATGTTATGGCTGCTATAGAGGCTGTAAGAAAGCTTGGAATAAAAGTTATCGTTAATAATAAGATGTGCAAAATTTACGGTCAAGGAATTTATGGATATAGATATAAAAAAAATCTTACTATTAATGCAAAAAACTCTGGCACACTTGGTAGATTAATTCTTGGAATTTTAATAGACACACCAATACCTATTAAAATGATAGGTGATAAAAGCTTATCAAAAAGAGATTTTAAAAGAATAGCTGATCCACTAAGTCGTTTTGGTGCAACTTTTAGACTTAATAAAAACTATGGATTACCCTTAACCATTAAAGGGTCTAATAAATTAAAACCAATTAAATATTATGAAAAAAAAGGATCTGCTCAATGCAAAAGTAGTATTATGTTTGGAGGAATAAAGACAAATGGAAAAACGATTATAAAAGCGAAAAAATCAAGAAATCACACAGAACTTTTTTTTAAACATTTAAATTTGCCCATAAAAATAAAGAAATCAAAAAATTTTGATTTAATTGAGATAAATAAAGTTAAAAAAATTAATCCAATTAATTATAAGATTCCATCAGATATAAGTTCGAGTGCTTTTTTTATTGCTCTTGTTGTATTAAGTGAAAATTCTAAATTATTAATAAAAAATGTTAATATTAATCCATCTAGGTCCGGAATACTAACTATTTTAAAAAAAATGGGAGTTAATATCTACTTTTCAAAAAAAAAAATTTATAAAGGGGAGGTGGTAGCTGACATTTTTATTAAAAGTCCAAAAAAATTGAGATCTATCAATTGTCCCTCAAAATTAAATAGTGCAGCTATTGATGAATTTTTAATTATTTTTTTAATAGCAGCAAAAGCAAAAGGTGTCTCAATTTTTAAGAATTTAGAGGAACTTAATAAAAAAGAAAGTCCAAGATTAAAATGGGGTTCAGATATTTTAAGAATGATGGGTATAAAAAATATTACAACCAAAAATTCAATTAAAATATTTGGAAACCCAAAGTTAAAAATTAATAAAAAAATCGAAATAAAAAACTATTTAAAAGACCATAGAGTTTTCATGACAAGTGCTATTGCTGCATTATCATTTGGAGGGGAGTGGCATATACATGATAAAGATTCTATAAAAACTTCTTTCCCCTCATTTTTAAAAATTATCAAAATGTTAACAAAATGAAATACAGAAAAAATATATTTAAAATTGCAGTTGACTCTCCAGCAGCGGCTGGTGCTGGTACTTTATGTAAAACAATATCAAAATATTATAATCTTTTATATTTAGACACAGGAAAGATTTATAGAATGATAGCTTATCTAAAGATAAGCAACCAAAGTAAATATAATAAAAATTTTTTAAAAAAAGAAATCAAAAATTTAAATTTAAATAAGCTTAAAAGCAAAAAGCTTTTAACTGATGAAATTGGGACTGAGGCTTCTTTAATTGCAAAAGATAAAAATATTAGAAAATTAGTCCACTCATTTCAATTAAAGTGTGCATATAATCCACCAAAAAAATTTGATGGTTCTTGTTTAGATGGTAGAGATATTACTTATAAAATTGTCCCAGACGCAAACTTAAAATTTTTTATAACAGCAAATATTAAAACTAGGGCTTTAAGAAGATATAATGAGCTAAAGGGTCTTAATAAAAGAATTAATTATAAAGAAGTACTAAAAAACATTAAAAAACGTGATAAAAGTGACTATAATCGTAAAGTTTCCCCATTAAAGAAAACTAAAGATTCTATATTGATTAACACGTCAAATTTATCTAAAAGAGCGTGTTTTTTAAAAATAAAAAAAATTATAGACAGAAAAATTTAATATTAATGGAAATTTATAAAGATCTTTCAAACCCTGAAACTCAAGAATTCGAAAAATTACTAAACTCACAACTCTCAAAAATTCAAATAGAAGAAGGTAAGATTATTGAAGGTAAAATAAATAAGATTACTGATAAATTTGTATTCCTTTTTGTTGAAGGATTAAAAAGCGAGCCTGTTTTAGATATCAACGAACTTAAAAGTATGGGTCTGGGAGAAAAAATTAAAATAGGTGAAAAAATTTCTGTTCTATTGGAAAAAATTGAGGATAAAAATGGTGAGGTCTTAGTATCAGCAAATAAAGCTCAGAAAATAAAAGGCTGGGATAAGCTAGTTCAAGCTTACGAAAAAAATGAACCTATAATGGGTAAAATTACCTCAAAGTGTAAAGGTGGATGTATTGTAGAACACATAGACACTGGTTCTTTAATGTTTTTACCAGGTTCTCAAATAAGTGATAAACCTTTAAAAGATATAAGTCATTTGATGAATGAGCCTCAGAAATTTGCTTTAATAAAATTGGACAAAGTAAGAGGTAATGCATGTGTTTCAAGAAGAGAGATTATATCTTCTTTTAAAAAAGAGGATAAAGCCAAAATAATAGAAAAATATAAAGTAGGAGATATTATTAAGGGTGCTGAGGTTAAAGGTTATAGTACATTTGGATGTTTTTTTAATGTAAATGATGAATTAGATGTTTTAGTACATTTACAAGAAATATCATACTCAAGAGTTAATCATCCTGATGAAGTTTTCAATATTGGAGAAAAACACGACCTCAAAGTAATTTCTGTAGATAAAGAAAAATTACAAGTTGGTTGTTCAAGAAAACAATTATCTCCAGATCCATTTGAAAAAATTGATAATTATGAGTTAAACAAAACTTATAAATTCAAAGTGATAAAATTAATGGATTTCGGTGCATTTTGTGAACTTAAAGATTTACCAGGTTTAACCACATTGCTTCATTCAAGTGAATTAAGTTGGAGTAAAAAAAATGCTACTGCTAAAAAAATGTTTAAAGTAAATGATGAAATCGATTGTGTTATAACAGAAATTGATAAAGAAAAAAGAAGAGTAGCAATTTCACATAGACTAACTTTAGAAAACCCTTTTGAGACTTTTGAAAAAAAATTTCCTGTAGGTACAATTGCTGAAGGTGAAGTTGTAAATAAAAATGAATATTCATTATTTGTAAAAATTGAAGACGTTGAAGTTGATACTTTTTTACATTGTAATGATTTAACTTATTCAAATAATGGTGAGGAAGAACTTACTAAATATAAAAAAGGAGATAAAATAAAAGTTAAAGTTTTAGAAATAAAAGTTTCAGATCAAAAAATTAGAGTTGGCTTTCGTCAAACTCAACCAGATCCTTTTGATTGGTTTAAAGATAAAAAAGTTAAGCAAACAATAACAGTTAAAATAGTATCTACAGATAATAAAGGACTTAATGTAAGGCCTGAAGGATGTGATCTTGATTTACCAATTAAAAAATCAAATATTGCAATTAGTGCAGCTGACACAAGACCATCAAGATTTACTGGCGGAGAGAGAATTGATTGTGCCATTGCAGAGCTGGATGTTGAAAAAAGAAAAGTTGTGTTAAGTATTAAACTTCTAGAAGAAATAGAAAAAAAAGAAGCCTTAGAAAAATATGGATCTGAGGGTTCAGGTAAAAATTTACCATTTTCATCTTTATCGGAAGATTTAAAGAAAAAAGACAAAAAAAAAGATTAAAGTAAAAAATTGGCAATTGTAAAATCAGAGCTAATAAAAAAGTTAAAAAAATCTTACCCTAATTTTCTATCTCGTGATTTAAGCAAGCTTATAGATATAATTTTAAAAGAAATTAAAAACACTCTTAATCGAGGTGAAGGTGTAGAATTAAGAGGATTTGGAACATTCCGTACAAATATTCAAAAAGAGTCAATAAGAAGAAACCCTAAAACAGGCACAAAAATTAATGTCCCAAAAAAAAGAACAATAAAATGGAAAATGTCAAAAGACTTGTTTAAAAAGTTAAATAATGAAAAAGAATAAAATATTTGTTGCTTGTGACACTAATAACATCTCAAAAGTAAAAGAAATAATCAAGAAAACACAAAGTTCAAAACTAAAAATTGGCTATAAATTTGGATTAGAGTTTCTTAATTCAAAGAATGGTAGAAACTTTTTATCAAGTTTGAAAAATGAGATAACTTTTGCAGATCTAAAACTTCACGATATACCCAATACATGTATTTCAACAATTAAAGCAATTAAAGATTTAAAAGTTAATTATTTGACAATTCATATAAGTAGTGGGCCTGAGGCCTTAAAAGCTTGTAAAAAAGTTTCAGGAAAAACTAAATTGATTGGAGTTACAATTTTAACATCTCTGGATAATAAATCATTAAAAGAAATTGGTTTTAACAAAGATGTTAGAAAATTAGTTTATCATCAAGCTAAGTTAGCAAATAAAACAAAACTTGATGCCATAGTATGCAGTCCTCAAGAGGTAGCTATAGTTAAAAAAGTATTTAAAAAGGAAATAATTACCCCTGGAATTAGACTAAATCTAAAATCCCATGATCAAAAAAGAGTTTTAACACCCAAGCAAGCATTTAAAAATGGAAGTGATTGGCTGGTAATAGGTAGGCCTATAACTAAAGGTAACATCAAAAAAAATATTTCATCTTTAATCAATCATTTAAGTCAATGATTCTTAAATCAAAAATTTGTGGTGTCTCTGATGCCAAAACTTTAAGATATATAATCAATCATAAAAATCCTCCCCAATTTATAGGTTTCATTGTTAATTACCCAAATTCAAAAAGGTATGTTGATATAAAAAAATTAAAAGAGTTGACTGAGATTGATAAAAAAAATTCTTTATATGTTGCGGTTCTAGTTAATCCTGAAAAAAGTATTCTTGAAGAAATTAAAAATTTACCCTTTGATTATTATCAGCTCTATGACTGTAGTGTAGATAAAATGCGATCTATAAAAAATACATATAATAAAAAGATTATAGCAGCATTAACTATTGAAAATTCTGAAGATGTTAAAAATTACCAGTTATATAAAGATGTTTCTGATATCTATTTATTTGATAGTAAAGGATACGAAAAAAGTATGTCATTTAACCATACTTTAATTGAAAATATCCAATCTAATAAAGAACTAATGTTAGCAGGAAATATTCAGATTAATGATGATCTTGAAAAATATAAAAAAATAGCAGATATTATTGATATATCTGGGGGGTTGGAAACTTCTGGATTAAAAGATATTAACAAAATAGAAATTTTCTTAAATAAATTAGATAATTTAAACAATGAAGCTTAAAAAAAAAATTCCTTTAATTGATCAACATGACAAATTTGGGTTTTGGGGAGGTAAATTTGGTGGAAGTTTTATTCCAGAAACTCTTAAAAAACCTGTAGAGGATCTTACAAAAGAATTTTACAAACTGAGAAAAAATAGAAATTTTATTAAAAAAAGAGATTTTTATTTTAAAAATTACGTAGGATCTCCTACATCATTTATTAAATTAGAAAATTTATCTAGTCATTTGGGTGGTGCACAAATTTGGGCAAAAGTTGTTTCAGAGGCAAATGGTGGAGCTCACAAAATATATAATGCAACTGTTCACGCCTTAATCTGTAAGGCAATGGGTAAAAAATATATAGTAGGTGATACAGGTGCTGGATACGCAGGAAAAATGCTAAGTATGGCGGCAAAAAAGTTTGGTCTAAAATGTAAAATTTTTATGGGAGCTAAAGATATTAAGAGACAAAAACCAAATTGTGATGCAATGAGAAGGAATGGTGCAGAGATTGTACCAGTATATTCTGGAAGTCAAACTTTAGTAGATGCAGTGAGTGAATGTATGAGATATTGGGTTTCGAATTGTGATAATACCCACATGTGTGTGGGTTCAACTGTTGGCCCTAACATTTTTGTTAAAATCTGTGGATGGTCTACAGCTCAAATCTCAAGAGAACTTAGAATTCAATTGAAAAAAGAATTTAAGAAAATTCCAAAAAAAATAAAATTAATTAACTGTGTTGGAGGTGGAAGTTCGGCTTATGGTTTTTGGAGTGAATTTATTGATTATGATAAAAAGCATATTGAACTAATTGGAGTAGAAGCTGGAGGACCTAAGAAATCAAAATTACATGCAGCTCCTTTAAGTAGAAATGCTAAAATTGGAATTTTGCATGGTGCCGCGTCTTATGTGTGTCAAAATAATGAGGGACAGATTCAAGATACAGAATCAATCAGTGCTGGTCTTGATTATCCTGGAGTTAGTCCGATCCATTGTTTTTTGAAAGACACCAAAAGAGCAAGATATACGTATGCAACAGATGAAGCTGCTTTAAACGCATATAAGATGGTAACAAAATTTGAAAAACTAAATCCAAGTTTAGAACCAAGTCATGCTTTTGCTGAAGCCATAAAGATTGCACCAAAATTAAGTAAGGATACAATTCTAATAGTCAATTCCTGTGGAGACGCCAAAAAAGATAGGGATATCTTAAAAGATAGGTTGGGTAAGTATTGATGAAAAATTCCTTAATTAATCAATCTTTTGAAAAAGCCAAAAGAGAAAATAGACCTGCTCTTCTTACTTATACTGTAGCAGGTGACAATACTAAAAAAAAATCATTAGAGATTTTAAGATCAATCTCAAAATATGCTGATATTTGTGAATTAGGATTTCCACATAACACACCTATTGCAGATGGAGGACAAATTCAAACAAGTGCTTATCGTGCAATCAAAAATGGGATTAAAATAAACGATGTCTTTTCGATTGTAAGCAAATTTAAGAAATTTAGAAAAGATAAACCAATTATACTAATGGGCTATTATAATATGATTTATCAATACAACGAAAATAAATTTATTAAAAAATGTAAGAAATCAAAAGTTGATGGCCTAATCGTTGTAGATCTTCCTCATCCAGAAAATAAAATTTTTGCCTCAAAATGTAAAAAAAATAAAATTAATTTTATTCAGCTTATTTCACCTACTACCTCTAAATTAAGATTAAAAAAAATTATCAAAGATTCTCATGACATGATATATTATATTAGTATGTTATCTACTACTGGTGGAAAATTAAAAGTTTCACCAAAAAAAATAATTCAAGAATACCAAAAAATAAAAAATCAGAATAAATCTAAGAATGTAGTAATTGGATTCGGTATTACTGAAAAGACCATAAAATTATTGAAAAAAGCTGATGGATTAGTTGTTGGAAGTGCAATTTGTAGGGAAATTACAAAATCAATTAAAAAAAGACAAAATACTGTCACAAATGTTACTAATGTAGTAAGGAAATTAAAAAATAAAATTAAATGAATTGGATTACTAAAATAATAAAAGCAGGTGAAAAAATTAAAACTGCTATACATAAAAGAGCGTCCAAAGAAGATATAGCTAATAGTGACTGGACATCATGCTGTAAAGGTCCAATCTTAAAAAAAGATTTAGAAGAAAACCTTTGGGTATGTACTGACTGCAATAAACATCATCGTATAAAACCAAGACAAAGATTTGATATTTTATTTGGAAAAAATAATTATGAGATTTTTAAAACACCTATTCCAAAAGATGATCCTTTAGAATGGACAGACTCAAAATCTTATAAAGATAGATTAAAAAGTGCACGAAAAAAAACTGGAATGGATTGTGGAATGATGGTGGTAAGCGGATCAATTAATAATATTAAAATCACTGCAGTGGCATCCGACTTTGATTTTTTAGGAGCTTCAATGGCTGCTGCCGAAGGAGAGGCTTTTCTGTATGGTATTCAACATGCTATAGAAAATAAAACTCCATTTTTGTGTATTAGTGCTGGTGGTGGAATGAGGATGATGGAAAGTTTAATTTCATTATCTCAAATGACTAGAACAACTCTTGCGATTAATGAACTTAAAAAAAATAATCTTCCTTACTTAGTATGTATTACTGATCCAACGGCTGGAGGTATTACTGCCTCATATGCTATGTTAGGTGATATTCATATTGCTGAACCAGGAGCTTTAATAGCCTTTGCTGGTGCGAGAGTAATTCAAGGTACTGTCAAAGAAGAGCTTCCAGAGGGTTTTCAAAAAAGTGAATATGTTGAAAAAACTGGTTTTGTAGACATTATTATTGAAAGAAAAAATCTGTCTGAAAAAATTGGAACTTTATTATCAATATTGTTAAAGAAAAATTCTGCTATAAGCACTGAAGAAAATGAAACTACAGAAAATACTCAGTCGCTTTCTAAAGTTGCATCCTAAAGAAATTGATCTAAGCCTAGATCGAATTTTAAATCTTTGTGAAAAACTTGGAAATCCACAAGAAAGGATTAGAGCTATAAATGTGGTGGGTACAAATGGAAAAAATTCAACCATTCAAGCATGTTATTCCATCTTAAAAGAGGCCAATATTAAATGTAATGTTTACACTAGCCCTCACATACGAAAGATAAATGAAAGGTTTGTATTTAATAACCAGGAGCTGAAAGATGATGAACTAGCTGACCTTTTTGAAGAAGTAGAAAAAGTTAATAATAATCAGCCAATTACTTTTTTTGAAATTCTAACAGCATGTTACTTTTATAAAGCTGCTCAATATCCAGAGAATATTAACTTAGTCGAATCTGGGTTATTTTTTAGATTTGATGCCACCAACATACTAAAGAAAAATTTAGCAACCATCATAACATCAATAAGCAAAGATCATTTAGATTGGCTTCCTAAAAATGATCAAACTATTGAGAAAATTGTGTTTGAAAAAACTTCAAATCTTTTGAATTCAAACATTATAGTAGCAAAGCAAAATCAAAATACGATGAACTATATCAAAAGAAATATTTCTAAGAATCAATCAAATAAGATTTTCTTTAATGAAGACTTTTCTTTTACAAATGGAGAAAATGGTTACTTTTATTATGAGGATAAATTTGGTGGATTGAAATTACCAGAACCAAATGTTCTTGGTCTCTATCAATTAGAGAATATTTCAACCGCTATAGTAACTTTAAGAATATTAGATTTTAACATAAAAAATGAAAGCATTAAAAAGGGCATTCAAAACATTAATAATATTGCAAGACTTCAAGAGATTACTGCTGGAAACTTAAAAAATTTAGTTAAGGATAATCTATTTTTAATATCTGGAGATCATAATGAGGATGGCGCAAGGGTATTAAATGATTACCTCCAAAGTTTAGATTGTAATAAACATGTAATAGTTGGCATGATGGCCAATAAAGACCATGAAAATTATATTAAATATATAAAAAATATTTCGTCAATCACAACTGTTGATATTCCCAATCAACCAAATGCTATTAGCGGTAAAAAGTTAAAAGATAAATTTAATCACTTACCAAATGTAAAATATGCAGAAAGTATTGAAAAAGCTATAAAATCTATAAAATTAAATCGAGGAGACTTATTGATAATTACTGGATCACTTTATTTATGTTCAGAAGTTTTAAACTTAAATTAAATATTTTTTTCTAAAAATTCTTTCATGTGGCTTTCTGGTACTCCACCAACTTTCCTATCTACTTCTACACCCTTTTTGTAAATAATAACTGTGGGCACACCTCTTATTCCTGCAGCACTTCCTGTATTTATCCCACCATCTTCAATATCTGCATAATAAAATCCTGCTTTATCTTTATACTCTTCAGCTAATTTATCCATAACTGGCTTTAAGGCCTTACATGGTCCACACCAAGCAGCACTAAATTGAATAACTGACACATCTTCATTTTTAACTTTATTATCAAAGTCTTCATCTTTAAAATCTACAAGCATAATCCCTTTCTATAAATTAGTGTCCTAAAGTCAACTAGGCAATTTCATATTTTTTTTCAATAGACATAATAAATTCATTAATTTCATCTAATTTTTTAAGTTCTTCATCATCATCTTTATTATCTGCTTGATCTCGTAATATATCGATTTCGTTATAAGCCATTCCAATTGTTTGCCATTTTTCTTTGTTTTTACTTAAAATTCGTCTCGCAATTTCACTTTTAATATTTTTGTATAAATCTGGTGGTAAAATTTGTGGTGCCTCTTGATAAATAATTTTTTGTCCAAACCAGCTACATCTTTTATCTTGAAATTTATCTAACATTCTTAATTTGTCTTCCCAGGAAGAGCTGTGCCATATTTTGAATAAAGCTGTATCTTTATTAGGGATAAATTTTTCATAAAGAGTTTCCTCAGGTAATAGATCTTCTTGGGTTTTGGTTTGTGCTTTTTCCTCTGCTGCTTCCCTATTAATAATTTGAATATTTTGACAAAATTTTTCACTACTTCTTACTAATTCTGCCCTTTTTTTAATTGTCTCTAAATCAAGATCAGCATAAGCCTTTTCTTTTAATGCAAAATTTTTATCTAAAACTATTGGAGCTTTATTGGTTTTAATCACTCGAGTTGCTTTAGGACTAATCTTTTTTAAATTTGCTTTAAGCTCATTGACTGACATATTTAAAAATGGCTCTGGATCTCTTCTTAAATCCCATAAATAACCCCAAGATGCATAAGAAGGATGAAAGCAATGATTTGGATGTAATGTGCAAACTAGATACATCATATTTCTCCCTTTAACATTTTCAAAAATTGAATATATACCTTCACCTTTTAAAATAGACTCCACACTACTTTTTGTCGAAGTGCCTAAAAATTTTTCCCAATTTGTTTTATGTTTGTCTTTTATAATTCTCAAAATTTTTAGGGAATTATGTGCGTCTACATAGGCAGTGTGGGCTGCTGAAGTATCAAAACCTTGCTGACGGGCCAAACCCTCCAAGGCCAAACTCTCATTTCCTGCTTCTGTTAATTCTGTTTTAAGTGTTTTAGAATCTATAGTTTGAGCAGCTCTTGCTACATGTAAGCCATCGTGTTCCTGATTTGGTGAAGAGTGAGTTAAATAAGGATACCTATTTCCCTTAAAAAAATTGAAATGAAACATTCTTCTGTCAAAATTTAAATTACTCCAGCCCATAAACATAGCTGGAGCAGCTTTTACAAAGAAATTTTCAACTGCACCTAAAAATTCATAATGTGAATAATTGCCTTTAGTAAGTAAATCAATACTTGTAGAGTTGACTAAAAGAGCTTTAGCAGAAGGGACTTCTCCTTCTGGCATTCTGCCTCTGATATTTAGTTTTCCAATCTCTTTAAGATTTTTATCAACTACAACTGCCCCGACTTCAATAATTGATCCCCAAATAGTACTGTTAGTCGTTTCTGTATCATAAATTACTATTTTATCCATTTTTAAATTAAATTTGAGAGTTCATTAAATTTTTTTAGTCTTCCTAAGAATAAATTTTGGTAAGTAATTAATTCTGAGCCTTGAATTTTAAATTCTTGAAATAGACTATCTACTGTACAAACAAGAATTACACAAGATGTGATGTTTGTATTATACACAATATTGTGAGCTAAAGAATACGCGCTGGTTTGTAAAAACCATGAATCTATATACTCAGCTTTTTTTGGTTTGTTAGATTGCTTGAAATCAATTATGCAAGATTGTCCTTCATAAACACCAACACAGTCAGCAGTTCCTGCATATTTTTCTGGATAGTAAAGAGTACATTCAACTCCCCATATTTCTTCTAACCTATTTTTTAAACCTTTATCAATAATTTGTTTAGCCATAGATTTGTATTGTTGACCATCTTCAAAAAAACTTAAATTTTCTCTTCCTAAAAGAAAAGACTCTAAATAATTATGCATTTTGGAACCCCGACTACTCGCAGCTTTTGTAATTGCTTCGGCTTCTTTTTGACCAGTTCTTTCGCGCCAATTGGCTAAAGCTGCTTTATCTTCTTCAGATTTGGTTGCGTCTAAAATTGAAGTAACACTCGGTAGTTTTGACTCTCCTAGTACATATCTTCTAATTCCATCTACTGTTGCTCTTGATGACGAAGGATAATCATATTTTCTATTCCATTGCATGAAGTTTCTTATAATCGGTATTAAAGGAAAAAAGAAATTAATTTTTAAGCTGTTTATTTCTTTCAACAAATTTTTCTACATTTTCTGTTTGAACAGCTTTCTCAACCTGCTCGGGATCTTTTATATTTTCTAAAGTTCTACTAATTGATCTTGCATCAGTACCAAACTTATCTACCACATTCATCGCTTCTTCTAATTTTTTTCTAAGTGTAATTATATTTTCAAAATGTTTTCCAAATCTTGTGGTGATAGTTTTAAGATGATTATATATTTCTGTAGCCCCTTTTTGAACTTTCAGTGATTGAAATCCCATATGTAAGGATTGCAAATAAGCTGAAAGAGTATTAGGGCCACAAATTACTATTTTATATTTTTTCATTAGTTCTTGAGTTAATAGTTCTTTTGTGCTTGGATCTTGATATTCAGTCAATTCTTTATAAAGACTCTCTGTTGGTGCATACACTATTGCAAAATCTGTTGATTTAGGTGGAACTATATATTTTTCCATTACACTTTTAGCTTTAGCTTTAAAAGCATTTGCTAGTTTTGTTCTAGCATCAGCAACTTCTCTTTTATCATCAGCTTCATATGCATCAGTAATTGCTTTAAATTTTTCTACAGGAAAATGAGAGTCTACTGGAACTAGAACATCTCCTTGGAGTTTAATTGCAAATTCTACATTTTCACTCGTATCTTCTTTCATTTTAACATTTGTCATGAATTGAGATGCAGGCAATAAATCTTTAATTAAAGCATCAAGAGAATACTCTGCTAAGGTTCCATATTTTTTAACACCTGCTAAAATTTTAGTAATACCCTCCTGGCTTTGATTTAGTAATTGTACTTGTTGATTAAAATTACCAACCTTCTCATCAACTTTTGTCAAGGCTTCAGTCATATCTTTTGTAACCCCAGTTGATAATGCATTGAAGGAAGTCGACATGGTACCAAGTGAAGTATTGATAGTATTATTTAATGTATCTTTTAATGTAACTATTTCAGTTTTTAAGTTGGCTATTTCTTCTGACTCTTTACTTTCTGACTTGGGTTTAGATCTAATATTCAAATACAAAATAGCTAAAGTCGTGCCTAACAAAGAAACTAAAATAATTAATAAAATTGTGTCCATGATTCGTAACTTGTATTATAAGGGTTTTTTATGGAATTATATTTTATTTTGAAAATTATATTTATAATAGCCATTTTGATAGCTCTATACGCAATATTTAGAAATTTAGATATTATCAAAATAATCCTTATTTATTTCAAAGATAAATTACTTGGTAAGTAATTTAACTAAAGCTTTTAAACCTTTTTTTTTAAAGTTTTTCTTTGAAGTAAAAATACATGCTTGGGATTTTAAAATCTCACCATCTTTAAGGATACGTAAATTATTACTTTTTATAGTCTCACCAGTGGAACTGATATCAGTAATCAAATTTGCAGAACCTGTAAAAGGATAAGCCTCGGTAGCGCCCAAACTTTCAACTAATTGAAATTGTGTTACACCCTTAGAGAATAAGAATTCTTTAGTTAAGTTTGGATACTTGGTTGCAACTCTTAATTTTTTTTTCTTTTTATCCCTAAATTCAAAAGCTATTTCTTCCAAATCAGCTACTGTTTGCACATCAATCCACGGATCTGGAATAGCAACAACTAGAGTTGCTTTTCCAAACTCATACTTTTTGACTAAGTTAATTTTTTTTTGGATATTAATTTCTCCTTCTTTAAGTAAATCAAAGCCTGAAAAACCTATATCTAAAGAACCATCTCCTAGTCTTTGAATAATTTCTCTTGCATGTAAATAAAGAATTTTAATGTTTGATTTATTTTTAATAGAACCAATTAAGTCCCTCTCACCTCGTTCAGAAAATAGTTTTAATTTTTTCTTTTTAAAAATGTTTAAAACGTCTTTTCTAAGCCTGCCTTTACTTGGAATTCCTATATTGATTATATTTTTCATTTTAATAATTTAAATTTAAAGCAGCCCCTACCGCTGATATTTGTTTTTTAGATCCAAGGTCAGAAATTAATTGATCATACCTTCCACCATTAATTATATTTTTAATCTTATTATTTAATTTGATATCAATTTTAAAAACCATACCTGTATAATATTCAAGTTGTCTTCCAAATGAGGTTGAAAAAACTACATTTAGTTTTGAAGTTCTGTTAACTGAGGTTGGAAAGTATCTTTGATCTACCACTAAGTTTATTTGATATTTCTTAAAGAATTTGTTTAATACATCTGCAGCTTTATTGATTGGACATTTAATCTTTAAAAACTCTTTAATAATTTTTGATACATTTCTTCCTTTACTCGGACGTCTTGGATCTTTTATCTTTTTATCAAAACGCTTTAAAATTTCTTCAATTGATCTTTCAGCAACGATTGAGTTCTTGTCACCTTTGAGCATTTTTAGATAACGTTTTTTATCTATCTCAACTATAGTTGGATCAACATCAGAGTTTGTTTCCAACCTTTTTAATAAATCATTAAAATAGTCTTCTCTCCAAAAATGTCTTGATAATCTTAATTTCCATCTAGTTGGAATATCCAGTTTAGATATTAAAAGTTTAAATATTTCAACATTTCCTAATGTTAAAGTTCCCGAGGTATATTTTAAATTTTTTAAAGAATTTAAAGAAGTGTTAATAATTTCTTTATCATCATTTTTTTCATCTTTAGAACCAATGATTTCAAATCCAATTTGATTTCTAATTATAGAGTCTTTTCTATTTTGAGATTTCCTAAACGCTTGCCCACTATAAAATATTTTTTCTTTACCTCTTAAGTTACTTTCTAAATATCTTAGGCAAGAAACTATTGTTAAATCTGGACGTAAACATAGTTCATTCCCATTTTGATCAATAAATGAAAAAATAAATTTTCTAAAATTTTCACCAGATCTTTGAACAATATGATTAGTTTCAATTACTGAGGGTAATTCAATATATTTAAATCCCTTGCCTTTAACAGACTTTAGGATTTTTTCAGATAAGTTTTTTGATTTCATTTATTAAATTTGACTTTGGGATTGTTTGGTTATTTTCACCCTTAACACCTCTAAGGTTTTTAATGGTCACAGTATTATCATTAAACTCATTTTCCCCACAAATAATTGCTACTGTTAATTCACGCTTGTTTGCTAAATCGAGTTGTTTACCAAGATTTTTTTTAGTGTTTAAAAAAACTTCTGCATTAATATTATTATTTCTTAATTGATCAACAATTTCATAATAATTCTTTAAGTATTTTTCATCCATGACACAAACTAAAACTGGTTTTTGATCTTGTACTTGAATTTGGTTTAACTGAATTAATGCGAATAACAACCTGTCTACACCAAAACTAATTCCAGTCCCAGGAACATCAACACCTCTAAACCTTGAAATAAGTTTGGCGTACGATCCTCCTGAGCAGATACTACCTAACTCAATTTCCTTACCTTTATTATTAGTCACTTTGAAATTTAAATTTGTTTCGACTATAAATGAATCATAGTACGAGAGCCCTCTCACAATCGTAAAGTTTGTTTTAACTTGATTTAAATTTGAACCATATCCAAGTAATTGAAATACATTCTCTAATTCTTGAATTCCTTCTTGAGATAATGGATTTTTTAAAGTTTCTTTTAATTTTTTTAAATCTTTTATTTTTAGAAAATTTAATATTTGTGATGCCTGTTCATTGCTTAAATCAGCTCCTTTAGTGATAGCTCCACTTTGATCTTTTCTCTCTTTTTTAAGTAAGTCTTCAACTCCCTTTAATCCAAAGCCAGGCTTATCGAGTTTATCAATTGCTCTAATAACTTTTGTTTGTTTTTCCTCAGAAATTTTTAAATCATCAATTAAACCCTGAACTATTTTTCTGTTACTCACATTAATTGTAAATTGATCTTTTTTTAATCCACAATCTGTTAGTGTGCTTGATATTAAATTACAAAGCTCTGCATTTGCTTGTGCAGGATTAACATTTCCAACAATATCAAAATCTGCTTGCATAAATTCTCTGTATCGACCATTTCCAGCTTTTTCATTTCTGAATACATTTTGAATTTGATATCGCTTGAAGATTGATGGAAGTTCTTGGTTGTATTGAGCATAAAATCTTGCAAGGGGACTTGAGAGATCGTAACGAAGAGTTATATTCTTGTCTCCATCCTTAAATGAGAATACATCAGACATAGGATTAGCTTCATCTTCTGCCAAAAAAGATCCTATATTTTCTGCGATTTCGAACGAGGGAGTTTCAAGAGCTTCAGCTCCGAATTTTATAAAATTATTCTCAATAGCTTCTAAAAGCTTTTTTTTGAGAAGAATTTTTTTATCCCAACGATCTTCAAATCCTGGAGGTAATCCAGGAACTAGTTTATTTTCTTTATTCATTTTTTGGTACCCGGGCTGAGAATCGAACTCAAACTTAAAGTTCCACAAACTTTCGTGCTAACCGTTACACCACCCAGGCATTCCTTGTTTTTATATTATTTTTGTGTGGATTTAAAATTATATTATAAATAAATAGCCTATAGGCTATGGAAACAGTTTTTGTGAGAACTGTTTGAAGTTATCATCAATGTATTATTTATAATCATGCGGGTCTTTTATGACAAATATTTAAATTATTCAACCCTTAAAAGAAAAGGACGTTAATCTATTTATAAGAAAAACGTCCTTTAAAAATTTTAGTATTAGTCTAATTTTTTTAAATTTACCGCTGATGGGCCTTTTGGACCATCTTCAAGAGTAAATTCTATTTTATCACCTTCATTAAGGTATCTCATACCAGCTGCTTTCACTGCACTCGCATGGACAAAAGCATCTTTTTCTTTATCTTCTCTTTCAATGAATCCAAAGCCTTTCTTGCCATTGAACCATTTAACTGTTCCTTTTAATGTACTCATCTTATTTCTTAGTCCTTTTGTTATTATTATCTTACGATGTTAATTTTTATTATAAGAATTTTCAAGATGTTTTGATGGTGCCTCGGGAAGGATTCGCACCTCCGACACAAGCCTTTTCAGGGCTCTGCTCTACTCCTGAGCTACCGAGGCAAAAGATTAACCTCTAAAGATTATTCTGCCTTTAGTAAGGTCATAAGGGGTCATTTCTACTGTCACATTATCACCTTGTAATACTCTTATTCTATTTTTTCTTAATTTGCCTGCAGTATGTGCAGTAACAACATGACCATTTTCTAATTGAACTCTAAACATAGCGTTAGGTAATAAATCAGTAACTTTACCTTTGAATTCAAGTAAGTCTTGTTTTGACAAATTTATTTTCTCCTTATTCTTTTTTTAACAGATTGAGCATGCCCAGCTAACCCTTCATAATTTGCAAGAGTTATAACTGATGGTCCAAGACTTTCAATACCCTTTTTTGATAAGTTTATATATGAAATTCTTTTATAAAATTCATTGACGCTTATACCGCTAGAATATTTTGCTGAACTATTAGTAGGTAATACATGATTTGATCCAACATTATAATCAGTCATTGCCATGACAGCATATTTACCTAAACAAATTGAACCTGCATTTTTGATTTTAGGTATAAATGATTTATAATTTTTAACATTCAATTCTAAATGTTCTGGTGCAATTTTATTTATCACTTCTGCAATCTTTTTATCTGAATTAATATGTATTAAAATTCCATTACTAATTAAACTTTTTTTAGCAATAGAAACCCTTGGTAATTCTTTTAATTGTTTTGAGATTTCAATCTTAACTTTTTGAATTAAATCTTTATCTTTTGAAATCAAAATACATTGAGCTAAAACGTCATGTTCAGCTTGACCAATTAAATCACTGGCAACCCATTCTGGATTTGAAAATTTATCACATACAATTAAAATTTCAGATGGACCTGCAGTCATACCTTCAATTCCAACATCACCAAAAACCTCCTTTTTAGCAGCTGCCACAAAAGAGTTTCCTGGTCCTACTATTTTATCAACTTTTTTAATTTTTTTAGTTCCGTAAGCTGCTGCAGCAATAGCAGAAGGACCACCAATTGAATAAATTTCTTTTATTTTACATTTTTTAGCTGCATATAAAACTGCTGGGTTTTGTTTTCCTTTATAACTAGGATTAATCATTACTATTCTTTTAACTCCAGCAACTATTGCAGGAATTGTACTCATTAAAACACTAGAGGGATACGAAGCAGATGACCCTGGAACATAAATTGCAGCAGACTCGATTGGTAAATATTTATATTCAAGTTTATTCTTAAATTTATCAGAGTAAGAAATGTTTTTGAATTTTTGAAAAGAATGAAATTTATAAATTCTTGAATATGCAAGATCAATTGCTTTTTTTACTTTTTTATCTAAAGATTTTATTGACCTTGAAATCTGCTTAGCTGATGGAATAATAGTTTTATTAAGATTAAATTTTTTTTCATATCTCAACAAAGCTTTATCTCCATTTTTTTTCACATCATTGATAATGCCAGTCACTGAAATCAAGCTGGATTTAATCTTATATTTTCGTTTTATAAGTATATTGTCTAAAACTTTATCAAAACTTTTGTTATTACTATTTAATATTTTCATTATTCTTTGATCTCATTTTGATCTTCAAGCCTTACTTCAATAGCTTCTGTTGTCAAAACAATGTGAGCATTATCTTTAAAAATTAAATTAATTTCATAATTATCATTATTTTTCATATAGTCTATTGCAATTAGTTCTATGATTAATTTATCATTTTTCTGGTTAATATTCTTAGATTTTACATTATCAACGAAATCAAACCGACAAATACTATTAATCTTTTTATTATTTTGCCCTCCTTCAATTTTAGTACGCTCAATAGATAATAAAAAAACTTTACTTGAGCTAAGATATTTAATATCTGAAACTCTTACTTTTGCACCAGCACTACAGGCTGAAATCATTTGTAAACCTTCATTATCACTTGCAATAATTTGAGCTAAATATTTTTTCCCCATTAATTTATCCTTCTTATTTTTGCACCAACTCTTTTTAATTTTTTTTCTATATTTTCATACCCTCTGTCTAAATGATAAATTCTGTTTATTATTGATTTGCCTCTAGTTGTAAGAGCTGCAAGAATAAGAGAAACTGAAGCTCTTAAATCTGTTGCCATTAATTCTGCAGCAGTAAATTTGATATTTCCTTCTATCAATGCTTTGTTCCCTTTTATTAAAATTTTAGCACCCATTCGATTTAATTCTGAAACATGCATAAATCTGTTTTCAAAAATATCTTCTTTAATCAAAGATTTTTTGTTTGCTTTACACAGCAATACCATAATTTGAGCTTGTAAATCTGTGGGGAATCCTGGATAAGGGGCTGTTTTTATATTTGTGTTTCTTATTTTCTTATTTCCATAAATATGAATTTGATTTTTTTTTACTACAATTTTTGCACCAATTTTTTTTAAAATATTAATCTCAGTCTTTATTATTTCTGGAATTACTTTTTTAATCCTTAAATTTCCCTCAGTAGCAGCGGCTGCAACTAAATATGTTCCTGCTTCAATCCTATCAAACATCACAGAATATTTAATTTCATGTGTATTTTTTACCCCTTTAATTCTAATTGTTCGATTTGATAACCATTTTAAATTACATCCTAATTTAATTAAAAAATTTGTTAAATCTTTTATCTCTGGTTCTATTGCACAATTTTTTAATATTGTGGTTCCTTTAGCTAATGTAGCAGCTATTATCAAATTTTCAGTTGCTCCTACTGAAATTTTTGAAAAAGTAATTTTTGTACCTATTAAACCTTTTGGAGCTGTTGCATGAATGTAGCCCTGAATTATTTTATATTTTACACCTAATTTTGATAAAGCTTTCAGATGAAGATCAACAGGTCTAGTACCAATTGCACAACCACCAGGAAGAGATACTTTGGCTTTACCGAATTTTGCAAGTAAAGGACCAAGAACTAAAATTCCAGCACGCATAGTTTTAACTAAATTATAGGAAGCAAAATTTTTATTTTGTTTAGAATTATCAACTACTAAATTTTTTTTATTCAATTTTGTTTTTGAACCCAGTGACCTAAGTAGATTAATCATTGTTTCAATATCTTTAACTTTTGGTAAATTATCTAAATAGACTTTTTTATTTGTTAACAAAGTTGCGGCTAAAATTGGTAAAGAAGCATTTTTTGAACCTGAAATATCGATCTCTCCCTTGAGCTTATTGGCTCCAAAAACTTCTAACTTTTGCATTATTAAACTTTAGGTAAAGTTACACCAGTTTGACCCATATATTTGCCATCACGATCCGCATAAGTTACCTCAGGTTTTTCATTGCCCTTAAGGAAAATAAATTGAGCAACACCTTCATTGGCATAAATTTTAGCCGGTAATGGTGTGGTGTTAGAGAACTCTAGTGTTACGTAACCTTCCCAACCTGGTTCCAATGGAGTGACATTAACTATAATACCACATCTTGCATATGTTGATTTTCCCAAACAAATAACCAAAACATCCTCTGGTATTTTGAATTTTTCCATAGTTCTAGCCAACACAAAGGAATTTGGTGGTATAATACATTCCGAAGTATTTTTTGTGACAAAATTAGTTGGTTTAAAATTTTTTGGATCTACAATTTCTGAATTTACATTAGTGAAAATCTTAAATTCATCAGATACTCTTGCGTCATAACCAAACGAAGAAAGACCATAAGAAATACTATCACCTCTAACCTGCTTTTCTTCAAAAGGTGAGATCATATCCTTCTCTTTACACATTTTTCTTATCCACTTATCGGAAAGAACTGACATTATTTATTCTTTTTTTTATTTTTTTTTTGAAACAATTTTCTTTTTTTCAAATTTTTTCTTAGCGCCAAGCTTAATCGCTCATTTTTTTCTTTTACTCTCATTCTTTATTTGGATTAGTTAGAAAATCTAGTGTTATAGGCTTTGACGCATCTAAAGTTTTATCATGGTCATCGTCTTTTTTTGGACCTTCTTTTGCAAGCCGCTTAGCTTTTTTTTCAGCAAGCTTTTTTTCTCTTTTAGCCTGCTTTTCCATCAGCTTAGCACTTTTAGTAGATTTATAATCGTAATGAATGCCCATATAATTTCCTTAAGTAGATATAAATCATATTCATCAAAAAATTAAGGCAATAATTTGAAAAAAATGCTTTATTATCAATAAAATACAATTTGTGATAATCGCTTCTGTAGTTAAATGGTATAACAAGTCCTTGGTAAGGACTAGTTCCCTGGTCAGTACAGGGTGGGAGCACCATCAGCTTTTATAAAACAATTTTCGAAGAAGAATAGTTAACAGGACTAAAATAAAAAAAGCTAGAATAGGAACGTATACTTCTGGAGAAAAAATTATTTCTGATAATCCAGGAACTTCTGAATTTTGATCAATAACCTTTTCAAGTCCACTACCAATTGAAACAGCTATAAAAATTTGAGGAATAATGCCTATTAATGTTGCGAAGAAGAAATTAATTGCTTTTACATTAAAAATTGTTGGTAAAAGACAACTAAGTTGCCAAGGAATTCCTCCTATAAAACGATAAATTAATAAATAAAAAAATTCCGATTTTTTAAATTTAATTTCGAGGCTTTGATATCTTTTTAGAAATTTTTCTCTTATTAGATCCTTTAAAAAAAAATTACCAAACAAATACAAAAAAGTTGCTCCTATGCTTAAACCTAATACTACAAGAATTGTGCCCAACCATTTTCCAAAAATAAATCCACCAATTAAAGCTATTGGAGATCCAAATCCTAAAAATGGAAATACCCATAAAATTGTAAAAATCAAAAAAATTGTTGATATAAAAAATAAGTTAGAATTTTTAAGTTCTAAGAAATATGATCTATTTTCTTTTATAAAGTTGTAAGATGTAATCTCTTGAAGACTAAATTTTGAAAAAAACAAAAACAGAAATATAGATATCAAGATTAAGTAAGATAAACCTATAAATATTTTAATTTTTTTAGTTTTTTCCATTATTCATTATCGTATTTATAAAATCTTCTATTTGCTATTTATATATTTAATTACTATAAAGGGCCAAATTTAATAAAAATTTAACCACAATTATGAAAAGAACATACCAACCATCAAAAATCAAAAGAGCCAGAAAACACGGCTTTAGGTCGAAAATGAAAACTAAGGGTGGGAAAAAACTTTTAGCTAGAAGAAGAGCTAGAGGCAGAAAATCATTAACTGTATCTGGTTAAATTAATGAGAAGCAAAATTGTTGCTCTTTCAAAAAACGAAGAATTTAAATCATTGCTTAAAAAGAAAAAAGTATCAAACAAATATGCTACAATTTTCTTTGGTAAATTAGATAAGAAAAATAATGATAAACTAAATATTTCCTTTGTGACAAAGAAAAAAATAGGAAATGCAGTTCAAAGAAATAAAATTAAAAGAAGACTAAGAAACATTATGAATGAAGCAGTAAAAAAAGTAACAATAAAGTTTAATTTTTCTTATCTTGTTATATGTAAGGCGAGTGTGTTACACAGTGATTATACTAATATAAAAGAAACCTTATTTCAGGAATTTAAAAAAATTAAATAATGAATATTCTCACTATAATTTTGATAAAATTAATAAAAGGATATAAATATTTGATAAGCCCTTTAATAGGGGACTCTTGCAGATATTTACCAACTTGTTCAGAGTATAGTATTGATGCATTAAAAAAATTTGGTCTATTAAAAGGTTTATATATGAGTTTTAAAAGAATTTTATCTTGCCATCCTATAAAATTTTTAGGGGGTGGAGAAGGATTTGATCCAGTTGACAAAAAAATAAAGGTTAAAAAATAATGGAATCTAAAAACGTAATAGCTGCAATAGCCTTATCTTCAGCTGTAATAGTTTTATATGCATTGTTTTTTACTCCAGAGCAATCAATAACAAAACAAAATTTATCTGAAAAAAATAAGATAGAACAAAATACCGATACTCCAATTTTAGAACAAAAAGAAACTTTAGTTCAGATATCTAGAGAGGAAGCATTAAAAAAAAGTGATAGAATAAAATTTGAAAACCAAAGTATCATTGGATCTATTGCATTAAAGGGTGCAGCAATTGATGATTTAACTTTTAAAGATTATAAAATAAGTCTGGAAAGTGAAGAAAAGGTAACACTACTAGGGCCAAGAAATATTGAAGAGGGTTATTTTATTGAAAGTGGATTCGTTACTACCGATAAAAATATTGATATTCCAAGTTCTGATACAGTCTGGTCTATCATTGGAAATGATATTCTCACAGAAAAATCACCTATAAAATTATCTTGGACTAATAAACAAGGAATAACTTTTGAAAAAGAAATTAGTTTAGATGACAAATTTTTATTTTCCATAAATCAAAAAGTAATAAATTCTACTAACAAGAAATATGATTTTTATTCTTATGGTCAAATAATTAGAAATAAAATTCCTGAAGGTTTATCTAACTTCTATATTCTTCATGAGGGTCCAATTGCTACTTTAGATGATGAATTAATTGAAGAGGATTATGATGATATTCAAGATCAAAAATTTTCTCGTACTGCTCAAAAAGGTTGGTTAGGTGTTGGAGATAAATATTATGTAGCCTCAATCATACCACCTAAAAATAAAGAATTTAAAACAACATTTGATTATAAAAATAAGTTTAGAGCAAATTTTATTACCACTGAGCCTCTAGAACTTAACCAAAATAGTTCAATTGAAGATAGCTTGCAAATAATTGTAGCTGCTAAAAGAGTAGATGTTATTGATGGATATGCTGAGTCATTAAATATAGATAAGTTTGATTTAGTTATAGATTGGGGTTTTTTATATTTCATAACTAAACCATTATTTTTTGGAATTGATTATTTTTTTAAACTTCTTGGTAATTATGGTTTAGCTATAATTGCAATTACAATTTGTATTCGGTTAGCCTTTTTTCCACTTGCTAATTTTTCATTCAGAAGTATGGCAAAAATGAAAGCGCTCCAACCAGAAATGGTAAGGCTTAAAGAGCTTCATAAAAATGATAAAATGAAGTTACAGCAAGAAATGATGGCACTTTATAAAAAAGAAAAAGTAAACCCAATGTCAGGATGTTTACCAATACTTGTCCAAATTCCTGTATTCTTTGCTTTGTATAAAGTTTTATTTGTAACCATTGAAATGAGGCAGATGCCTTTTTATGGTTGGATTCATGATTTAAGTGAACGTGATCCAACTAGTTTATTTAATCTGTTTGGTTTACTACCATATGATGTACCATCTTTTTTAGTTATAGGAGCATGGCCTGTAGCAATGGGTGTTTCAATGTGGGTGCAACAAAAACTTAATCCTGCTCCTACCGATGCCATGCAAGCAAAAATATTTATGTTTTTTCCACTTTTCTTAACTGTAATACTTGCTCCGTTTCCAAGTGGTTTAGTAATTTATTGGACTGTAAATAATATCTTAACCATGGCTCAACAAGTTTTTATTATGAAAAGAACAACAGTTAAAACTGCAACATAATGTTGTTGTTGTAATCAAATAAAAGCTGATGGATCTAGAAAAATTATTACCAGAAAATGGACCACCCATAAAAGAAGTATCTAAATATATTGAAAAATACAAAAATGAATTAATAGTAATTAAATATGGGGGTAACGTTTTTATTGATAGAAATATATTTGATAACTTCATAGCAGATATATGTTTGTTAAATAAATTGGGTCTATCTATTGTAGTAGTTCATGGTGGTGGGCCAAGAATAAAAAGGGAATTAGATAAATCTAATATTCAATCAAATTTCATAAGAGGATTAAGAGTTACTGATAAAAGAATTATAGATATTGTTGAAAGAGTTCTTATTGATTTTAACAATGATATAGTATCTTCTTTAGAAAAAATGGGGTCTAAAGCTGTTTCTATTAACACAAAAAAAAATAACATAATCGAGGTGGTACCAGAAGCAAAAGAACTTGGTTTTGTTGGTCTACCAAAAAAAATTAACAACAAAATTCTATTAGATATTATTAAACAGAATAGAATACCTATTGTTTCCCCATTAGGATTAGATGAAAATAATCAAACACATAATATTAATGGTGATACTGCGGCGATGGCTGTTGCGAAATCTCTTAAATCAAGAAGATTGCTCTTAATGACAAATGTTGATGGTGTTTTAAATAAAGAAAAAAAACTGATAGCAGAAATTTCTTCTTCTGAGATTTTAGAGATGATAAAAGATGAAACAATTAATTCCGGGATGATACCTAAGGTAAACGCGTGCCTAACAGCTGTAAATAATGGAGTTACTGCTGCTGGTATAATTAATGGTACAAAACAACATTCTTGTTTATGGGAAATTTTTTCGGATAAGGGCTCAGGTACATTAATCAGAAAATGAACTTAAAAGAAAAAAAATATCTTCTCCTTGATCTTGATGGTGTTTGTTACGGTAAACATAACAATTATTCTCTAGAGCGAGTATTTGGTCAAGTTTCAAATAGAATGACACAATTTATATCTGAAAAACTTAAAATCGATAAAGATAAAGCTAAAGAATTACAAACAAATTACTTTTACAAATACAATACATCGCTAAGAGGATTAATGATACATGATGGAATTTCTCCAGATGAGTTCTTATCCTTCGTTCACGATATAGATTTATCATTTATGAAAGCAGATAAAATTATGAGATATGAGCTTGAACAATTAAATATGGAAAAATTTATCTTCACAAACGGTTCTGCAGACCATGCTGCAAATATTTTAACACATCTAGGAGTGTATGATTTATTTGGTAGAGATAAAGTTTTTGATATCAAAGATGCTGGATATGTGCCCAAACCTGAGGCAGAGACTTTTGACTCAATGGTTAATAAATTTGGGATTGATCCAAAAGAAACGATTTATATTGAGGATATTGCGAAAAACCTGAGTATCGGGTATGAGCGTGGGTGTGCAACTGTTTGGTTAATTAATGATGAGCATTTTGGAAAAATGGATGCTGATAAAGATTTTATTTCACACAAAATTGAAAATCTATCTTTATTTCTAAAAGAAATAAGGTTATTAAAAAGTCAGTAAATTATGTCTATAGAAAAAATTATAAATGATGCTTGGGAAAACAAAGATCAAGTAAATCCTAATTCGGATCAATCTTTAAAGGATACGATTAATCAAGTTATAAGTGATTTAGATAGTGGCAAATCTCGTGTTGCTGAAAAAGTAAATGGTGAATGGATTACTCACCAGCATTTAAAAAAAGCAATCATGTTAAGTTTTAGAATTCACCCAATGGAAAATTTAAATGGACCATACTCCAGTTGGTATGACAAAGCTCATTTATTAAAAGGTAAAACTGCAGGTTGGACAAAAGAAGACCATGAAAAAGCTGGTTTTAGAATGGTACCAAACTCGCCTGTTAGAAAAGGATCATTCGTAGGAAAAGATGCTGTTCTTATGCCATGTTATGTAAACATCGGTGCTTACATTGGGGCTAAAACTATGATGGATACCTTTAGCCGTGCTGGTAGTTGTTGCCAGATTGGAGAAAGTTGCCATATATCTGCTGGTTCTGGAATCGGCGGAGTACTAGAACCTGCTCAAGCATTACCAACAATCATTGAAGATAATGTGTTTGTTGGAGCCATGTCTGAAGTTGTTGAGGGAGTAATTGTTGAGGAAGGAAGTGTTCTCTCAATGGGATGCTATATAGGCCAAAGTACTAAAATTATCAATAGATCAAATGGAGAAATTACAAAAGGTCGTATACCTCCGTATTCAGTAGTTGTACCAGGCACACATAAAGATCTATATGCTGTTCATATAATTAAAACTGTGGACTCTAAAACTAGGTCAAAGACTTCAATTAACGATCTTCTAAGAGACTAATTATGCAAAAGATTAATGAATTAAAATTAGCTAAAGAGCTAATTAGGTTTCCATCTGTAACTCCTGTAGATGCTGGGGTGATGAAGTTTTTAGAAAAAGAATTAAAAAAACTTGGTTTCAAGACAAAAATATTAGAATTCAAAGAAAAAGGTTTTTCACCTGTAAAAAATTTATATGCAAGATTAGGGTCTAAAAGTCCTAATTTTATGTTTGCTGGCCATGTTGATATTGTCCCTCCAGGAAATATAAAAGATTGGACAATAAATCCATTTAGACCATCTATAAAAAAAGGCCATTTAATTGGAAGAGGCGCAAATGATATGAAAAGTTCTATTGCAGCTTTTGTTTCTGCTGTGAGCACTTTTTTATCAAAAAATAAAAAATTTAATGGATCAATTAGTTTATTGATTACAGGAGACGAAGAAGGTGATGCAGTGAATGGAACAAAAAAGGTGGTAGAATATCTTAAAAGAAAAAAAGAAAAAATAAATTTTTGTTTAGTAGGTGAACCAACAAATCCAAATCGATTAGGTGAAATGATTAAAATTGGTCGTAGAGGTAGTTTGACTGGTAAATTAACTATATTTGGAATACAGGGTCATGTTGCATATCCTCATAGGGCAAATAATCCCTCAACAATTATTGTAAAAATTTTAAATGAGTTAAAAAATATTAAATTTGATAAAGGGACAAAAGATTTTCAGCCTACAAACTTAGAAGTTACAAAAATAAATATAAACAACACTGCTGATAATGTTATTCCTGCAAAAGCTGGGGCAACATTTAACATTAGGTTTAACAACAAACATTCTTCAGCTTCTATTAAAAAAAGACTTAACAGAATTTTCATTAGAACAAATAAAAAGTATAAATCAAAATTCAAAATTGATTATAGGGTTTCTGGTGAAGCTTTTTTAACTAAGCCAGATAAAACAACATATATGATACAAAACACTATTAAAAAAATTGCTAAAATAAAACCAAAATTATCTACTACAGGTGGAACTTCAGACCTACGATTTATCAAAGCTATATCACCCGGTTTAGAATTTGGTTTAGTTGGAAGGACTATGCACCGTGTGGATGAAGCAGTATCCTTAAAAGATTTAAAAAATTTAACAAAAATTTATGAGAACATTTTGCAAAATTACTTTAAATGAATACAGCGATTATAAATTCTGATTCTTATGAAAAACATAATACAGGTGATGGTCATCCTGAACAGCCTAAAAGAGTAATTGCCATAAAAGAAAAATTAAAAAAAAGAAATGATTTAATTTGGGAAACCCCAGTTAGTGTGCCTGATGATATTTTAGCAATGACACATTCAAAAGAATATATTGAAAATTTAAATAATTCTTTTCCACAAAAAGGCCTTAAGTTTTTAGATGGGGATACAGTTGTGTCACCCGAAAGCAAAAAAGCAGTTTTTGATGCTGCAGGTTCAACAATTAAAGCAATAGATGGAATAGAAAATAATCAATTTAAAAACGCATTTTGTTTAGCAAGACCTCCTGGGCATCATGCTGAAAAAGATAAAGCTATGGGATTTTGTTGTATATCGAATGCTGGTGTGGCAACAAATTATCTAATTAATAGATATAAATATAAAAGAATTGCTTGTGTAGATTTTGATGTTCATTGGGGTAACGGAAACTATGATGTCATGCGTGATAATAAAAATTCATTATATATTTCTACTCACCAATATCCTTTTTATCCAGGAGGAGGGACAGAAAAAGATAAGGGAGACTTTAACAACTCTCTAAATATTCCTTTACCCGCTGGTACCAATTCTGAACAATATTTTAATGCGTTTGATAGAGTTTTAGAGAGATTAGTTCAATATAAACCTGATTTTCTTTTATTCTCAGCAGGTTTTGATGCACATAAAGATGATCCTTTAGCTCAATTTCAATTAAGTTCAAAAGACTTTTATGAGATTACCAAAAGAACCTTGAATGCTACTAAAGAGTTTACTCAAGGAAAAGTTGTTTCAATACTTGAGGGTGGTTATGATTTGAACGCTTTAGCTAATAGTGCTAATGAACATGTTAACGCACTTATTGAATTCAATTGATTAATTTCTAGCTCATTATAAATATCCCTCATGAAATTGTACAAAATTAAAAAATCAAAAATTGATAATAAAGGTCGGGGACTTTATGCAGCCAAAGATATTAAAGAGGGAACAAAAATTATTAATTACTCAGGTAAGATAATTACTAACAAGCAAGTTGACGAGTCCGATAAATATGACAATAATAAACCAATATATTTATTTACTTTAAATAAAAGGTACACACTCGATGGAGATTTTTCATGGAATACAGCAGGATTAATTAACCATAGCTGTGATCCTAACTCTCAATATGATGGCAAGGGGTTAAAAATTTGGATAACAGCCATAAAAGATATCAAAAAAGGAGAGGAATTTACTTGTGATTATGGTTTTGGCTTTGATAAAGACTACAAACAATTTCCATGTAAATGTCGAGCTAAAAATTGCTGTGGTTATATTGTTCGAGAAGAGTCTAGATGGCGAATCCATAAAAAATTCGCTATGGGTAAAAAAAAATTAGTAAATAACTCTCGTTAAATAAAGTCCTTCTGGTGGTGCCGGTGGAGCACATAAATTTCTTTTCTTTGACTTCATAACATTCTCAAATTTATTTAACGACCACTTTTTTTCCCCCAAATACTTTAAACAGCCTACCATTGAACGTACTTGTTTTTGTAAAAATGATTGGGACCTAAACTCTATTTCAATTATGTTTTTTGAAGACTTTATTTTTACCAGCTTCATAGTTTTTATTGGACTTTTTGCCCTACAACTTGATGCTCTGAAAGTTGAAAAATCTTTAGTCCCTATAAATTTTTTAGCACCTTTTTTCATTATTTCTAAATCAAGTTTTTTCATAATGTGCCAACACCTATTTTTTTCTAAAGAAGGTTGGCCTAATCGATTAATAATAATATAATTATATATTCTCATTTTAGCAGAAAACCTTGCATGAAAGTTTTTGTCTCTCTTTTTTAAATTGAGAATTGTAATATTTTCATTTCTTAAAAAATGATTTATTGATTGTAAAAACCTGTCTTTTTTTTTTATTTCAATATTATAATCAAAATGTGCAGACTGTTCTTTTGCATGAACTCCACTATCAAGTCTACCTGCCCCATAAATAATTATTTTTTCTTTTAAAAGTTTTGAAATTTTTTCCTGTATCAAGCCTTGAACCGTCTTCCCTTTTTTTTGAACTTGCCATCCTCTAAAGTTACTTCCAGCATATTCTACTAATATCTGATATCTAGGCATTAGATAATAATGAACCTTTTCTAATACTTGATCCAAGCATAAATTCCCCAATTTTTTGAGGTTTTTTTCCTTGTCTTTGTATCTCAAGGATTTTTATTGATTGATTATTCGTGCATGCAATTTCTAATTTATCAGATAACACTTCGCCAGCTTGACCTATGCCATTTCCTATTACAGCTTTTAAAATTTTGTACCTTTCACCTTTAAAATTAAAAAATGCACCAGGAACAGGAAATAAACCATTAATTTTTCCGATTATTTTTTGTGCTTCATCATTCCAATTAATTTCGCCCTCAATTTTTTCAATTTTTTTAGCATAAGAGGCTTTGGAATGATCTTGATCTATAAACTTTGCTTTATCATCCAATATATCATCAATTTCATCTAAAATTTTTTTGGCAGCTAAAAAGGATAGTTTTTCTGAAATTTCTTCAGCATTATTATTTTGATCTAATTTAATTTTGTAAATATTGCTGACTGGTCCACTATCTAATGTCTCAACTAATTTCATAATACTTATACCCGTTTCTTTATCTAAATTCATAATTGATCTTTGAATTGGAGCAGCCCCTCTCCAACTAGGCAGAATAGATCCATGAATATTTATGAAACCTTTTTTCGTTAAGTTTAAAAAATTTTTAGGAATTAGTTTGCCATAAGCTACTACAATAGCAAGATCAGCATTTAAATTTTTTATAAATCTATATTCTTCATCATTATCTTTTAAATTTTCTGGACATCTAAAATCTATGTTCAATGTTTCAGAAATGCCCTGAATCGGAGATTTATTTATTTTTTGACCTCGATGAGATTTTTGAGGTGGTTGAGTATAAACAACAGAAATTGGATAACCATTTTGATATAATGACTTCAAGATTGGTACAGCAAAAAAAGGTGTACCCATAAAAATAATTTTTTTAGCCATTTAAACTACTATTCTGTCAGGATTTTTTTTTGTCTTTGAGATTTTTTTAATGATTAAATCTCTTTTTAATTTTGACAAATGATCAATTATCAATTTACCATCCAAATGATTTATTTCATGCTGAAGACAAGTTGATAAAAGTCCATCACATTTCATAATTTGAACTTTGCCATCTAAATCTATGTATTCTACTTCACAAATTTTGGGTCTCTCAATTTCAATAAAAGTATCGGGTATTGATAAACATCCTTCCTCATAAATTGAAGTTTCATCACTAATTTTTTTTATTTTAGGATTTATAAAACTTAAAGGTTTATTTTTTTCATCTTTAGTTGATATATCAATGACTAAAATCCTTTTAAGTATACCCACTTGTACTGCTGCTAACCCAATACCTTTAGAATGATACATTGTTTCAAATAAATCATTAATTAACTTTTTTTCATTTACTCCAACTTTTTCAACAGGTTCAGAGATTTTTTTTAAAGTTTCATCTGGTACAGTAATAATTTTTTCAATGCTCATTTATTAATTAAATAAACTAAATTTTAAACTTTTAAAGGGAGAACTTGAAGTAATATTTGATTTCTTATTCTATCAATATCTAACTGATTGAGTGTAGTAACTATAAAATAAATAGTATCTTCATCAATTCTTTCAATTCTATCTTGACCAATAACTTCAGCGATTCTCAAAAGAGCTAAACCAGTTTCTTCATTGTTAATCATTATTTGAATATCAGTTGGGATCTCATTTTCATCTATTTTGTATAAATCGTCATATTTTTCTGAGATTTCTATTCCATCATATTTTAATGACTCTATCAAAATGACATCTTTCTTGGACAAAAAATATTTTTTGTTTTTTTGTATCTTCTTTAATAAGTTGTTAGTATCTTTTTCAATTTTAGATTTTGCATAATCCCCATTAAAATAATTAATAAGCTTTGATTGATGAATAATATCATTATTAATTTTTATTTTTTTATCTAAATTTTTTTCAATTTTAATATTTGTATAATAAAAACTTGTTAAATTATCAGGTATCTCAGTTGGTTTTATGCCCTTAAGAAACGTTTTTAACTCTGCATCAAAAGCATTTGCTAGACCATCATTTTCAAAAGATTCTTTTAATATCTTAAGAAATTTCAATTTTTCAACTATTTCTGACTCTAATAAAATCTTTTGATATACGAGTGCTCTTGCTTCTATATTGGGTAAAGTTTTATAAGCATCTTTAGCATTCAAAAGTTGATTTATATTAAATTGAAATCTTTTATATAATTCTAATAAATCTTTTTCAGGATAATTCTGATCATGAACTGCTTTTTCGATAGTTGCAATTTTGTCTAATT
>CABXVQ010000012.1:0-32825 GCA_902515605.1 uncultured Pelagibacteraceae bacterium
TCTAGTTGAAAAAACCAAAAAAGAAGGAGCTAAGGTTTTACTTGGTGGGAAAAGACCAGCAGGCTTTAACAAAGGATTTTTTTATGAACCAACAGTATTTGATGATGTTAAAGATAATTTTACCATAATGAAAGAAGAACCTTTTGGACCATTAGTTCCAATGCTCTCTTTTAAATCTTTTGATGAAGTTATTGAAAGAGCTAATAATCATGAACTTGGATTAAGTAGTTATGTTTGTACAAACTCTATGGAAACAGCTCATTTAGCTTCAGAACAATTGGAAACTGGAACAGTAGGAGTAAATACTGGTTTCATAGCTATTGCTGAAGCTCCTTTTGGTGGAATTAAACAAAGTGGATACGGTAGAGAAGGTGGTTCTATGGCTATAAAGGATTATTTGAATGTGAAATATACTCACATGGGTATTAAAGGTTAATTAACTACTCCACAATTTTAAAATCAGATTTATATTTTTCATTTATAGAAATCCCTAGTCCTGGAGTATTATCATCTAAATTAATAAAACCATTTTTGGGTTCAGGTTCCCCTTTAAATAAATAATAAAACAACTCATTTCCTATCTCAACTTGGTGAACAGGAAAAAATTCTGAAAAAGGACAGTTGTTATGTGCCATTGTTAAATGATAGTTATGCATCTGACCTGCATGAGGAATTACAGGCACGCCATACTTTTCTGCTAAAGTATTTATTTTATGTCCAGGCGTTATACCTCCAACTCTATTTGCATCATATTGAATAAAACTGACTGCTTTAAGTTCTAATAAATGTTTAAAGCCCAAATAACTGAACTCATGCTCACCTCCTGCAATAGGAACATCTCCCATAGCATTTAATTCTGCATATCCAGGAATATCATCAGGTATTACTGGCTCTTCTAACCATTTTGGTTTGAATTTTATTAGCTCAGGTATTATTTTTTTTGAATATTCTAGATTCCATCCCATATAAGCTTCAAGCATAAGATCAGTTTCATATCCAACCACTTCTCTAACAGCATTTACTAATTCAATATTTTTTTTTATTCCTTCCACACCGTCTTTAGGTCCCCAACCAAAGCGCATTTTAAACATTTTAAAACCTTCATTTAAATATTTTTCAGCTTCTATTTGTAAATCTTTTATTGGTTGGCTATATAATTTTGAGGCATACACTGGAATCTTATCTTTGGTTCTACCTCCGAGCAATTCAAATACTGGTTTTTTTTTTAATTTACCCATTAAGTCCCAAATTCCAAGATCGATTGCTGAAATTCCAATCATTCCGATTCCTTTTCTTCCCCAGGCCATAGTGCTTCTATACATTTTGTCCCATAAATAATCATAATCAAAAGGGTCTTCACCAATTACTAAATCTTTTAAATAACAATCAATTGCTTTTTTTGTTACTTCTGGTGCGAGCGCAGCATTACCTAAGCCTACTGTTCCGTCATCAGCTATAACTTCGCATACCATCCATTGATGAAATCTAAATGATTTCATCTTATCTCCAGACTCTCTAAGAGCATCAGTTGGGTTTGTACAAAAATTTTGAGCTGGTGGAACTATTTCACCTGTCCATTTATAAATGGAAGTTTTAATGTCTTTAATTTTTGTCATTGTTTAGATTTATTTTCTGCCATCGTTAGTGCTATCTTAAATGATTGCAAGGTAGGTTCTAAGTTTGCTTTATTTTTTCCTGCAATGTCAAAAGCAGTACCATGAGCTGGTGTAGTAATAGGTAGTGGCAAACCACCTTGAACGGTAACACCTCTATCAAAACCAAACGCTTTGAGTCCAGATTGTAGTGCATCGTGATACATGCCAACTATACAATCATGATTTTTATTTTTATAAGCTGTAATAAAAGAAGTATCACATGGCAAAGGACCATCTGCATTAATACCTTGTTTTTTTGCCTCTTCTATTGCTGGAATTATTTCATTTTTTTCTTCAATACCAAACTCTGCATGAGGATTTAAAGCTTGTACAGCTACACGAGGATTTTTAATTCCATTAAGTTTCATTGCATTATTTATAAGTTTAATTGGTTTAATAATGTTTTCTTTCTTAACATGATCAGGTACCTCTCTAATAGGTATGTGTGAAGTTACTCTGGCAGTCCAAAAGTTGTCTACAACATTAAATTCACAGAAAAAATTTTTTACATCTAATTTTTCAGCCATCAAATGAAGTTCATCAGAATGAGTATTTCCACCCAACTTCATACTTGTCTTATTAAATGGGCCAAAGTTAATAGCATCTATTTTATTTTGTTTCGCAAGATCTAATGCTAAGTTAAGAGCCTCTAGAACACTTTCTCCTGACTCTTTTGAGCATTCAGATAAATTATATTTATGATTTTTACCTTTTGAGATATCTAAAAAAAATTTATTTCCTTCATCAAAATTTATCTGTTCAAATTTTTCAACAAATTTTAAATCTTGTGATTTTCCAGAAATCTTATTTCCTTCTTCTAAAATTTTTTTTTCACCAATTAAAACTATGTTTGCTTTGTTAGTAATTTCTTCACATAGTAACTTTGAGACCAATTCGGGTCCAATACCTGATGGATCACCTAATAATATAGCAATTTTAATTTTATTTTTACTCATTTTGTTCTTAAACTTTGTAACAGATTATGCTTAAATATTTAATTATAAATTAACCAAAGAGGGAAATAATGAAAAAAAGTTTTAAACTTTTCTTAGCCGCTGCATTCTTTGTGACTGAATTTTTTGTTATAGCAATACCTTTAATGACTGTATCTGCAAGAGCAGATGGTGCTATACAAGCAATTACTCACGCTGGATTTGGTGGTGGTACTGACGTTACTACTAGAATGATGCTTTTAAGAGCAAGAAGAGTTCTTAAACAAGACATGCAATTAGTTAACAAAAAAGGTGGTGGTGGAGCTGTTTCTATGGATTATATGATGAGCTTACCAGCTGATGGTCAACACACTCTAACATGGACTACTGGTCATGCTGTTTCTATGGCCTTAGGAAAAACTAAGGTTAAAATTAGCGACATGCAACCTCTAGCTAGAGGTACTGATGACCCACAATTATTTGTTGTTAACTGTAAATCTGACATCAAAGATGCTAAAAAATTTATTAGCGTTCAAAAATCAAAATCACTTAAATACGGAACAACTCACGTTGGTGGTATTGATGATGTTAGTGCAATTGCTTTCACAAAAAAAGGTGGATTAAAAGATCCAACTATTGTTGCCTACAAAGGTGTAGCACCAATTAAAACAAACTTAGTCAAAGGAGATATTGATGTAGGTGTTTTAAATTTAGGTGAAGCATTGACAGAAATTAATGACGGAACTTTATGTGTTTCTGTTGTATTAGCAAATAATAGAATGGCTAAAATTGGAGACTCTCCAACAGCAAAAGAATTAGGTATACCTGTTTCTTTATCTACTGTTAGAGGATTTGTAACTAAAAAAGGAGCTCCAGCTGCAAGAGTAAAAGAATTAGAAGCTGGAATGATGAAAGCTATGAGTCACAACTATTACAAAAATTTCTTAACTGAAATTGGACTTGATGACTCAAGTGTAGTTGGTGCTGATGAATGGGGTAAGCAAATGGAAGAAATGCTTACTGAAATGACTGCACAGCTTAAAGCTTTAGGTTACATAAAGTAATCAAAAAAATAAGTACATTTAAAATGAGCAATGTACAAAAGCAAAAAAGGGCAAACAAAAGTTTGCCCTTTTTTTTTAAAGACGAATTTAAAGTTTCTTTTACAATAATCCTCGTTTCTACTATTTTACTAATTAGCACATTTACTTTTGATATTGTACCACCAATTCTAAATAGAGGTATACAGCCAGCTACCTTTCCAAAAGGATTATTGCTTTTAATAATTGGTTTAACTTTAATAGTTTTTTATTTATCTATTAAAAAGCCTTGGAAAATTGAAAAAAAACTACCTAAAACTTTTTTCTTAACTTTACTAAGTTTCATATTATTTGTTATTGTTTCAAAAACACTAGATTTTTTTTTAGCGATATCATTATTATCAATTTTTGTTTCTTATTGTTGGGGTGAAAGAAGAATATTTTATTTGATATTAGTGAGTATAATTTTTCCAATAATTGTTTTCATTTTTTTTGAAACAATTTTGGGTTTAAGATTTCCCCCAGGTATAATTACTAATATTTATTATCAAGTTTAAAATGGAAAACCTTTCTTTAATGTTTGCACCATTAATGAGTTCAAAATTAATGATTGTATTAGTTTTTGGAACATTATTTGGTTTGATACTTGGAGTATTACCTGGTCTTGGGCCAACTACAGGTGGTGCATTAATTTTACCTTTTACTATGACCTTGGACCCTTTATCAGCGATTGTTTTATTAACAGCAATTTATTGTTCAGCTACTTATGGTGGAGCAATTACAGCAGTCCTGATCAATACTCCAGGAACACCAGCGGCTGCTGCAACTTGTCTTGATGGTTATCCACTTGCTCAAAAAGGAGAAGCTGGAAGAGCTTTAGGCATGGCAACAGTATCTAGTACCATTGGAGGTATCTTTAGTGTGGTCGTTTTAGTTTTTTTTGCACCTTTACTTGCACAGCTTGCTTATGAGTTTGGACAGCCTGAATATTTTGCTTTAGCAATTTTTGGTTTAACTATGCTCGCATCTATCGGTGAAGGAAGCCCAATTAAGAACTTAATAGCTGGAGCATTTGGAATATTAATATCTACAATTGGTAAAGATTTTATGACTTCAATTGAAAGATTTACCTATGGAATTAATGAATTGTCAGAAGGAATAGGTTTTATCCCTGTAGTTGTGGGATTGTTTGCAATAAGTGAAATGTTAACTCAGTCAACTTTATTGGATCAAGTTTTTAAAAGAGTAGCATTAAAAGCAGTAAAACTACCATCACTATTGGATTACAAAAAAACTTGGAAAACCATATTAAGATCTTCAGGAATTGGATCTTTTATTGGAGTATTACCAGCAGAAGGAGGAACAGTTGCATCTCTTATAGGATATTCTGAAGCAAAAAGATGGTCTAAAAATCCTGAGGAATTTGGAAAAGGTTCAGTAGAAGGAATAGCAGGCGCTGAAGCAGCAAATAACGCAGCTACGGGTGGTGCTATGGTTCCTACTTTAGCATTAGGTATCCCCGGAAGTGCTACGACAGCTGTAATTTTGACTGGATTAATAATACACGGGGTTAGACCTGGACCTGATCTATTCAGAGAGCAACCAGAATTTTTATATGGTATCTTTGGATCAATGTTGATTGCAAATATTTTATTTTTTATATTTGGTTTTTTTGGAGCCAAAATATTTGCTCGAATTACTTTAGTACCAAATAAATTACTTTGGCCTATGATTTTTGCAGTTTCTGTGTGTGGAACTTATTCACTAAGTCAATCAATGTTAGATGTATGGATAATGTTATTCTTTGGAGTAATTGGTTTTTTTATGAGACGTTATGGTTTTTCAGTAGTTCCTGTAATAATAGGTTTAATTTTAGGAGAATTAGTTGAAGGTACCTTAAGACAATCTTTGGTAATATTTGAGGGTAATTGGTTATTGTTTTTGACTAGACCAATAGTTGTTACGTTTTTTATTTTATCTTTTATTGCATTAATTTTTCCATTATTAAGAAAGAAAAAAGTATGAATAAATATAATTTAACAAATAAAGTTGCGATAGTAACTGGTGGTGCCCAAGGCTTTGGTTTAGCTATTACAAAAAGAATTATTCAATCAGGTGGAAAAGTTGTAATTTGGGATATAGATAAAGATGAGGCTGAAAAAGCTAAAAAAGAAATTAATTCTGAAAATTTTAGTTATCAAATAGTCGATGTAACAGATTTTGAAATTGTAAAAAAATCAGTTGATGAACTCGAGGAAAAATTAGGTCAAATAGATATATTTGTGAATAACGCAGGGATGACAGGGATGAATGCTAAAGTGTGGGATTATCCTTTAGATGAATGGCAGAAAGTGATTGAATTGAATTTGAATTCAACATTTTATTGTTGCAAAGCTATTGTTCCACACATGATTAAAAATAATTACGGCAGAATTGTTAATATAGCTTCTATTGCTGGAAAAGAAGGCAACCCAAACGCTAGTGCTTATAGTACATCTAAAGCTGGTGTAATAGGATTAACAAAATCTTTAGGTAAAGAGCTTGCTGATAAAAATATCGCTGTTAATTGCGTAACACCTGCAGCAGCAAAAACGAGAATTTTTGACCAGATGACAGATGAACATATTAATTATATGCTATCCAAGATACCAAGAAATAGATTTGCAAAAATAGAAGAGCTGGCCTCTTTAGTTTGTTGGTTGGTAAGTGATGAAAACTCTTTTAGCACTGCAGGAGTTTTTGACTTAAGTGGTGGAAGAGCAACTTATTAATAAAAGGAGAAAAAATGAAGTTATGTAGAATAGGTGAAATTGGAGAAGAAAAACCAGCCATTATAGATAAGGATAATAATTATCGAGATTTATCATCATTAATTACTGATTTTAATCCTGAAACATTAAACTTTGATACGATTAATAAAATAAACAAAACTGATATTTCAAGTTTACCTAAACTAGAGTCTAATACAAGAATCGGAGCCTGTGTTTCAAATCCATCAAAGTTTATTGGAATAGGATTAAATTTTAAAGATCATGCAGAAGAACAAAATTTACCAATACCAAAAGAACCAATTATATTTTCTAAATTTACTAGTTGTATAACTGGACCCAATGATCCAATTATAGTTCCAAAGAGTTCCAATCATACAGATTGGGAAGTGGAGTTAGGTTTTGTAATTGGGAAAAAAGCAATTAATGTTAGTGTAGAATCTGCTTTAGACCATGTGTTAGGATTTTTTTTGGTGAATGATGTTAGTGAGAGAGACTTTCAAAAAAATAAAGGTTTAACCTGGGATAAAGGAAAAGGCTTTGATACTTTTGGCCCTATAGGCCCTTATATAGTTACAAAGGATGAACTACCAAACTTTCAAAAACTTAATATGTTTTTAGATGTTGATGGCAAAAGAATGCAAACAGGAAATACAGAACAAATGATATTTGATATTAAAACTTTAGTTTCTTATATGAGTTCCTGTATGAGTTTGCATCCTGGAGATATTTGCTGTACTGGAACTCCACCAGGCGTCGGAGAAAACATGTCACCCCCACATTTTTTGAAGGGTGGAGAAGAAGTTGTTTTAGGTGTTGATAATCTTGGAACACAAAAACATAAAGTTTTCCCATATAAAGAATAAAATATTTTAAATTAAATTTAATGTTTGAAATAATTATTGCCTTTGGAGCTGGTTTAGTAAGCTTTCTATCCCCATGTGTCTTACCATTAATACCAGGATATATATCTTATATTTCAGGAAGCTCTATAAATGAATTAATTGAAAAAAAAAATATTAATCTAATACCAATAATATTATTTACTGTTGGCTTTTCCATTGTCTTTATAATTTTTGGGGCTGCATCTACTTTCTTAGGTCAAGTATTACTTCAAAACTCTAATGAGCTTCGAATAGCAGCTGGATTAGTAATAATTCTCTTTTCACTTCACATTATTGGGATCATAAATTTAAAATTTTTAAATTATGAAAAAAGAATTGAAACTAAAACAAATAAAAATTTTTATAGTCCAATTTTAATTGGTATGGCATTTGCTTTTGGATGGACACCTTGTATAGGTCCAATATTAGGATCAATTTTAGTTCTAGCAGCCACTGAGGAAAACATAATAAAAGGAATTTTACTTTTATTCTTTTATTCCTTTGGTTTGGCAATACCATTTATTTTATCAGGTTATTTAATGCAGAAATTTTTGATATTTTCAAAAAATTTCAAAAGAAATATTAATTTAGTATCTAAAATTGGGGGAATAATTCTTTTAATTACTGGTATTTTAATATTAACTAATCAACTGCAAGGTTTAGGATTTTATTTATTAAATATTTTTCCATTCTTACAAAACTTTGGATAATAAATTATGAAGATTTATCAAATAGACTCTAGTGCAAGAAAAGAAGGTTCGACATCAAGAGCTTTAGCTAAAAAATTATTGAATAAGATAAAAAAACCAGAAGATGAAATTATCTATAGAGATTTAGATAATGAAATGGTTTTTGTTTCTGGTTTAACCGAGTCAGGTATGAAAATTGATAAAAAAGACCAAACAGAACATCATAAAAAAATGTTTGAGTTATCAGATACATTAGTTAAAGAGCTAAAAGAAAGTGATATTATAATAATATCAGCCCCAATTTACAATTATGGTCCTCCTGCTACTCTAAAAGCTTGGTCAGATTTAGCTGCACGAATAGGAGAAACCTTTAGATTTAAACCTAATGGTAGAAGAGAGGGTCTTCTTAAGAATAAAAAAGCATATTTAGTAATTACCTCAGGAGGAACAAAACTTAATAGTGAAGAAGATTTTTTAACACCATGGTTAAAATTTATTCTTAATTTTTTTGGAATTGATCAAGTAGAAATTATTAGCGCTGATCAAATGGCTTTGGACTATGAAAAATCTATAAGAGAAGCTGAAGCTCAAATAGATAAGATAAAAGTTTAGTGAATAATTCAATCAAAACAGACGATGTAATTTTTAATTTTTTTAAACAAATTTGTGATGAAAAAGATGATGTTAAATGTGTCGAACTTGGAAATAGTTGGATTAATGCTATGGAAACTAATTTGACTAATATGGAAGCCAACTTAGATGAAAAAGATAAAGCTAAACATAAAAAAGATATTCAAAATAATCGTAATCACTTAAACAGTCTTAAAGGTAAAAACTCATCCGAATGGCGGGAATACGCCACTAAGTGTATGGTTGAAATAATGGATAATAAAGTATAAACCAATATTAAAGGGGTGTCATAACAGACTGAGATTAAACCCTAAGAACCTGTCCGGTAATTCAGAAAGGGAGAACAATGGATAAATCATTTTTTATAAGTCAATCAACATCATTAACATTAGTAATTGTTATAAGTTTAATATTTGTTTTTTTAGGTCTTTATAATTCAAAAAAATACCGAGGATTGAATAACTATTTAATTGCTAATAGAAATATTGGATTATTTTCTTTAACAACAAGTCTAACTGCTTCAGCTTTAGGAGCATGGATTTTATTTGGCCCTGCATCTGCTTCAACATGGGGAGGAATGGGAGCTATAATAGGATATTCATTAGGTACAGCCTTTCCAATGTTTTTTTTAATATACCTTGGTAAAAAAATTAGAAAAGAATTCCCTAAAGGATCTTCACTAATTGAGTTTACAAGAAAAAAGTTTGGAAAAAGTCTATTTAAACTTATTTTGCTAATGACTATTTTTTATATGTTCATTTTTTTATGTGCTGAAGTTACTGCAGTGGCTGTCCTAATTAATTATATTTCAGGTACTGAACTTTGGATAACTGCTTTAATCGTATTATTGTCTACACTTGCTTATACTCTATATGGAGGATTAAGAGCATCAATATTTACTGATAATATACAAATGGTTGTTATTGGAATTTTATTACTGATTTCAGTATCATACATTACATCTTTTACAGGATCTGAATTTTCTTTTGATTTTATAAAAAAAAAAAATCCTCAACTTTTAAGCCCATCTTACTTACCTAGTTATACGGCTGGTTTAACTTTTTTTATTGCAGTAGCTGCTACAAACTTATTTCACCAGGGAAATTGGCAAAGAGTATATGCTGCAAAAAATTATGAAACTTTAAAAAAAAGTTTAATTATATCTTTCTTTATAATTATACCTGTAGTTTTTTATATGGGGTTTACAGGAATGGTTGCTTTCTCCATAGATCCAACTACTAGACCAGATCTTGGTTTTTTTACATTGTTACTTAAAGAACAAACGGAATTACTTTCTATTGTTGTGATTATATTAGGTTTGGCATTAACTATCTCTACTGTAGATACTTTGGTAAATGCAATATCAAGTTTGATTGTTGTAGATGGTAAAGCAACATTTAATTTAGAAAAAAAAACAAATTACCTAAACGTTTCTAAATATATAATTTTGTTTTTATCTCTAATTTCTTTTATCGTTGCTTCCAAAGGATTTGATATTTTATATCTATTTTTATTAGCTGATTTATTCTGTTGTGCTTTTGTCTTAACGGTTTTCTACAGTTTCTATAATAAAAATATTAATGAAAAGACTGCCTATGTATCAATTATTATTGGATTAATAGGAGGTTTTTTAATTTTTCCTGCTCCTGATTTTTCCAAAAGCTTATTAGTTGGAATCCTTTTACCAAAAGAATTATTCACACCTATTGTGTCACAGTCTTTGTTATTCTTATCTTTTGTAATTGCAACTTTTTTACCATTAATAGTTTTTAAAATTAAAAAGTTTTAATATTAGTCGATTGTATTAGGAGAATTAATGTCTATATATCTAATTCAATGTCAGATAACCAAATAGTAATTAATGATCTCTCAAAAATATATGATAATGGTTTTGATGCACTTAAAAAAGTTAGTCTTAAAGTTAAACAAGGTGAAATTCTTGCGATGCTTGGACCAAATGGTGCAGGTAAGACAACTTTAATTAGCATAATTTGTGGGATTGTTACCCCCTCATCTGGCACTGTTTCAGTTGATGGATTTGATATAATTAAAAATTATCGTGAAACAAGATCTAGAATAGGAATGGTTCCCCAGGAATTAAATTTAGAGTCCTTTGAAACAGTTTTCGATACAGTGTCATATTCTAGAGGTTTATATGGCAAATCACCTAAACCAGAACATATAGAAAAGATTTTAAAAGACTTAAGCTTATGGGATAAAAAAGATCAAAGATTAAGACAATTATCTGGTGGAATGAAAAGAAGAGTTTTAATAGCTAAAGCCTTATCTCATGAACCAAAAATATTATTTTTAGATGAGCCTACAGCCGGAGTTGATGTTGAGCTTAGGAGAGATATGTGGATGGTTGTTGATGATTTACGAAAAACAGGAGTCACTATTATCTTAACTACACATTATATTGAAGAAGCTGAAGCTATTGCAGATCGTGTAGCTGTTATCAATCAAGGTGAAATTATCGTTGTCGAAGATAAAAAAGAATTAATTAAAAAGATGGGTCATAAAAAATTAAATATTGAATTACAAAAAAAAATTACAGAAATTCCCAAAGAATTAATTAAATATAATCTTGAAATTGATGAAGAACATATGTCTTTAATCTATACTTATAATGTTGGAGCTGAAAAAACTGGTATTACTGATTTATTGCAGGATTTAAAAGATACAGGCTTAAAGTTAAGAGATTTAAAAACTGAACAAAGTAATCTGGAGAAAATTTTTGTTAATTTAGTAAGGGAGAATAATGAAATTTAATTATTATGGTTTTAAAGCTATATATGTTCATGAGATGAACAGATTCTTAAGAACTGTGGGTCAATCTCTTCTCTCACCAGTAATATCCACATCATTATACTTTGTTGTTTTTGGATCAGTGATTGGTGGTTATATTCAAAAAATTGATGGTGTAAGCTATGGTTCATATATCGTTCCAGGTTTATTGATGCTAACGTTACTTACTCAATCAATAAGTAATACTTCTTTTGGAATATTTTTTCCAAAATTTAATGGGACTATTAATGAAATTTTAGCAGCTCCTATTTCAACACTTGAAACTGTTTTGGCTTTTGTTGGAGCAGGGGCCACCAAAACTTTAATCGTCGGTGCTGTAATTTATGCCACAGCTTCATTTTTTGCTGAGGTAACTGTTGAATATCCAATGTTAATGATATTCTTGTTAATTTTGGTCTCTTTCACTTTTGCATTATTTGGTTTTTTAATTGGTGTTGTTAGTAAAAACTTCGAACAAATGTCTATCATTCCATCATTAGTTATTACACCAATGGTTTTTTTAGGGGGAAGCTTATACTCTTTAGATATGTTACCACCTTTCTGGCAAACTGTTTCTTATTTTAATCCAGTGGTTTATCTAATTGATGGCTTAAGATTTTCATTTTATGGAATATCAGATTTTAATATTTGGATAAGTGTAGGATCCATGGTGTCATTTTTAGTGATATGTGTAATCGCAGTCTCAATATTATTGAAAAAAGGTTATAATATTAAATCTTAAGAAGAAGCAATTTTTTTCTTTGGATCGTAAAAAGGCTTTTCAATTATTTTAGAATTAATTTCTATATTACTAATAATCTTTAAATTATTCCCAATATCAGAATGATTAATTTCAACCATCGCCAATGCAATATTCTTTTTTAGTCTAGGTGAATAAACTGCAGAGGTCACTTTACCAATTTTTTTTTGATCTTTATATATAGGCCAAAAAGTTGTATTCGGACCCTTCAGTGGCTCACAATCTAATTCTAAACCAACTTGTTTTCTTTTAATTCCCTCTTGTTTAATCTTTTTTAAAGCTTCTTTACCAATGAAGTTAATGTCACTATCTAAATTAACCAACCTACCTAAACCTAATTCAAAGGGATTGGTTTCTATATCTGCATCAGCGTGATAAGAAAGCATCCCACCCTCAATTCTTCTAATAGAAGATGTATGCCCAGGCATTAATCCGTGTTCTTTCCCTGCTTTCATTATTTTTTCATAAAGATCATTTCCTCTAGTCCCATCTCTTAAGAATATTTCATATCCAAATTCACTAGACCAACCAGTTCTTGAAACAACTAATGGAATTCCATCCAGCTTACATTCCTTAAACCAATAATATTTAAGATCTTTAATATCTTCACCAAAAAGTTTAATCATTATTTTAGCTGAAGTAGGGCCTTGGAGTTGTAGTGGTGACACATCAGGTTCATTAATTTTAACATTCAAACCTGAATTAACAGCTACTCCCTGCGCCCACAACAAAACATCACTGTCAGCAAGTGATAACCAAAAATGATTTTCTCCTAATCTTAAAAGTACAGGGTCATTTATTATTCCCCCTTTATCATTTACAATTAAAACATATTTGCACTGACCAATTGATAATTTGGAAAGGTCCCTTGGGGTTAGTAATTGAATGAATTTATATGCATCTGGTCCAGTAATTTCTACTTGACGTTCAACAGCGACATCACAAAGTATAGATTTTTCTATTAAATTCCAAAAATTTTGTTCAGGATTTCCAAAATCTCTTGGGATGTACATATGATTATACACAGAAAATCCTGTTGCTCCCCATTTTACGGTAGAGTCAAAATATGGAGATTTTCTAATCTGAGTCCCAAAACCGAAGTTTTTATTTATCATCTATTATTTGAAAATTTTTTTTAACTTTTTGTAATTGTCTACGTTATCCACAGTATACCATTTTTTTGGCATAACATCAGAAACATATAGCTGTTTAATTTTTATTAATCTTTTCCAAAGAATATTAAAATCGTCTGTTGACTTAATCTTATCATTTATCTTTTTTGGATTTAATACTTGAATGCCAGTACAATAAATATCTGATTTAACCTTTCTTGATAATCCTTGAATAATATTTTTTTTTCTAAATATGTAGTCTCCTGCTAAACCTTTAATTGGCTTTGTGGGTATTATCATGCAAATAGGCTGACCTTTTTTATAATAGTCTTTCTCAATTTTTTTAAAATCGATATTAGTAACATTATCACAAGTAAGAACGTACAAAGGTGAGTCAAAAGATTTAAATATTGAATTAAAAATCCACCATGAGTTTCCTTTTTTATCTGTATTAATGATAGAGGATACTTTTTCTTCTATTAGATGCTTAGCGAGTATCGGGCCTTTATAACCCACCGAAATATGGATGAAATCTATAAATTTTTTAAGTTTTTTTATTCCATTTGCTATTAATGATGTTTGTCTAAATTTTATTAATCCTTTAGGTATTTTTTTTGTTAAAGGTCTTAGTCTAGTTCCACGACCAGCAGCCATTATAAAAGCATGATTAATTTTTTTAGAGTTCATTAGATCTTAGTCCAAATTGAATTATCTTTTCTATTTCAGACTGTGCTAATTTTTTAGCATCTTTTGAAGAAACAATTTTTTTAAGTGGTTTTTTTGATAATTTATTAAAATTTATAACAAAATACTTTTTATCTTTAATCTTCAAAACTTCAGCATATTTTAATTCATCTTCTCCAATTAAATATTCATCTAATCTATCCCCTTTTCTTGTTTGAATTATTTTATAATTTCCACCAAATTTTTTAATCCAGACTTTTAAAATATCTATCATTTTTGATGATTTCATTTCAGCAGAAAGAATTTTACCAGCTAATTTATCTTTTAATTTTAATGCTTGATCGATTAAACTTACAGCTTCATCAACTGAGAAAAAAAATCTTCTCATGTTAGGTCCTGTAGTTAAAATAGTTTTGTTTTTATTGAACATTTGTTTCCAAATAGGAAGCACTGAACCTGTTGACCATGTCACATTTCCATATCTAACACAGATAAATTTTGTTTTACCGTAGGGCTCAATAGATGAGAAAAGTCTTTCCATACATGATTTACTTAAACCATAAATATTTTTAATAGGTGGCGATGCCTTATCTGTTGATACACCAATAACTGTAGGAATTTTTTTATTTATGCATGCTCTTGCTATGTTAGCTGATCCAACAATATTTATATCAATACATTCAAAAGGAAATTTTTCAGATAGATCAACAAATTTAGTAGCAGCTGCATGAATAACAATGTCAGGCTTAGAATAGTTTAAGCAATCGTTTACAGATTCAATATTAGAAACATCAAGAGGAACCACTTCACAACTTGTTAAGTTTTTTACTAAAAAATTTTGTTTATTGTTTCTTGCACCAATAAAGACTTTATATTTCTTTTTGTAAAAAAGTGCTAAATTCCTACCAAGATATCCTGTTCCACCCGTTATTAATATTTTTTTCATTATTAAAAATGTTAAATTTGTTTATAATTTTAATTTTAAAAATGTCTATATCTATTCATATACCTTTTTACAATCCAAATCCTGAAAAAAAAGAGGGATATAGAAACCTAACTAGATTTGATTATTTAAAGGAAAATATTTTAAATCTAAAAAAACTTTCTCTTCCAACAGATATATTCATACATACCCATAATAATTTTTTAAATGATAAAGAATTAGATGCCAATATAATTAATCATCAAATTAATAACGATGATTTGGAAAAAGGTTATTTGACTTGGCTAACTAGACCAGAAATGCAAAAACAAAAAGATAGCTATAATTATTTTATGTACTTAGAACATGACATTAAATTTACTGAAAAAAATTTACAATATTATTTAAAATTTCATAAAAATTTGTCGTCTAAAAAATTTAACTTAGGATTTTTGATATATGAAAAAAATAATAAAGATAATCAAAATTACAGTATTCATATTACCGAAAGGTTAAAAAATTTTGTGTGTATTGATTCACAGAAATTTTTTATAAATGACCTTGAAAATTATTGTTGTTTCTGGATATATGATCAACAACAATTTAAAGACTTTATAGGATCTAAATGGTGGAATTTTAAAAAAAAAGTCCACAACTTTAGACATAATTACGGAATAACAGAAAGATCCTCAATAGGCTTCAATGCGTTAAACATTAACTATTTTATAGCAACTTTATTACCAGAAATTAATAATCAAACTGATCCAGACTGTTTTATTGAGCATATGACTAACAATTATTACGATAAATTTTCTGAGCTAAAAAGTCAAAATTTTAAAGATATCAGAGGAGTTTGTACTATTAAAATAAATGATGTGATCTATGAAAATAAGATGAAAGAAAAAACAATTATTATTTTGTATTTGGACCAATTTTTAAAAACACTTTTTTGGAAATTGCGATTTCTTTCAAGATTATTTAAAAAATAATTGTATCTATTAAAATCTAACTGACCCATTTCTGGGCCAGTTAGATAACTATTTTATTAAGAGGAACGTATTTTTAGAATTGCTCGGACTCGGTTGAACCTGCCATCGCTGTTGTTGAACTTTTACCACTGCTAATAGTGTTAGAAACAGCGTCAAAATAAGAAGTACCTACTTCTCTTTGATGTTTGACACTTGTGTAACCATCTTTTTCACGAGCAAATTCTTGTTCTTGAATTTTTGAATAAGCTGTCATGCCTTCGCTTTTATATTTTTCAGCTAATTCAAAAATAGCAATATTTTGAGTATGAAATCCAGCTAATGTAATGAATTGAAATTTATAACCCATTTTACTTATTTCTTGTTGAAAAGTCGCAATCTCGCTATCAGACAAATGTTTTTTCCAATTAAATGAAGGTGAACAATTATAAGCTAAAAGCTTTCCAGGAAATTTTTCATGAATTGCATCAGCAAATTTTTTAGCTTCTTCAAGATTAGGAGTAGCAGTTTCACACCAAATTAAATCTGAATAAGGTGCATAAGCTAAACCTCTTGATATTGCTTGATCAATACCTGCTTTTACATAATAAAAACCTTCTGGAGATCTTTCACCAGTAAGGAAAGTTTTATCATTTTCATCATGATCATTAGTAATTAGTTTTGCGGCATTAGCATCAGTTCTTGCTAAAATAATTAATGGTACATCTGCAATATCTGCAGCTAGTCTTGCTGCCTTTAAATTTTTGATCATCGTACCAGTTGGAACAAGTACTTTTCCACCCATATGACCACATTTCTTTTCACTAGCTAATTGATCTTCAAAGTGAACACCAGCAGCACCTGCTTTAATAAATTTTTTTGCAAGTTCAAATACATTTAATGGTCCACCAAAACCTGCTTCTCCATCTGCAATAATTGGTAGCATATAATCAACTCTTTTTTCTGTCTTCATGTCACCATCTTTTAATTCCATATGTTGAATTTGATCAGCTCTTATTAGAGCATTATTCATTGATTCAACTAATTTTGGAGCACTGTCATATGGATATAGAGATTGATCAGGATACATCTCTCCAGCACTGTTAGCATCTGCTGCAACTTGCCAGCCACTTAAATAAATCGCTTTTAATCCAGCTTTTGCGTGTTGAACTGCGTGGTTACCGGATAAAGATCCTAATGTATTCACATAAGGTTCCGAATTAAGTAGTTTCCACAATTTAGTAGATTGTTGTTTACAAATAGAATATTCAATTTTTATGGATCCTCTAAGTCTTTCAACTTCTTCAGGAGTATAGTCCCTTTTTATTCCTGCAAATCTTTTTAAGTCATATGAGATATTTTCTGCGCTCATTATAATAATCCTATGATGTTAAAGTCTTAGTAAGAAATGAATAAAGTCGAATGAATTAGAACTAGTTTGAGTCGTTTAGGGTCTCAACTAGATCTTGCATTCCACTTGAACCCCAATCACAATGATCATCTCTCATGTAGATTCCTCTGCTGTTGTGTCTAGCAAGGTCTTCATGTCTTATGATTTGAGCCTCATTTTCACTGTTTTTTAATTTTTCGTCCATGTAAACTTTATAATTTACAGGATTTACAAAATCTATAAAAAAGTGTAAAAGTGTTGTAAATTAAAGAAAAATTTTGTAAAAATAAATTTACAAAATTTACAAATAGAAAATATGAGTCAATTAGATCTAAAAATTGGGCCAAAAATCAAGGCTTTTCGAAGACAATTAGGTCTTCAAGCAAATAAGCTCGCTGAGGAGTTAAGTATTTCACCAAGTTACTTAAATTTAATTGAAGGAGGAAAACGGAAAATTGATGGAGATCTTCTCTTAAAAATTTGTGAAAAACTTAACATTGAACTTTCACAATTAACTTCAAAAACAGATTTAAACTTAGAAAATACTTTGTCCGAAATCCTTGATGATGAATTATTTGAGGATTTAGATATCTTAGGCCCAGAGGTAAAAGATCTTGTGGGCACAAATCCTAAAATTGGTAAAGCAATAGTAAGACTAGGGGACATTTTAAAAAAAAAAGATCACGAATTAATTAATAAGATTGAAAAAATATCTGGTAAAATTGTTGATGGTAGAAAAAGTTCATTTCCAGGAGAAGTTATTTCTGATTTTTTACAAAAAAATGAAAACTATTTTCCTAAATTAGAGGAATTTGCAAACAAGGTATTTGAAAAAGTTCAAAAAAATAATCGAACTAGATATATAGCTCTCTGTGAATACTTAAAAACAGAATTTGGAATTACCGTAAAAGATGTAATTCCTGAAGAGGATAAACCTTTTTCAAAAATTTATCATAAAAGTAAAAAAGAATTATTACTTAGTGATTATAGTTCTTTGGAAACAAAAAAACTTCATGCAGCTGCTCAAATTGCTCAAGAAGGAGCTACTAAAGAGATTGAAGACTACTTGTCTACTTTCACGTTTCCTTCTGAGGAGTCTAAAAAATTAACAAAAGTAGCCTTATTGAATTATTGTGGAGCTGCAATACTAATGCCTTATAAACCTTTCCACACTGAATGCAAAAAACTTAAATATGATTTAGAGCTTTTGCAAAATACTTTTGCAACATCTTTTGAACAAGTTACCCATAGAGTTACTTGTTTACAAGATCCTAAATTACCAGGAATTCCATTCCATTTTCTAAGAGTAGATATGGCTGGGAATATTTCAAAAAGATTTTCTTTATCTGGAATTGAAATTCCTAGGTATGGAGGAGCATGCCCAAGGTGGAACGTTTATTCTGCGTTTACAAGACCAGGAGTAATTCAAGCTGCAGTGAGTAAAATGACCAATGGAGAAAAATATGTTTGTATTGCAAGAACTGTTGAAAAAGGAATTGGGAGATTTGGTCAATCTAAAAGTATTTTATCTATAGGATTAGGATGTGATGCTAAATATGCAAAAGATTTTGTTTATACAGAAAACATTAATGTAACAGATAAAACAACTGAAATACCAATCGGTGTTTCTTGTAGAACATGTGATAGATTGGACTGTTCACAAAGAGCCTTTCCTCCTTTACACAAGAAATTTGATGTTGATATTAATTCTAGAGGTGTATCAGTTTATGTTGGAGATAAGAGTTAGAAACAATGCTTAAATTTATTATTCCTGCGATAATTGTTTTTTTAATAGTATTGTTTTGGGAAAAAATAAATGAGGAAATTTATAAAAGGTTAAATATCAAAATAAATTATCTTATTTTATTAATATTATCAGTCATCTTGGCAACAATATTTATCTTATTGTATTATTAGCCGTTACTGAATTATCTGGATCGATTGTGTTTTTTAAAAGAAAATTTTTTAGGTCTGTTTCTATGTTTAAACTTCTTTTTACGACCAGATTTATAATTCTCTTTTTCTGAAAAAGTTTGAGAACTATTAGATTTCTTTTTGTCAAAATATTTTGGATTATTGGTAGATCCAAATGGTATTTTCTTTTTTTTAAAACTTGACTTTCTAGAGTCATTCTTTTTAAAGAACTTTTTCTTACCTTTAAAATTTGATTTTCTAGAGTCATCTTTTTTAAAGAATTTTTTCTTATCTTTAAATTTCTTCTCTCTATTAAATTTTGCTTTGAACCTTTTTTTACCTTTCGAATTTCTTGATTGACCTTCTTTTGAAATTTTAAAATCTGGATTAATTAATCTACTTATAGAATTCCACATAGATCGGTCTGACGGAGTGAGAAATGTTAAAGCAGATCCATCTTTTCCAGCTCTTCCGGTTCTACCAATTCTATGAATATAGTCCTCAGGCACTTGTGGTAAGTCATAGTTAATGACATGCTGAATTAAAGGTATGTCCAATCCTCTTGCAGCTACATCAGTTGCAATTAAAATTCTACTCTTACCATTTCTAAAGTTTGTAATGACACGTTCTCTTTTACTTTGTCTTAAATTACCATGAATTGCATCTGCAGAATGTCCGTCATACTTTAAACGCTTAACAATTTTATCTGCACCATGTTTAGTTTTAACAAAAACCAATATTGAACCATTTCTTTCAACTAATTGATTTATTAATTCATGATATTTTTTGTCTTGAGTTATTTGAAATGTTTCTTGTTTAATTTTTTCTATTGGTGTCGACAAAGAACCTACGGCTATTCTTTCTGGATTATTTAAATATTTTTCTGATATTCTTAAAATATTATTGGGTAAAGTAGCTGAGAATAATAAAGTTTGATGTTGTTTAGGAATAAACTTTAAGATCAATTCAATTTGAGGAGTAAATCCCATATCAAGCATTCTATCCGTTTCATCTAAAACTAAGTATGATACTTTTGACAAATTTAAACTTTGTCTTTTTAAATGGTCATTTATTCTACCAGGGGTGCCAACTATAATACGTGCTCTTTTTTTTAATTTTTTAAGTTGTTTTTGCATTCCCTCACCACCAATAAGAAGTGCATTTCCTATTCCAATTTCTCTTACATTTAATTTCAAAACAGTCTGCATCACTTGACTTGCGAGCTCTCTAGTAGGGCAGATAATTAATGCCATAGCATTTTTATCTAGAATAAGCTTATTAATCATTGGGATAGTAAAGGCTAAAGTCTTTCCGGTGCCAGTCTGTGCTGTACCTAGTATATCCTTGCCCATTAAACTAATTGGAATTGATTGACTTTGAATTGGTGTAGGGGTTTTAAAATCAGCAAATTTAATGGAATTTTTGAGTTTATTATCAATTGGTAATTCGTTGAAGTCCATCATTTAGTTATTATTGTTAATTCAGCTGGATGCTTATATCTTTTTATGACAAATACAATGAATGTTTTAAAGTTAAAAATTGTATTAAAATGGCCTATTGTGTATGTTTTTGAATTCATTTAAAATAAAGCATGTTTGATTTTATTTTACCTTTTATTGCATTAATTTTAGTAGTGGTCTTTATTCACGAATATGGTCATTACTACTTTGCTAAGAGATATGGAGTAGGAGTTACAGACTTTTCCATTGGATTTGGTCAAGAAATTTTTGGATGGAATGATAAATCTGGTACTAGATGGAAAATATGTTGGATCCCATTAGGAGGTTATGTCAAATTTTTTGGTGATCGAAATGTATTTTCTCAAGCCGATCAAGAAAAAATTATAAAGAAATATAATGAAGAAGATCGTAAAAAATTGTTTGTTTTAAAACCTTTATATCAAAGGGTTCTAATTGTACTTGGAGGTCCTCTTGCAAACTTTTTATTAGCTTTAGTTATTTTCTTCTCAATTTATACATTTATTGGAAAAGATTTTACTCCAGCAGTAATTAATGAAGTTCAAAATGATAGCCCAGCAATGATAGGTGGTCTAAAACAAAACGATGTAATTTTAGAAATAGATGGAAATGAGGTTCAAAGTATTATGGATGTCTCTAAATATATAATGATGTCTACTGATGACTTTATTGATTTTAAAGTAAAGCGATCTTATGATGAATTATTACTTAAAATTAAGCCTAATATAGTTTTAAGTGAGGACAATCTTGGCAATAAAATAAATAAAAGAGTAGTTGGAATTAAATTAGGTGCTCAAAATAATGAAATTAATCATGTAAAATTAGGTCCAGCAAAGGCAATTTACCATGCAGCTCATGAGGTTTATTATGTAAGCACCTCATCATTAAAATACATAGGAGCAATGATTTTTGGTAAAGCAGATACTTCACAGTTAGGAGGACCCATTAGAATTGCTAAAATTTCAGGCCAAGTTGCTGAATTTGGTTTATTAGCATTTATTAGCATGATGGCATATATTTCTATTAGCTTAGGTTTAGTAAATCTCTTCCCGATTCCAATGCTTGATGGAGGACATTTGATGTTTTATGCATTTGAAAAAGTTTTAGGTCGACCGTTATCTCAAAATACTCAAGAAGGTTTTTTTCGAATCGGCTTATTTGTATTGCTATCTTTGATGGTTTTTACAACTTTTAACGACCTAAAAGACCTTGGTTTATTCTAATAATTTAATTGTTTATAAAGTTAAAAACATCAACAAAATCAACATTAATTCGATATTATACCAGATATTGTGTATAACTTTTTGCTTAACACTAAAAAAAGTCTTGATTTATCAATACTTTTGATAAAAATAGAAAATAACCTAATAAAACCGGAGCTAAAATGAATAAAAAACAATTAATTGTCAAGCTTTCTGGAGCTTTAAATTTGAGCAAAGCTGATGCTGAAAGAACTTTTGACACTATTACCAACACTATTTTGGACGCTTTAAAAGGTGATGATTCAGTAAAAATTGCTGGATTTGGTACTTATAAAGTGGCTAAGAGAAAAGCGAGAGTTGGAAGAAATCCTAGAACTGGTGAACAGATCCAAATTGCTGCTTCACAAAAGGTAAAATTCTTACCAGCAAAAGCTTTAAAAGAAGTATTCAACAAATAATAATTTTTAACAGCCTTAATGTGATACACACGTTAAGGCTGTTTCTATATGCAAAATCTGCATAGCCAATTTTCCTAATCAGCGTTAGTTTTCAGTTTTTTTTAAAAATATAAGTTTCTCTTTACAGGGAGGTCTTATGACTAAATTAATAAAAAAAATAAGTCTGCCACTCATGAGTTTAATGTTTTTATTAAATATGAGTAGTGCAGGTATGGCGGAGACAACAGTTTCTGCTGAAATAGGTTTTATATTTAACACCTTGCTATTTTTAATTTGTGGTTTCCTCGTCTTCTTTATGGCGTGTGGATTTGCAATGTTAGAATCTGGAATGGTTACATCTAAAAGTGTATCTGTTATCTGTGCAAAAAATATAGGTTTAATATCAATCTCTGGAATTATGTTCTGGATGTTCGGTTATAATCTAGCTTATGGAATTCCAGAAGGTGGATATATCGGAAGTTTTATTCCATGGTCAGATTCTAGTGCAGTTGATACAGGTTATTCAGATGGATCAGATTGGTATTTTCAGATGGTTTTCTGTGCAACAACAGTATCTATTGTATCAGGAACTTTAGCAGAAAGAATTAAGCTTTGGCCATTCTTTTTATTTGCAGCAATTTTATCAGGAATTATCTACCCGATCGTAATGGGTTGGCAGTGGGGTGGTGGCTGGTTAGCTGCTGCTGGTTTCTCAGATTTTGCTGGATCAACATTAGTACACTCAACTGGTGGAGCAGCAGCTTTAGCAGGTGCTTTAATGTTAGGTCCAAGACTTGGTAGATTTACTAAGTCTGGTGCTCCAGCGCCGTTAAAACCCTTCGCTGCATCTTCAATTCCATTAGTAACCGTAGGAGTATTTATTCTATGGTTAGGTTGGTTTGGATTTAATGGTGGTTCTCAATTAGCTATTGGTACAGCTGATGATGCAATCGCTGTTTCAACAATATTTCTAAATACTTTCTTAGCAGGAGCAGGTGGCGTTATGGCTGCAGCAACTGTTACAAGATTAAATTTTGGAAAAACAGATGTTGTTCAAATGTTAAATGGTTGTATTGGTGGATTAGTTGCAATTACTGCTGAGCCATTAATGCCTTCACCATTAGCAGCAATTTTAATTGGTGCAGTTGGTGGTGTAATCGTAGTTTATGGTACTAAACTTCTATTCTCATTAAAAATTGATGATGTAGTAGGAGCAATACCCGCTCACTTATTTGCTGGTATTTGGGGTACATTGGCTGTGCCGATTACAAATCCAGATACTTCATTTGGAACTCAATTATTAGGTGTTCTTTCGATTAACATTTTCGTTTTTGTGGTTGCTTTAATTGTATGGTCAATCATGAAATCTACAATTGGTATCAGACTAAGTAAAGAGGCTGAAACTAAAGGTACAGATGTTACGGAAACAGGCGTTATTGCATATGCAATACGTGACTAATTGTTAACAATAAAGGGATTCTACGCTCTCTGTGTATCTCCGCGATTACTCGTCGTAGGGTCCCTTAAAATTCTCTTTAGTTAGTTAAACAATAAAGCCCCCTCCCTCAGGGGGCTTTATTTTATAAGTTGTTAATAATTTTATTTAAAACTTCACTGGGTTTAAGTTTTTTCATTCCTTCTCTATTTCGAATCCAAATATCATCTTTGTAGTCTTGAGGGGTTATTGGTGTTATTTTACTGTATTTCAATTCACTAACTGGATCGTTAGCAATTAAACCAAAAGTCTTAACACCCAAAGCAGCAGATAAATTTAAAGGACCAGAGTTATTACCTATATAAAATGCTGAATTTTTAATAGCTAATATTACTCCAGTTAGATCTTTATTAGAACAATCAATAAAATATTTCTTTCCAGAGTCATTAATAATTTTTTTGGCAACATTTGATTTATCTGGTCCACAAACTAAATATATGTAATCAAACAATCCTTTCTCATGCAAAAGGTCTGCTAATTTTATAAAATCTTCCTCAAACCACATTTTATAATCTTCAAAAGAATCAACACCAAATGCAATTTTTTTCCCATCAATCATCAGATCATTATTACCTACTTTAAGTCGTTCAATATTTACTTCTAAGTCAGGAAACTTATCGTTTAATATAATCGAATTAATCTTTAATAATTTTTGTGATTGCTCTGAATAGTTTAATTTCCAATCTTTTTCATCTAAGTAATTTTTAACTGTGATCCATTTTTTTTGATTTTTGAAACCTGGTCCAATTATATTTTTGATGCCAGCTAATTTTGCTGCAATTGCAGGTTTGTTTACTTTATCTAAAATGTAAACATAATCATATTTTTCTAAATCAAATATTTTTTTTAACTTAAAAACATCTATCCAATAAGCTAAGCCTTTTCTAAATTCGTTATAATGAATCTTATTAATATGATTTAAATCTTTTAAAATATCTTTTGCTTGAGTTTTTTTTCTAACAACTAAATCAACCTTTTGATTATGGTGATCACTAATAGCCTTTATATATGGTAGTTGCCAAATTAAATCACCTAATTTATGGTGAGTATAAACTATACAAATTTTCTTATTCATTAAATTTTATTTCAATATCTGGTCCTCGTTTACGATTTTTAAAATCCAAGCCCTCTATTGGATAATTTCTTTTTGATCTTTCATCTGTTATTTCAAATTTTTTTGGGTTTATAAGTGTCATTTCAATCACCTGAGGAATACCTTTTTCATCTAACATCCCGTAGTTATTTGCGGTAATGTGTATGTTTTTAAGTTTAGTATTTTCAATAAAGTTCTCAACTTTTTTTAAATTTTTTTGCATATCGTGAAACTCTATTATAAGTAAATTTATTTTGTCTAAATTCTTATCTATTTCCTCTAGAATTTTAAATTCATCTCCTTCAATGTCTATTTTTAAAATTATATTTTCATTACTACCAATTGCCTCTGAAATTGTTGCTTGATTATTTTCATCATTTTTATGTGAAACAATCTTTTTAATATGATGCTTATTTTTTCCTTTAAAAAAATTTAGATAACTTACATACTTAAATATATCTAATATTTGCCTAGGGGTAATTTTTTTCAATAATAGGAATGCTATAAAATCTTTTTTGAACCTTTTTAGCCAAAATTGTCTATCAACTGTGTGATCATAAGCTTCAACCCTAGAACTGTTATTTTTATTAAGAAAATCTTTTTCAAATTCCCAATCATCATTTAGACCACAAGTAATTATTACCTCAGATTTTTCTATTACTCTTTTATCAATGACATATCCACCATCTTTTTTAGGACCTATCCTAACCAAATTCGATTTGTCTGAATGAAAAGGTTTTAATATTTTAGGTAGCACAATTTTTATCTATGATTATATTAAAAACTATATAATAAATAAAAAAATTATGAATATAAAATCATCACAAACTCTCGTTTCAGAAGCCCTAGATCAAATTAAAACAATTTCAACTGATGAGGCACACAAAATGGTTAGTGAAAATCAGTGTAACTTAATCGACATAAGAGATATTCGAGAGTTAGAGAAAGAGGGGAGAGTTGAAAATTCTAATCATATACCAAGAGGCATGTTAGAGTTTTGGTTAGATCCAGAAAGTGCTTACTTTAAAAAAGGTAAGTTAGATCTAAATAAAGAAATGGTTTTATTTTGTGCAGGTGGTTTGAGATCTGCATTAGCTGCAAAATCTCTAAAAGATATGGGTTTTAAAAAAGTTTCTCATATAGACGGAGGTTTTGGAGCCATTAGACAAAGTAAATTTAAAATTGTTTAAGAATTATATTCATCTAAAGCATACTCTAATCGATCTTGTCCCCAAAAAATTTTGTTATTAACCACAAAAGTTGGAGCACCAAAAATATTTTTTTCAAAAGCAATATTTGTAAGTTTTTTTAATTCATCTTTAATCTCAACATTTTGTATTTTTTCAAAATATTTTTTTTTATCTATACCTAAATTTTTTAAAACTTTATTAACATTTTCTTGACTGGAAATATCAATGTTATTTTTCCAGTAAGCATTAAAAAATAAATCAAAATATTTTTTTTTTAATTCTTCATTAATTGCAAGATATCCACGCATCAAGTAAAGTGAATTAATTGGAAATTTTGTATTCCAAATAAATGGAATGTTATTTTTTTTTGCAATTAAATTACAGTCAAATTTCATATTCTTTAATTTGCGTTCGTTAAAAGCGGGAGCAGTAATACCCCCAAGATTATGAAGTCCACCTAATAATATAGGTTTATAATTTATATTTATTTCTTCGTAATCTTTTAAAGTCTTTAATTTATGAATAGCTAAATATGAATAAGGGCTAATAAAATCAAAATAAAAATCAATAGATTTAGTCATGGAGATTTATACTTTTGGCATGAAAAATTTTTATTAGCCAATACACAAACAAACCTAATGGACCAATTAAATACGTAACAATCAGGGGTACTGATAAAAGAATTTTGTTAATTGAAAATTTTTGAGAGTCTTTAACCATCCAACCACCTGTAAAAAGATTAATTGCAATAAAATGTATCCAAAAAAACACAATATAAAAATTGTTAGTGAATAATTCAGATAAACCTTCAAGTCCGAGATAAAGTTTAAAATTACCAACAAAATCATAAGAGGTTAGATATGATTTATAAAGTATGAAAATATAAGCCCCGCTTAGTAAAATGATAGGTAGTATCGAAGTTACAAAGAATCTACATAAATATGACTGAGGAAAAAAAATTAACATTAACCAAAAAGGGATAACTCCTAAATTCACCCAATAGTAGAGCATTTCAATTGTAAAATAATTATAAATTTGTTCGATCATTTCAAAATATATTATAGTAAATCTATTCATGATTCCTATAAGAAATCGAAAAAAAACTTTGAAGGTAACTGTTGAGGAAATGAGAAATTTTGCGTTTGCTTATGTTGAAAAGTATGCTCCCTCAAAACAACAATTAAAGACTTACCTTTTAAAGAAATATCTTAAAACTTCAGTGCCAAATGTTAAAAAACAAGATGTGACTAATTTAATAGATATTGTTCTTTCAGATCTAGAAAAAAGTAAATTTATAAATGATAAATTTTATTCAGATAGCAAAGCAAAAAGTATGATTCAGAGAGGAAATTCAATTAATAAAATAAGAAGTTATCTAGTTGGCAAAGGTATAAATGATGAATTCATAAAAGATACAGTTAATAAGATTAAAGATGAAAATTCTGATCAAGATTTCTTCTCTGCGATAAAAATATGTAAAAAAAAAAGAATCGGTCCCGCTAGAACAGAGGATAATAGACCCTTATTTTATAAAAAAGATATTTCTTTGTTAGCAAGAAATGGTTTTGACTTTGAAACATCAAAAAAAATTATGGATATAGATAAAGATGATTATTTAAAAATAATAAAATTACTTTAGATTTTTATCTTTTTCTTTTTTAACTAAAAAATCAATTTTGTTTCTGATATAATTCTTTACAAATACGAATGTAATTAATCCAAAAATTGAAACTGATACTATTATAATAAGTATTATTCTTAGTTGTTCATCCATTACAATATATTCTTACTTTTTAGAATTAAGCTTGGGTTTTTAAAATCTATTTTTCCATATTTTATCTCTTTATTATCAAAATCTGTTACCACACCCCCAGCATGTTTTAGAATTGCATGACCAGCAGCAATATCCCATTCACAAGCTCTTGGTTCTGCAACATATCCATCATATTCTCCTGCAGCAATTACACAAAATTTTAGTGAACTTTTCATTCTTACATATTTTTTTACATTAAGTTTTTTGTGAATTGCTTCTATCTCTGGCTTTATTTTGTTCGAGTAAGAGACAAATTTAATTTCATTTTTGTTAAAGTTTTTTGAACAATTTAATTTAATAGTCTTTCCATCTATGATTTCAAAAGCTAAATTATTACCATAAGAATAAAACATTCTTTTTTTTGAAGGTGCATTTATCAATCCTATAACTGGATTATTGTTAATTATAAGACCAGCATTAATTGTAAATTCTTCTAAGTTATTGATATAATCATAAGTACCGTCTATTGGATCAATTAACCAAAAATCCTTTAAATTTTTTATAGACTTATTGTCAGAAGTTTCTTCTGAAACAATTGGTATTTTAGGAGTAATATTTTTTATTTTATTAGTAATAATTTTATTGACCTCTAGATCACCATTACTAACAGGTGTATTATCTGATTTTATTTCCTTGATTAACCCTTTTTCTCGAAGTTCTAACGAAATTTTTCCAGCATATAAAAAAGTATCAATTAATTCTTCAGTAATTTTTTTTAAATTTAATTCAGTCATTTAATTTTATTAATTCTATATTTTTCGCATTTATCACTTTTTTTCCAGCATTTTCAAAATTTACAGTTACTTTATCCTTAATTATTGATTGAACTTGACCTATGCCCCATTCTTTATTGTTAGGATTTTCAACTTTGTCACCTGGTTCATAATCTAAAATCATTTAATTTAACTTATATTAGAAATAAGTATAAATACCATCAAATGAATAATGATTTAAATTCTATTGGTTTGGATAAAAAACCCTCAGACACAACAGTAGTTGTTGCAATGTCAGGTGGAGTAGATTCTTCAACTGTGGCAGGCATGATGAAGAAAGAAGGTTTTAATGTGATAGGTATAACATTAAAGCTTTATGATGACGGTAAAGAGGTTGCAGCCTCAAAACAATGTTGTTCTGGACAAGATATAATGGATGCAAAAAGAGTCGCTCAGAAATTAGATATAGAACATAAAGTTTTATATTATCAAAATAAGTTTAAACAGGGTGTAATAGACAATTTTGTTGAAAGTTATTTGAAAGGTGAGACTCCAATACCTTGTGTTCAGTGTAATCAAACAGTTAAATTTAAAGATTTGTTTGAAGTTTCAAAAGATTTAAAAGCCGATGCTTTAGTTACTGGTCATTATGTAAAAAGTATTACAAAAAATAATTCTACTAATATGTACAGAGCTATAGACGAAAACAGGGATCAAAGTTATTTTTTATTTAACACCACTAGAGAACAGTTAGATTATTTAAGATTTCCATTAGGGGGTTTACTGAAAAACCAAACTAGAGACATAGCAAAAAAACTAGATTTAAACGTTGCAGATAAACCAGATAGTCAGGATATATGTTTTGTACCAAATGGAGATTATGCATCTGTTATACAAAAATTTAAGCCAGAGTCTTTTAAAAAAGGAAATATAAAAAACTTAGAGGGTCAAGTAATAGGTGTTCATGATGGAATTATTAATTTTACTATTGGTCAGAGAAAAGGAATTAAAGTTTCAGATAAAGATCCATTATATGTACTAAAAATAAATTCGGAAAAAAATGAGATAGTGGTTGGTCCAAAAGAAAATTTAGGAAAAAAAAATATTATACTAAAAAATATCAATTTACTTTCAGACAAAAGTGAATTTAGTAAAAATATTTATGTTAAAGTTAGATCAACTGGAAAATTACTAGATGCAAAAGTAAATTTTAATGATCAAAATAATGCAAAAGTTGATTTAGTAGAAACAGAGGACGGTATATCTCCAGGTCAAGCATGTGTTTTTTATAATAAAGACACACTAGGGTATAAAGTATTGGGAGGTGGTTGGATAAAGGAATAAGCTATTTCTTTTTATTCTTTTTTCTAGCTCTTCTTTTTTTAGAGCCCATTTTTCTTCGGCCCCTATGTTTTTTTGGATAACTCATTAAGTCCTATTCATTAATTTATTGAATTTCATTGTGGGATATAGCATTGTCCCTCCAGCATATCAATTTTTTTATGACAAAATCTTTTAAGACTTTTTTAAAACATACCGCAAAAGACTTTCATAATCAGTCAGTAAATCCACCTGTTGTCAGAGCTTCAACAATTATATTTAAATCAATGCGAGATATACGAAAGACGCAAGTAAAAGCCATAAAAAATCCCACAGGAGGTCATTATGACTATGGAAGACAAGGAACTTCTACAACTTATATATTACAAAAGATATTAACTAAACTTGAAGAAAGTTATCATGTTTTTACAACACCAACAGGATTTGGATCAGTTTTTTTGTCAATATTTAGTATTGTAAGGCCAGGTGATGAAATAATTGTAGCTGACCCAGTTTATAGTCCTACAAGAATTTTAACTGAAGATTTTCTTAAAGAATTTAAGATCAAAACAATATTTTATGATCCTGCTAATTTAAAAACACTTGAAAATAATATCTCAAAAAAAACAAAACTAATTTTTGTTGAAAATCCTGGCAGTAATTCTTTTGAATTTCAGGATTTGGGAAAAATAATTTCTGTTGCCAAAAAAAATAAAATTATTACTGCTATAGACAATACTTGGGCGACACCATACTATTTTAAGCCAATTAAATTTGGTTTTGATATGTCTATTGTATCGGCTACAAAATATTATTCTGGTCATTCAGATGTAATGGGAGGCAGTCTTGCAGTAAATAAAAAAGTTTTTAACAAAGTAAAAGCAGCTGAGAAGATTACAGGTCTCAGATTAGGACCAGATGACGCTTATTTAATTACCAGGGGTTTAAGAACATTAGATGTTAGATTAGACAGACATAGAGAAAATGCAAAAAAAATTGCTGAATTTTTGTCTAAAAACAAAAAAATCAAACTTCTTTATCCATATAAAAAAAACTCACACAACTTCAGAATGTGGAAAAAATATTATTCTGGTGCCTCAGGTTTAATGGGATTAAAAATAAAAGCTAAGAAAATTAATTCAGTGAGAAAATTTGTGAATTCTCTTAAGCTTTTTGGATATGGCTATAGCTGGGGTGGTTTTGAAAGTTTGGTTTTACATCAAGAGTTTAGAGAAACTGGAAATAGAAAATTTATGAGCTTATCAAAAGACGAACATCTTGTTAGATTACACATTGGTCTTGAAGATCCTAGCGACCTTATCGCTGATATTAAGCAAGCTCTTAAACATTTAAAATAAAACATGTCTTCTGAAAAATTTATAAGAAATAAAACCGCTTTAATTACCTTGATTGCTGCTAGCTTAGTGGTCTTGATTTCATTGGGTGTTAGACAAACTTTTGGAATGTTTTTTATGGACTTTAAAGATGATTTAGGAATTTCCTTAACCCAATCAGGACTATCAATTGGAATCCAAATGTTAATGTGGGGATTAACTGGACCTATATTTGGTGCAATAGCTGATAAGTATGGTGGACATAAAGCGATTGCATTAGCATTTCTTTTTTTTATAGCAGGTGTTTATTTTTTATATGCAGGGCCTAATACTGGAATTTTTTTTCAAATAGATATGGGAGTTTTAATAGGAATTGGTCTAGGTGGAACAGCGATCAGTATTCCAATGTCGATAGTTGGAAAACATTTTCCACTATCAAATAGAACAATTGCAATGAGTATAGTTACGGCAGTTGGATCTTTTGGATACTTTTTATCTCCAATATTAACTCAATATTCTTTAACAGAAAACGGTTGGGAGATAACATTATTATCATTTTTAGTAGCTTTAGTTATTGGATTAGGTATTTCATTTTTTGTTAGATCACCCTCATTAGAACAAACTATTGAAAAACCAAATACTCAAAGTTTGTCTGATGCTATTAAGGAGGCGTTTGGAACAAAAAGTTATATTTTGTTAGTTTCTGGTTTTTTTGTATGTGGTTTTCATATAACTCTAGTAGGCACACATGTTCCAACCTACGTAATAGATCGTGGATTAGAAAGCTGGACTGCAGCAGCAATTTTATCTTTAATTGGATTATTCAATATTTTTGGTTCACTTTGTAGTGGTTATCTATCAACAAAAATGAGTAAGAAGATAATATTAAGTACAATCTATAGCCTTAGAGGAATATCAATTATTTTATTCATATTTTTACCAGCTAGTAATATCAATTCTTTTATATTTGGAGCAAGTTTTGGTTTCTTATGGCTATCAACTGTACCTGCAACAAGTGGAATAGTTGCACATATGTTTGGTACAAAATACTTAGGACTTTTATATGGTATCGTATTTTTAAGTCACCAAATCGGCTCATTTTTTGGAGCATATCTTGGAGGTTTATTCCACGATCTTTATGGGTCATATGATTACGCGTGGTATTTAGCAATTGCTTTATCTGTCTTTGCAGCAATAATTCATCTACCAATAAAAGAACAACCAGTTTTGAGATTAAAAACAGAATAAATTGAGTAAAGAAAATCAACTTAAAGAGATCCATGCATCAGGCAAATCTTACGCCATATATAAATCAATAAATGGGTTTGATTTATATACAGACTTTTCAAAAAAAATTACTTTAAATAACAAAAATGTTTCTGGTTTTTTAAATAAGAAAAGAATTAGTAAAAAACCTAAAAAGACAGATTTATTTATTGGTTTTTTTGGATATGAATTATTAAATAATTTAATTGGAATTAAAGTTCCAAAACAAAAAAGTATGAATTTTCCAAAAGGAATATTCTATAAACCAGAAAAAAAAATTAGCTATTCTAACAATCTAGTCAATTATAAGATTGATAAAATCAGACTAAAAAAAAAATTTAAAATTAACATT
>CABXVQ010000013.1:0-31344 GCA_902515605.1 uncultured Pelagibacteraceae bacterium
TTTTGATTGAAAATATCTATCAGCTGAACCTTTGTTCATAGCACCCACTGATCCCATACCTCTAAAACTTTTAAATAGCTTTCCACCTCTTCTAATTAATTTACCTGGGGTCTCATCGGTGCCTGCAAATAGTGAACCTACCATAACTGCATCTGCTCCTGCAGCAAAAGCTTTGGCTAAATCACCAGAGTATTTAATACCTCCATCAGAGATAATCTTAACATTTTTATTTTTAACTCCATTTCTAACTGTTAAAATTGCACTTAACTGAGGAACTCCAATACCTGCCACTAATCGTGTGGTACAAATAGATCCAGGACCTATACCCACTTTGATTATATCCACCCCTAATTTTAAAAGAAATTTTGCAGCTTCTGGTGTAGCTATATTTCCTGCACACAATGCTGTCTTTTTATTTTTTCTTTTTTTAATGAATTTGATTATCTCTGAAACTTTTTTTGTATGACCGTGGGCAGTATCAACAACAATCATGTCGATATTTTCTTTTAAAATAGCGTCAGCTCTCTTAAATTCACTTGGGCCTGCACCTACGGCTGCACCAACTAAAAGTTTTTTAATTTTTACTTTTTTAATTTCTAATATTTGAGTCTTAATATCTAAATTTCTATGTATTACACCCAATCCTCCAGCTTTAGCTATGGCAATTGCCATTTTACTTTCAGTAACAGTATCCATTGCAGAGGATAAAAGAGGAATCCTTAATTTCAAATTGTTAGTTAATTTGATACTAGTGTCTACTTCAGAAGGAAGTATTTCAGAGTACTTCGGTACAAGTGTAACATCATCAAAGGTGAGTGCTTCTTTTATAGGAACCATGATCATTTATATACGATTCCTTTAAAATTTAAAGTGTCTATCTTAGATTTTTACAAATGATAAAACTTTCTTTTGAGTCTTTACGACTTGATTTAGGTTTAAAAACCTTAACTTCTTTATAAATTTTTTTTCCAAGTGCGACAATTTCATTAAATGAACTTCCCATAAAAATTTTTGAAATAAAAAAACCTTTTTCAGAAATTATATCTTTCGAAAAAAGCATAGCTTCTATACATAATTCTCCAGTTTGAATTGCATCTATATTTTTTATACCTGTTGTATTAACAGCCATGTCAGACATGATAACGTCTATTTTTTTTGTAAGAATTTCTTTAATTTGATTTTGAGTACTGAGTTCAGTAAAATCACCTTTTATCTGAATAGTGTGTTCAATTTTTTCCATAGGTTTAAGATCTATAGAAATTAATTTTCCATTTTTAATAACTTTTGAGGCATATTGAGACCAGCTACCCGGGGCGGCACCTATATCAACAACATCTATACCTCCCTTAAAAATTTTAAATTTTTCATCTAATTCAATTAGTTTATATGCTGATCTTGCACGATAGCCGTCAACTTTAGACTGACGTACATATATATCTCTTCTTTGTTTATTAACCCAATTTTTTGAAATTTTATTTTTTTTCAATTAATTATCGTATCTAAGGCTTTTGGTGATTTTATTTTTACTTAAAGTTTCAATCTCTATTTGTATAGTTTTATCAACCCTCATATCTTTACCATCTTTCCATATTCCAGCAGCAAGATGCATTATTCCAATTTTATAGTTTGGTAAATATGGTTCAACAAATGTATTTTGTTGTTGATCATATTTTGGAAGCAAATTACTTGTAATCCAATTACAATTTAAAGGTAAGAATTCTGTCTCTAAATTATCAATATAAACTGACATATTTATTGCTAACCCTTCTGATCCAAAAATATTTCCAGCTTTTAGAGTTTTAACTAAATTTTTTTGCCAAGAACCCCAAGCTTCAGAATTTTTTTCTAGTGAAAATACTCCAATATTTATATGAGGTGCAAAGGCTAATTTTCTTGCATTGTTATAACCAATCCTTGATTTAACAGCATGTTTAAAATTTTGCGATTTTATAATTGCTAACTTTCCTAATAACCAACTAACTTTTGATAGAACTTTATATCCTGGGCCAATTGTTTGAGTAATTCCTAATTTTCCATTTTCACAAGCTCTAAAATATAATTCTATACAATTCCAATCGTTGACCCAAGCATCACAATCAATCCAGAGATATTTTTCGTAGTTAGGAAAATATTTTGGTAAAAAGGCTCTTGAGACCTGACTTTTAAGCCACTCTTTTCCTTTTACTTTAAATTCTGGAACCTCAATATCCCATTCTGCAGATTTTATTTCATCTACTTTGTTTGATAGTTTTTCCTTTTGCTGTTCAGTAAGTCCTGCATCTAGAATACAGATTGCAACACTTTCACTATCTTTAAATTGCTTAATTGAATTAATTAGCTCTTCTAATAATGGAAAATAGTTGGCATCAGCCAAAGAAACAATTACATTTTTTTTCATTAAAGTACGTCTTCAAGATCATCTTCGTCCTGAATTTTGTCTTTTTCATGTTTATTCTTAATTTTTTGATAATGAACATAGCTAATAGGTAATAATAATAGATAAATTATTGCGCTTATTGCAATTACATTAAATGTGTAAATTAACAGTAGACCAAAAAATAAAACAATTCCAAATAACAGAAATATTGTAGTTCGTCTTCGTATAACTATCTTTTTAAATGAATAGCTTGGAAATTTACTGATTAATAGAAAAGAAGTTGTTACAAAAAATATGGGTACAATTATATCATAATTAAATTGAAAAAAATCAAATCCACTTAAACTAATAATTAATGGAGTTAATACTAATATACCGCCTGCTGGAGATGGGACACCTTCAAAAAAGTTGTCTCTCCAAGAAGGTTCTTGATTTGAATTAATATTAAATCTCGCTAGACGTAATGCTACACAAATTACAAATACTAAACATAATAACCATCCAAACCTTCCTAACGTATTTAATTTCCAAAAATACATTATAAATGCTGGAGCTACTCCAAAACTGATCATATCAGTGAGTGAGTCTAATTCTTTACCAACTTTAGATGTACCTTTAATTAATCTGGCAATTCTTCCATCTAGACCATCAATCAATGCAGCAAACATTATTGCTATAATTGCTAATTCAAACCTTCCATCTAAAGCAAATCTGATTGAAGTTAAGCCAATACAAACACCAATTAAAGTAAGCATATTTGGCAAAAGCATCCTAGCGCTTTTTTTATCTGCTACAATTTTTAAATTATTTTTTGGTTGTTCCATTTTACTTTTTAGCTAACAATGTTTCTCCTGAAACAGCTATTTGACCTACTTTAACTAATGGTTCATAATTTTCATAATAAACATCAGCTCTACTTCCAAATCTTATCATTCCAACTCTATCTCCTTGATTTAATTCTTGATCTTTGTTTGCTTCACAAACTATTCTTCGAGCAACTAAACCTGCAATTTGGACTAATACGATATCGTTATTTTGATTATCTTTTATCTTAAAATAGTTTCTCTCATTATCTTCACTCGCTTTATCAAGTGAAGCATTAAAAAATTTACCAGGTTTATATAAAATTTCTTCAATCTTTCCACCACAAGGACTTCTATTTACATGACAATCAAAAACATTCATGAAAATACTAATTTTTTTAAATCTTTTGTTTTCTAAATTTAGTTCTTTAGGACCGTCTACTTCTTCAACTTTTATTACTTCTCCATCAGCAGGACTAACAAGGAAGTTATCATCATTAATGATAACTCTCTCAGGGTCTCTAAAAAAATAATAAACCCATATTGTTAAAACAAAACCTACTAATCCTAGAAAATCACTAAAAATATAAAATATTATAGTTATTACACCTGCTATAACTAAAAACTTGTATCCTTCTGCGTGAATTTTTGGAAATATTTTACTAAACATATTCTTCTATTTGATAATTTTTCATTAATATGTATATAAAATCGCGAAATTCAATTAATAAGATAAATATAAAATAAGTGAGCAAAATTAACGTAAAAAACCCTGTTGTTGAGTTAGACGGGGATGAAATGACCAGGATCATCTGGGATTTTATTAAAAACAAATTAATTCTACCATATCTGGATCTGGGTATTGAATACTATGATCTTGGAATGAAAAGTAGAGATAACACTGATGATCAAATCACAATTGACTCTGCAAATGCAATTAAAAAAATTGGTGTCGGGATAAAATGTGCAACCATCACTCCAGATGAAGCCAGAGTTGAAGAATTTGATTTAAAAAAAATGTGGAGGTCTCCAAACGGTACAATAAGAAATATTATTGGTGGTACTGTTTTTAGAGAGCCAATAATTTGTTCAAATATTCCAAAATTAGTTCCTTCATGGACGGATCCTGTTGTGATTGGAAGACATGCCTTTGGTGATCAATATCGTGCTACAGACTTTAAAGTTCCTGGTAAAGGTAAAATGGAAGTTAAATGGACTTCAGAAGATGGTAAAGATGAAATTAAGTATGAAGTTTTTAATTTTACTGGACCTGGAGTTGCTCTTTCAATGTATAATTTAGACAAATCTATAGAGGATTTTGCCAGATCTTGTTTTAGTTATGGTCTTATAAAAAAATGGCCAGTCTATATGTCCACTAAAAATACTATTTTAAAAAAATATGATGGAAGATTTAAAGATATATTTCAAGAGGTATTTGATAAGGAGTACAAAAAAGATTTCGAGAAACATAAATTGACATATGAACATAGATTAATTGATGACATGGTAGCATGTGCAATGAAGTGGAGTGGTAAATATATATGGGCGTGTAAGAATTATGATGGTGATGTTCAATCAGATACAATGGCTCAAGGATATGGGTCGTTAGGGTTAATGACTAGTACTTTGCTAACTCCAGATGGAAAAATAATGGAGGCTGAAGCAGCTCATGGTACAGTAACTAGACACTATCGAATGCACCAGCAAGGTAAAGAAACATCAACTAACCCAATAGCATCAATTTTTGCTTGGACTAGAGGATTAGCACATAGAGGTAAGCTAGATGGAAATCAAGAACTTATAAAATTTGCTAATACAATAGAAGAAGTTTGTATTGGTTGTGTTGAGAGTGGATCAATGACAAAAGACTTGGCAATATTAGTTGGCCCATCTAGTAAATATCTTACGACTAACCAATTTTTAGATGTAATAGATAGTAATTTAAAAAAGAAATTAAATTAAAGCCTTTATTTTTTTAAAAGCTTCATCAATTTTATTTTGGTCTTGACCTCCAGCTTGAGCAAAATCTTTTCGTCCACCTCCACCCTTGCCACCAATCATCTCTGATCCTAATTTAGCAAATTTAACTGCATCATATTTGCTAATTAATTTTTCTGTTATACCAACTGCAAGACCAACTTTATTATCACTACTTGCAAAAACAACAACAATCCCCTCTCCTAATTCTTTTTTTCCACTATCAACTAATTTTCTTAAATCTTTAGGTGGTAGATCTTGAATTTTTTGAAATCTAACTTTTACACCATTTATTTTTTCATCACTAATAATGTTTTTGGTTTTATCTTTCAGCACAGAGCTAACATTTAATTGTTCAAGTTGTTTTGTGAGATTTTTTATAAGCTCTTTAAGATCATTATTATCAATGTTTGGCTTTCCACCTAATTTTATTATTTGAGATGATAATTCTTTTATATTTTCTTCATCTTTTTGAGTTGATAAATTTGATAATTTCTCTTTGTTTTTAATATAATCCTCTAACTGCTTATCTCTTAATGCTTCAACTCTTCTAACACCTGCAGCAATAGAAGCCTGACTAATTGTTCTAAATTTACCAATATTTCCTGTACTTTGGACATGTGTTCCACCACACAATTCTGTTGAAAAATAAGTCTCTTTTTCTTTACCCATTGAAACTACCCTTACTTCTTCTCCATATTTTTCCCCAAAGAATGCTAAGGCACCCTTATCAATTGCAGCTTTTGGAGTCATAATTCTGGTTGTAACCTCAGTATTTGCTTCAACATATTCGTTAACAAGTTTATCAATTTTCTGTAACTCTTCACTGGTAATGGGTTTCATATGACTAAAATCAAATCTAAGTCTATCGGGTGCAACTAATGAACCCTTTTGCATAACATGTTTTCCTAAAGTTCTTCTAAGAGACTCATGAAGTAAATGTGTTGCTGAATGATAAGCTTTAAGATTATCTCTTCTTTCAACATCAATTTTCATTTCTACTACATCTTTAATTTTTACTTCACCACTTTTTACTGATCCATAATGTACAAATAAATCTCCAAGTTTTTTTTGTGTATCTTCAACTTCAAATACAGAGTTTCCAGAAACTATTGTACCTTGATCTCCAAGCTGACCGCCTGACTCTCCGTAAAAGGGTGTTTGATTTGTTATAATAATACCTTTTTCATTAGTTGATAATTTTTTTACTTCTTTATTATCTTTTAAAAGATTTAATATCACTCCCTCAGATTGATTAGACTTGTAACCTAAAAATTCTGTAGGTCCTATTTTATCTTTTATTGAAAACCAAATAGCTTCTTCAGAGCTATCACCTGATCCTTTCCAATTTTTTTTTGCTAGCTCTTTACTTTTTTTCATCAGATCATCAAATTTATTGTGATCAACTTTTAAAGATTTATTTTTTAAAATATCTTCGGTTAGGTCTAAAGGAAAACCAAAAGTATCATATAATTTAAATGCTACTTCACCTGGTAAAACTTTATCAATTTTAGAAATTTCTTCATTTAAAATTTTTATTCCTCTATCAAGCAAGACTAAAAATTTTTCTTCTTCCATTTTCAGAGTTTCTTTAATTAAAGACTCAGATCTTTTAAGTTCAGGGTAACTACCTGACATTTCATTTTTGAGTGAGTCAAATATTTTATAAAAAATTGGTTCTTTAGATCCTAATAAATGGGAGTGTCTCATTCCTCTTCTCATTATTCTTCTTAGTACATACCCACGTCCTTCGTTTGATGGTAATACACCCTCTGCTAAAAGAAATGAGCTAGCTCTTAAGTGGTCAGCTATAACTCTAAAACTTGAAATATTATTATCTACCTGATCAACCTTTGTTACATCTGATATGGAACTAATCAATTTTTTAAAATGATCAGTTTGATAATTATCATGTGTTCCTTGTAATAGTGCTGCAATTCTTTCTAAACCCATACCGGTATCAACAGATGGTTTTGGAAGATCTATTCTTTTATCTTTTGATACTTGCTCATATTGCATAAAAACTAAATTCCAAATCTCAATAAATCGATCTCCATCCTCATTTTTTGTGCCCGGCAAACCTCCTTGTAAATGATCTCCATGATCATAGAAAATTTCTGAACATGGTCCACAAGGTCCCGTTTCTCCCATTGACCAAAAATTATCTGATGTAGAAATTCTTATTATCCTATCATCACTAAAACCCGCTATTTTCTTCCATAAATTGAATGCTTCATCATCTTCATGAAAAACTGTTACATAAAGTTTATTTTTATCTATTCCAAAATCTTTTGTAATTAAATCCCATGCATAATGAATTGCTTTTTCTTTGAAATAATCACCAAAGGAAAAATTTCCTAACATTTCAAAAAATGTATGATGTCTCGGTGTATACCCAACATTTTCTAAATCATTATGTTTACCGCCCGCTCTTACACATTTTTGTGAAGTAGTTGCTCTTTGATAGTCTCTTTTCTCTAGCCCTGTAAACACATTTTTAAATTGAACCATGCCAGAATTAGCAAACATTAATGTTGGATCATTATTTGGAACTAAATTACTAGACTCAACAATCTTATGATCGTTTTTCTCAAAATATTTTAAGAAAGTTTCTCTTATCTGATTTAATGATTTCTGAGCCATATTTTTAAAATACAGCTTTTTTATTCTATGTCTAGATAACGATAAAGGGGTAAAGGCGCTTAAAATAAGCGCCTTTATAATTTAAAGATGACCTTTAATTCTAGTTCTTTTTAGGAGGAGTAGCTTCTTTTTCAGCTTCTTCTTTTTCAGCTACTTTCTTCTCTTTTTCAATTTTTTCAGGACTTAATGGATTTCCTTCAATCTTTTTAGAAATCACACCAGCTTTTTCCCTAATTGCCATTTCAATTTCTGCAGCAACTTGTGGATTTTGAGCTAAATAGACTTTGGCATTTTCTCTTCCTTGTCCTATTTTTTCTCCTTTATAAGCATACCATGCTCCTGATTTTTCAATGATGTCGGCTTTAGCACCAAGGTCTACCAACTCACCCATTTTGCTAATTCCTTTTCCATACATCAAGTCAAACTCAACAACTTTAAATGGTGGCGCAACTTTATTTTTCACTACTTTCACTCTTGTAGAGTTACCAATAATTTCATCTTTATCTTTGATGGCACCAATTCTTCTAATGTCCATTCTTACAGATGAGTAGAACTTAAGTGCATTTCCACCTGATGTTGTTTCAGGACTTCCAAACATAACTCCAATTTTCATTCTAATTTGGTTAATGAAAATCATCATTGTGTTTGTGTTAGAAATTGAACCAGTTAACTTTCTTAAAGCCTGACTCATTAATCTTGATTGAAGACCAACATGATGATCACCCATCTCGCCTTCAATTTCAGCTCTTGGAGTTAACGCTGCAACAGAGTCAATTACGATTACTGAAATAGAGCCTGATTTTACTAGTGTATCAGCTATTTCTAAAGCTTGCTCCCCTGCATCTGGTTGTGAGATTAAAAGCTCTTCAGTGTTCACACCTAATTTTTTTGCATAAACTGGATCTAAAGCATGTTCTGCATCAACAAATGCACAAATACCACCAGCCTTTTGAGCTTCAGCTACAACTTGTAATGCTAATGTTGTTTTTCCAGAAGACTCTGGTCCATAAACTTCTACAATTCTTCCTTTAGGTAATCCGCCTATTCCTAAAGCTAAGTCTAAACTTAAAGATCCTGTAGATATCGACTCGATATCCATAGCTCTTTTCTCACCTAGCTTCATAACTGAACCTTTTCCAAAGTTGTCAGTTATCTGGCTGATCGCAGCATCTAATGCTTTATTCTTTTCTTTAACATCCATTTCTTGATCTTTGGTAGATTTAACTACCTTTAAATTATTTTTTGTCATTTAAGCCTCTTTTTTTATTAATTATTAACACTCGAATCATATAATTATTATGTACTACTTTTGTTCTCATTTGCAAGATCTAATTAATTTAGCTTAAAAAGCCTTATATTACTGGATTTTTAGGTGATTACTATTCAATAATCCAACAGATTTAAGCAGATTGAATTGAGAGAGAATGTAGTTTCTTTCAGAATCAGCTAAAGAGATTTGAGCATTAAGCAATAAAGAGTTCGATTGGATAACTTCTAAAGTAGTCCTATCTGAACCACTGTTATATTCAGCCACAATCCCTTCGTTGGCAATTTCAGCAGCGTTAACTTGTGCTCGAACTGAATTTAATAAACTTTTATTTGATTGATAATTAGACCATGCACTAGCAACATCCGTTTGGTTTTTTTTAGTCATATTATCAAGTAATAAATTTTTTCGAGTTTCGGAACTTTTATTTTTTTTTAATGAAGCAATATTTTTTCCACCTGAAAAAAATGGCCATGACACTGTTGCTTTAAGAGTATCCTTCTCTCTCTCATCGTAAGTGGAACTTAAATCTTCAGTTTTTGATCTATCAAAAGATAAGGTCGCTGATGGAGCTAAATCAGATCTAGCACTTATTGTGTCTTTTTTGGCTTGTTCATATTCTAGTTTAGCAATAATTAAATCGGGATTACTTTTTATTGATATTTCAATTGCGGAATTTAGTTGTTCTGGCAAAGTTACTTCTTTGATTGACTTTTTATCTAATGTTTCAGGATCATTTATGCTTCCAATAACATTTTCATAATTTAGTTTGCTTGTTAAGAAATCATTTTCTGCTTGTATTAGTTTTGCTTGAGCTCCAGCTAAAGAAGACTCAGATTGAGCAACATCTGATAATGAAATTTGACCTCTCTCAAGTCTGATTCTGTCTGTCTCAACTTGTCTATCTAACAAGTTAACATTTGATTTATTAATCTTAAGTTTTTCATTTGCTGAAATAAGTCCTGTGTAAGCTTCAATAGATTTGTATAAAATTTCTTGTTCTTTTTTTAAAAGTTTTGCATCTGCTAAATCAATTCCAATCTTACTTTTTGCTAGTTCAGCTCCTCTACCTAAATCAATTAAAGTTTGAGTAATTGTTATTGATTTAGTAGTTGGGTCTACATCATTAATTGAAGCATCAGTTCCGTTTCGATTTGTTAATTTGTCTGTATCCTCCTGGCTTTTACTCCCACTTAAAGTTACAGTTGGAAGATAAGCACCTTTTGAAATATTTAATTCCTGTTTTGAAATATTTAAATTTTCTCTTTCAGCATTTAACTCAGGATTGGTGTCATACGCTCTTTTTAATGCCATCATAAAAGTCTCTGCAAAAACAGAGCTCATGAAAAAAGTTGTAATAAGAATTGTTTTAAGGAATAATTTCATTTGTTTTTGTATATAGCAGATTTGATTTGATGGTGACTATTTAAATTAAATATAATTGAAGCATATTTTGGCATGTTCTTGAACATATTCTGGGTAATTCTTTGATAGGTCTGCATAAAATTAATTACATCTACTCTTTTCATAATTTTTAATTTTGAATTTTTTTTACTTTTAAGCCAAAGTTTACGTTCTTGTTTAAGCCTCCATTTTTGTAACAAGCTAAAATTTTTCGCTTTTAAATAAATTAAGCAATTTAGTTGTGAATATAAGTTTTTGTATTTTGTTTTCAATTGTTGGTTAACGTACTTTCTCCAAATTTGTCGCTGATCCTGTAATTTTTCCATAGAATTTATTGTTCTCTTTAAAGTAATGCTATTTTCTGACTTAGCCCCAACACACCAACCTTCAAAAATAATTACATCGGGTTTGTTTTTCAAATCATACCACTTTTTTTTATTAAATCTGTCATCAATAGCTTTATTAAAAGTTGGCAGTTTTAACCTTTTAAATTTTTTAATTTTTGATTTTTTAAAAAAATTTAACATCATATTAATATCATGTGTTCCAGGCACCCCTCTTGTTAAAAGCATGGGATGAACTCTTTTTGATAAATTTATTCGCTCTTTCCTCGTTTTATAAAAGTCATCTATTGAAATCCTAAAAACTTTTAATTTAAAGTATTTAGTTAAGATAATTCTGATTAAAGAACTTATTGTTGTTTTGCCTGTTCCCTGCCCTCCAGCCAAACCTACAAAATATGGTCTTTTCTTATTGGCCTTTTTGCTAATCCAAAAACATAAGGGAATTAAAAAAGATTTTATCATCTTTTCTTTATTCTTAAATTTGTCAGCTTTTGTTTCTTGAGATTTAATAAAATTTAAGCAATCTTTTTTTACTTTGCCAAAACATAAACTAAATTGTTGCATGAAAATTATTTCTTATCTAATGGATGATTTTGACCATCATTTACTGGAACTTCTTTCATATCGAAAGTATTTATTTCATCTATGCATCCAACATTAAATCCTGTCATTGCAGGATTAATTCTTGGGTTATGGTGGGTATAAATTCCACAGTCAGAGCAAAAGTAATGTTTGGCAACTTTTGAATGAAATTGATAAAGTTTTAATTTGTCCTCACCTTTGGTAATTTTAAAATCTTCATTTTTAACCATCGACATGATGGCTCCTTTTCTTTTACAGATAGAACAATTACATTTTATTACTTTAGCCAAATCTCCATCTAAATTAATTTCTGCTTCTACAGCTCCACAATGGCATACAAGTTTTTTCATTTTATAAATTTATCTTATACATTACTTCATTTCTTTTTAACATTGGTAAAGTAAATGGTGAATTATAAGATGCTCTTATTGGGGGACTTATAATTGTAATATTGTCTTGTTTAAGTTGTTTTTCTAATATGTTTTTATTTTTTAAAAAGTTTTTATCTGAAGATCTGCCTGAATATTTAATTACAGCATAATATCCACCCTCTATATTTAAAATTTTTATATCTGAATTAGAAGGTTTTGGCGCATTATCTTTATTAAATTTTAAAGGTAGGTAAAATTGCATTGTCATAGTTCCATTTTTAATCTCTTGAGTAACAGGGACCGTCATCTTAATTTCTTGACTTTCTTGATTGTTGCCTGAAATATAATTAAATAATTTTCTAAAACCATTACCTTCTATAGAGTTTGTTTCAATAACTAACCGATCAGAGTATTTTCTGATTTCATATTCTTTATTTTCTTTTACTACTTCGTAATTTGCTTCTTCGTATGCCATAGTTTGAGAGCTCAAAGTTAATATTGAAATTAAAATTACTAAAATTCTTTTCATTTGGTATTTAATTAAACTATCTCTGGTTGAAGTTATCCACAAGCATACAAAATGTAGTTTTGATGTTCACGTTTTGATTCACTTTTGATTCAGTTACAGACTCAAAATACAACCTCTTGCGTGTATTGTATAAATGGTCTATAAATTAGAACAAAACAAGAACATGAAACTAACGATCCCTTATTATCTACATAAAGCTGGCGCTGGTTTTCCATCACCTGCAACTGATTATATCGAAGAAGATATCGATCTGAACATGCATTTAATTAAAAATGTTCCAGCCACTTTCATCATAAGAGTACAAGGAAAATCAATGGTGGATGTTGGGATTGATGATGGAGATTTATTGGTTGTTGATAAAAGTTTAAAACCAAAAAATTTTTCAACAGTTATTGCAAATGTTCACGATGAACTTGTAGTTAAAACTTTAGTTCAAGAAAGAGATAAAAAATTTCTAACATCAGGATCTAAAGATTTTTCTAATAGAATTTTAATTAATGAAGAAGAAGATGTTTTTATTTGGGGAGTTGTGACTTATGTCATCCATTCAACGTACTAGAAAATTAGCTTTAGTTGATTGTAATTCTTTTTATGTTTCTTGTGAGAGGCTATTTAATCCTAGAATAAGAAGAAAGCCTGTTGTTGTTCTATCTAATAATGATGGCTGTATCATCTCTAGATCTAACGAAGCAAAAGCTTTAGGAATTAAAATGGGTGAACCTTACTTTAAAGCTAAAGATATTATTGTTAAAAATAAAGTTGAAGTTTTTTCATCAAATTATTCTTTATATGGAGACTTATCTAGAAGAGTCATGAGAACACTTAAAAGATTTAATTCAGAGATAGAAGTTTATTCAATTGATGAAGCATTTTTAGATTTATCAAATTTTCCAGATAGTGAAGTAGAGAAGGTTGGGAAAGAAATCAGAGAAACTGTTTTGCAGTGGACTGGTATCCCTACTAGTATCGGTATTGCTAAAACAAAAACTTTGAGTAAAATTGCAAATCATATTGCAAAGAAAAAACAATCAGGTGTTACTAGTTTGATTGGTATAGAAAATTTAGATCCTGTTCTTGAAAAAATTGAAATTAATGACGTATGGGGTGTTGGCAGACAGCTGACAAAGTTTTATCAAAAAAATGGAATTTATAATGCTAAACAGCTTAAAAATAAATCTAATACATGGATCAAAAAATCTTCTAATGTTTTGGGTTCAAGAACTGCAATGGAATTAAGGGGTATCCCATGCATTAATTTAGAAACAACTCAGACAAAAAGAAAAAGTTGTGTTGTCTCAAGATCTTTTGGAAAAAGAATTAAAAAATTTCAAGAATTAAAAGAAGCAGTTGCAAACTATTGCTTAAATGCATCTGAGAAAATTAGATCTGAATCTTTAGTTGCAAAAGCTATAACTGTATTTGTTAGAACTAGTCCTTTTCAAAGAAACTTTGGTTATTATTCAAATGCAAAAACAATTGATTTTCCAATAGCAACAAATAATAGTATTGAGACTGTTAAGACTGCAGTTAACATTTTAGAAAAAATTTTTAAAAATGGTTATCAATATCAAAAAGCGGGTGTCATGCTTACAGGATTACGTAATGATGATGGTAGAAAAAATTTATTTTCATCTGAAAAAGATGAAAAGATAGATAGTTTAATGAGATCAATTGATAATACCAATTATAGATACGGCAGATCAACTTTAAGTCTTGCTAGTGCAGGGGTTCAAAAAAAATGGAATATGAGAAGGCAATACTCTTCTAAAATAGATACTGCTGATTTTTATTGTCTACCTAAAATAAAAGCTATTTAATTGTAGTAATATCTAAAATATTCTTCAAAGAATTATTAAATTCTTCCATATTCTCTCTCAATGCTAAATTTGAAATTGAGTAGATCATTACTAATAATAAAACTAATGGAATAGCAGTTATTACTGAGGCGTTACTTTTAATCATTAGAATATAGACAACTATGAACAGTGCTGAACGGATTAAAACTATTTGTCTAAATACACTGATAATAGATAATGAATGTTTTAATAAATCAAAAAAACTCATTTTAGATGGACCAAAATATCTAATACCTCTTGAGGAAGGTATAGAAATTAAATCTTTCTCAATTTTTCTTAAAGACCCAGAAAAGCTGTTCCATGTAGCTTTTTCATTTATCATTTTTTCAACTGTAGTTTTAGGTAAACAGGTAAAATTTCCATATTTAATCGACTTACCAGTGAATGTAAGGGTAATTAACTTGTGAATTTGATAACAAGTTTTAAATAATAAATTTTCTGTTCTTTTAACTCTTTCACCTACAATAATTTTACCATTAGAACCTTGGATGTGGTTTATAAACTGAGAAATTTCTTCAGGCCTATCTTCTCCATCTCCATCCATAGGAATTACATAATCAAAATCTTCTTTCTCATAAATATATTTAAGTCCAGTAGCAATACACCTTGCATGACCTTGGTTTATTTTCATATTTAAAATTTTGACTGAATGAATATTTTTTAAATCTTTTTCATCTATTGGACGATCATGATTAGATGCATCATTAACGATAATGACTGATATTTCATGTTCTAAGCTTTCTATGCTAGAGTTAATATTATCTAAAAGTTTAAGAACTGATTGCCAATCGTTATAAACAGGAATTAAAATTTTAAATTTCATAAATCAACTCTTTAGTATTAATATCTTCCTAAACATACATCATCTATACAAATAAATTCAGATGAATTATTTAGTATATCATCATTTGTATACCCTTCCCATTTTGGTCTTGATTTAAGGTGGTACGAAAGATTTCCAGCTTTCCATTCATCTCCTGTTACAAATTCAATTTCATTATCAAAATCTTGACTCCAGATAATTTGAGTCTTTATCGCTATTTCTTTTCCAGGATAGTCTGTTCGTTTATCAGGTTGAGAAATTGATATATATGAGTAAATAATCGGTGTTAGAAAAAATAAAAATAAAAATCCCACCAAGAAAGAATTAATCTTTTTTAAATTTATTTGAGATCTTAATAAATAAACAAAAAAGACTCCAAAAAATAAATAAAATGGAGTCATCCACATTGTTCTTATTTTTGATCCCATAACCATAGAGGTTGCAAACATCAAAGCTATAGGTGTTAGATTTATAAAAAACAGAAAGAGAAGTTTTTTATCTTTAAAATTTAACTTAAACTTAAATTTTTTTATCAAAAGGAAAACTAAAAAGAAAAATGGGATTAATATTCCAATTTGTTTAGCTAAGAAAATTAATGGGTATTTTATATGATCAAAAATTACAGATTCTTCTAAACCTGTTCTTTTAAGTCCATAAAAAATAGTTATGAATTCATTATCATAAAGCCAGATAAAATGAGGTACCAGTAAAACTAAAAAAATTTCAAGGGTAATTAAATACTTAAAGTCAAACTTTTTGGTCTTTTTGAAAAAAATTAAATATATAAATAATAAATCCACCGATATTAAAAGATAAATAAATAAGTATTTTGATAAAAAACCAATTGCTGCAAATATTCCAACCAACAAGCAATCTGATAATTTTATTTCTTTAGAGTCATATATTCTCCAAGAATAATAAACTACCATAGACCAGAAAGGTAATTGGCAGACATTCACATTAAATTCGGGAGTGGTAAAATTGTAAAAATATATTGATGTAAGTAATAATATTGAAATTAAGGCTAAACTAATACTGCCTAAAATTTCATTTGCAAATTTGAATACATAATAGAAAGCAATTAAAACAAATATTTGGCTTAAAAGATAATATGCCCAATCTTGAGCACCAAATATTTTATAAAAAACTTCAGAAAAAAAAGCACTCATTGGTGGATGTTTACCAAATCCCCAATCTAAATTACTTCCCCAGGCGAGAGCTTCTATAGTATCTAAGGGTAAATTATTATTTGTTATAGATGGAACTAATGTCCATACTATTAAATGAGATAATGCAAAAATAAAAAATACATTATTAATATTTCTATTTAAAACATTCATTGACAAATATTTACAATAATTAAGGTTGCTTGACACCCCTATTTTGCTGAATATACTCCCTCGAATTCAATTTGAAAATATGCCTAAAACCAATAAAGCTAAAAAAAAAGTTTCTAAAGTTAAAAGCAAGTCTGTAGTTAAAACAAAAGCAAAAGCAGCTATAAAGCCAAAAATAGCTGTTAAAAGTCCTATTAAAATTTCTAAAACCTACATACCAAAAGATAATGAAAAATATATGTGTGAAAAACATAAAGTATTTTTTAGAATAAAGTTACAAGATTGGAAAAAAGAATTAGTGAAAGCGAATAATGAAGCTCTCTATAATGGAAGTATGGATGATAATAGCATTTCTGCAGATATTGTTGATCAAGCCAGCTCATATACTGATAAAAATGTAGAAATGAAATCAATCAATAGACAGATCAAATTAATTTCTGAAATTGATAAAGCTTTATTAAGACTTAAAGACGATACTTATGGTTATTGTTTAGATACTGCTGAACCAATTGGGTTAAAAAGACTAATGGCAAGACCTGTTGCAAAATATACAATTGCTGCACAAGAAAAACACGAAAAAAATGAAAAGGTTCACGCAGATGACTAAAAAAAAGAAAAAAAATAAACAAGTTCATAATCCGATCACTTACAACTTTACTAAAAAATATATTTACTTTTATTATGGTTTTTTTTGGATCCTTTTATTATTATTTGTATTTACTAGATGAATAAAAAATTAGTATTTATAGTTATTGTAGTTTTATTGATAGAATTGTCTGGTCACGGAATATTTGCTTCTTTATTTAGATTATTAAATTCAGTAAATTAAGGTCTTGGTATAACTTCATTTTTATTCATAAAAGAAAAACCTTTTATGACAGCTTCTCTTTTTGAAATATCATTATACCATCTCGTTAAATTTTTATAATTTGAAAGCCCTATATCATGCCATTCATGCCTGGCAATCCATGGGAAGGTTCCGATGTCTGCTATTGTATAATCATCACCTGATAAAAATTTTGAATTTGAAAGCCTTTGATCTAGTTCAGTATAAATTCTTTCTGCAATTTTGAAATATCTCTCTTCTCCAAATTTACTTTTTCCAGGGTTGTAATGATGAAATTGGTGATGTTGACCTAACATTGGTCCAACATAACCCATCTGAGCCATCAACCACTGATTTATCTCTAATCTATTTTTTTGGTCATAAAATTTTCCACTTTCTTCTGCCAGATAGATTAGTATTGCACCAGACTCAAAGATTGTTTTATTTCTATTCTGATCAATAATTACTGGAATTTTACTTAATGGACTAATCTTTTTAAATTCAGGTTTGAATTGTTCACCTTTATCAAGATCTATCTTAATAGTTTTGTATTCATAACCAATTTCCTCAAGCATAATACTAATCTTTTTTCCATTAGGAGTATTTGCTGAAAAAAGTTCTATCAATCTTTTTTACCAAGTCTTTTTAATAAATTTGAAGAAGTGGTGGTAAATTCAAATCTGTATTTTTCATTTGGTCTCGCCAACTTAAAGCACGCTCGAGCAGCTAACGCTCCCTCATGAAAACCTGATAAGATAAGTCTTAATTTTCCTGGAAAAGTACAAATATCTCCTACTGCATAAATCCCTTTTTGATTTGTTTCAAATTTTTCGGTATCGACCGCTATAGTTTTTTTATCAATATTTAACCCCCAATCAGCAATTGGACCCAGCTGCATAATTAAACCAAAAAAACCTAAGACGTAATCAGTTTTTAAGTTTTTAGTCTCTCCATCGTCACTCTTGATATCAATACTTTCTATTTTGTTCGATCCACTTACGCTTACTAATTGATATTTTGTTGATAGATTAATTTTTCCAGCACTGGTTAATTCTTTAACTTTGTTTAATGTCGCTTGTGCACCTCTAAATTCATCTCTCCTGTGTACAAGATTAACTTTTGCAATTTTTGATAACTCAACAGCCCAATCTAAAGCACTATCTCCCCCACCAAAAATTGTAACCGTTTTTCCTTCGAATACTTTTTTATCTTGAACTGAATAAAATAAAGATTTATTTTCAAATTTTTCACATTCTCTTGGGGAAAATTTTCTTGGTTCAAAAGAGCCTACTCCACCAGCAATTATAACGTTTGGAGTAGAAAAAGACTTACCATTATTTGTTTTAACAATCCAATTATCATTATCTTTTTTTACTTCATCAACTCTTTCACCCAAATGAAATTTAATGTCAAAAGGTTTAAGTTGATTTATTAAATTATTTGTTAATTCTTCACCAGTACACTCTGGTACAGCAGGGATATCGTAAATTGGTTTATCAGGATACAGCTCTATGCACTGCCCACCAATTTTATCTAAATTATCTACTACCTCACAATCTAAACCAATTAATTTTAATTGATGTGCTGTAAATAAACCAGTTGGTCCTGCTCCAATAATTAATGCATCTGTTTTAATCATTTAGGTTTGCTTTGATGGAATATCTACTATTAATCCATCCAGTTCAGCAGAAACTGTAAGTTGGCAACTAAGCCTACTATTTGTTTTTGGTTCAAATGCCATATCTAACATATCTTCTTCACCATCTTCCTTTTTTGGAAGTTTATTAAACCAATCTTCTTTGACATAAACATGGCAAGTTGCACAAGCCATTCCACCTCCACAATCTGCATCAATTCCTGGAATATCATTTTGGACAGCCCCCTCCATTACAGTTAAGCCATTTTGCACTTCTACTGTGTGACTTTGTTTATCATGGGTGATGTAAGTTATTTTTGGCATGAGATGTATATAGCCCTAAAAAAAAATAGGGCAAGTATGCAAAAACATACTCGCCCTATAAATTTAATTTAAACAGTAATTATCTGCTTCTTGCACCAGCTCCAGAACTCACTGCAGCAGCCCAGATTACTAGACCGAATGCAATTTTGTTAATGAAGTCAGCTAAATTGTAAACGACGTTTAGTGAGTTAGCGTCTACACCACCTGTTAGGTAACCAAATACATAACCTAGTGGGTAAATTGCCCAACCTACTGTAACGATCATTCTCATCGCACCAAAAGCAGTAACAAGAGCTTTGTTTCCACTTTTTGAAGCAGCTTTTCCAGCTTCACCTGAGAATATTTCATAAAGAATGTATACCCAACCTGCCATACCGATTACAAAACCAAGTGTAGCGTTGATGTATCCAGCTTCTCCTAAATATCCACCGATTAACATTACTAATGAACCAATTAACAATCTCCAGAAAATTCCAGAGTTTGCTTTTCTTACAGCTACTAGAATTAAGTAGAATTCTATCATCTGTAATGGCACAGTAATTAACCAATCAATATATCTGTATACTGTTGGTGAATCGCCAGTTGATACCCATACATCTCTCATGTACATGTAATGGATAAAAGCAATACCAGTTACTAGACCAGCTACTGTTACTGATGTCTTCCATGCTGGATTAACAGTGCTTCTTTCCATAAAGAAAAAAGCTGTTGAAGCCAACATACCCATTGAAATTATCCAAAAAGATATTCCAACGAAGTCATCTTGCGCTAACATAGCGGTCGCAGCGTTTGCTACAGTTGTGATACCCACTAGGGCAACAGCTGTAAGAGCAAACAATTTAAGTTTTTTCATAAAAAACTCCCTCTTTAGTTAGTTTTTACTTATTAGTTTATATAAACTAGGCTCAAGCTTCCTTAAGCCAAAGTTGAGCGTTAAATACCAAATTAAAACAGTTAATAGAAGACAAAATTACCATTAATAAGCATTGATTTTACTTACTTTTTAAAATTAAATACAATTTTTAAGTTAAAAATCGAAAAAAGGGCAATATCGAATCAAATTTTAAATGTCTGACAAGTTCAACAAAATCTATGACCAATCAATTAATAATCCAGAAAAATTTTGGGAGGAAGCAGCAAATGACATCTTTTGGTTCAAAAAACCGACTAAAATTTTAAACAAATCAAACCCTCCTTTCTATAAATGGTACGAGGATGGGATAACAAACACTTGTTATAATGCATTAGACATTCACATCGATCAAGGTAATGGTAAAAGAACTGCACTAATATACGATAGTCCAATCACCGGTAATAAAAGTAAAATTTCGTATGAGGAATTAAGATCAAAAGTCTCAATATTTGCAGGGGCACTTAAAGACCAAGGTGTTAATAAAGGAGATAGAGTTATCATTTATATGCCTATGATACCAGAGGCAGTAGTTGCTATGCTTGCTTGTGCAAGAATAGGAGCAATACACTCCGTAGTCTTTGGTGGATTTGCCTCTAATGAACTTGCAAGTAGAATTGATGATAGTAAAGCAAAAGTATTAGTCACTGCTTCATGTGGTTTTGAGCCTGGAAGGACCGTAGAATATAAACCACTGGTAGATGAAGCAATTAAACTTGCTAATCACAAAATTGATAAAATGATTTTATTTCAAAGATCAGGTCATGAAGTAAAATTAAATGCTCCTAAAGAGGTAAGTTGGGAAGAAGTAGTTTCAAAAGCAAATGAAGTTGATTGTGTTGAAATGAATTCGAATGAATTTGCCTATATTCTATATACATCTGGAACCACGGGCACTCCTAAAGGAATAGTAAGAGATATTGGTGGTCATATAGTTGCATTAAAATGGACTATGAAAAATATTTATAACATAGATGCAGGAGATATCTGGTGGTCTGCAAGTGACATTGGTTGGATTGTTGGACATTCGTATATTGTTTATGCTCCTTTGTTTAAAGGATGTACGACAGTTTTATTTGAGGGTAAACCAGTAGGTACTCCAGATGCTGGAGCGTTTTGGAAAATCATTTCTGACTATAAAGTAAAATCTTTATTTACAGCTCCTACTGCATTTAGAGCAATTAAAAAAGAAGACCCCGAGGGAAAATTTTTTTCTAAATACGATTTATCAAAATTTGAAAGTCTATTTCTTGCTGGAGAAAGAGCAGATCCAGATACAATCAAATGGGCTGAAAATTTATTAAATGTTCCTGTTATTGATCACTGGTGGCAAACCGAAACTAGCTGGGCAATCAGTTCTAATTGCACAGGAATTGAAATGATGGAAACGAAATATGGTTCAGCTTGTAAAGCTGTTCCTGGTTATGATGTAAAAATTATAAAGTCAGATCAAACTTTGGCTAAACCTAACGAAATGGGAGATATAGTTGTAAAACTACCTTTGCCTCCTGGAACCTTTCCCACACTTTGGAATGCTGATAAAAGATATAAAGAAAACTATATGTCAAACTATGATGGTTATTATCAAACCTATGATGCCGGACATATTGATGAGGATGGATATATTTGGATTATGTCACGAACAGATGACATTATAAATGTAGCTGGTCATAGATTATCTACAGGTGCAATAGAAGAAGTTTTATCTGAACATCAATCAGTTGCTGAGTGTGCTGTCCTTGGTATTGCAGATAAGTTGAAGGGTCAATTACCTATAGGCCTTATTGTATTAAAAGCAGGTGTTGAGAAAGATAATGAAACAATTTCAAAAGAATGTATTCAAATGGTAAGAGACAATATTGGTCCTGTGGCTGCATTTAAAGTTGCAATAGTGATTAAAAGACTTCCAAAAACAAGATCAGGGAAAATATTAAGAGGTACTATAAGAAAAATTGCAGATAATGTTGAATATAAGATGCCACCAACAATAGATGATCCAGCAATTTTAAGTGAAATTAAAGAAGATCTTATCAAAAATAATATTTTAAAAGGTGGTTAAAACTTATTTATTTCTTGTAGGTGCAATTTTTTGTGAAGTTGCTGGTACAATGCTTCTTCCTGTATCACAAAACTTTACAAAACTAATTCCAACGACTTTATTAACAATCTTTTATTTGAGCGCCTTTTATTTATTAACTTTTGTAGTTAACAAACTTCCTATTGCAATTGTTTATGCAACATGGAGTGGACTTGGAATATTCACAATAGCGATACTAGGTTACATATTCTTTAAACAAACTTTAGCTTGGCAAGCAATTTTAGGAATGTTTCTAATTGTAATTGGAGTTGTGCTTGTAAATACTTTTACAGTAAAACTTAATTAAATTTTAAAGGAGTTCCGTCTGGCTCTCCTAAAATTTTACCATCCTTCATCTTTATTTTTCCTGCAATAATAGTTGAAACAGGTGTGCCTTTAAATTCAACATCATTAAAAGGAGACCATCCACACTTGCTCTCTATATTTTCATTTTTGATGACAATTTTTTTATTCATATCCACTATTGTAAAATCTGCATCAAATCCCTCTTTGATAAATCCCTTATTCTTTATTCCAAAAATTTTAACTGGATTTTCACAAACAAAATTCATCAATTGATTAAGAGATAACTTTCCATCATTAATATGATTTAACATAACTGGCATTAATGTTTGAACGCCCGGCATACCAGATGGTGAGTTTGGATATTCTTTATCTTTATTTACTTTTAAATGAGGTGCGTGATCCGAACCTATAGTATCATTAAAATTATTTTTAACTGCATACCATAATCTATCATAATGAGACTTGTCTCTTATTGGAGGGTTCATCTGAGCATAGGTGCCAAGTTTATCATAACAGTCTGGTGCATAAATTGTTAAATGCTGTGGAGTAATCTCAAAGGTAATATTTCCTTTATGTTGAGATAAAAAATCAATCTCTTGCTTTGTTGTTATATGTAAGACGTGCGCTTTTTTATTATAACGCTCCGCAATACGAACTATCCTTCTTGTTGATGAAATTGCACATTCATCACTCCTCCAAATTGGGTGGGAGTGAACATCACCTTTTTTAATTAATTTTTTATTAATATTTAAAATTGCTTCATCTTCAGAGTGAACAGCTACAACTTTTGAACTATTTTGAAATACTATTTCAATATCTTTTTCATCAGCAACTAAAAGATTTCCTGTTGAAGAACCTGCAAAAAGTTTGATCCCACAACAACCCTCTAAATTTTTTAAATCTGCTAAATCATTAGCATTATCTGCTGTTGCACCAAAATAAAAAGCATAATTGCAGTACATTCTATTTTTTGCAAGGTCTAATTTTCTTTGGAATTCTTTTTTATTCGATGTTGGGGGATTAGTATTTGGCATTTCAAATACTGCTGTTATCCCTCCAGCAATAGCTGCTCTACTTCCTGAGTGGAGATCTTCGGTATCTGTAGATCCTGGCTCTCTAAAATGAGTTTGAGTATCTATACATCCTGGTAAAACAGTAAGACCTTTAGCATCTATAGTGTCCTTGGCCTCTTCAGAGATTTTACCTATGTTTTGAATTTTGCCATCTTTAACAGAAACATCGACATCTTTAAGCTCTCCATCAATATAACACTGACCATTTTTGATTATAAGATCTAACATTTATGAAAAAAGTAATTATATTAAAAGTTCGTTTGATGCAAATATGAAAAATAGTGTTTTTATACTACAGGACAGAGCCATAATTTATGTCAATGGTCCAGATGCTAAAGATTTTTTACAAAATCTTATAAGCAATGACATTAATAAAGTTACAGATAATTCAAGTTGTTTTGCCTCTTTGCTGACCCCGCAAGGTAAATTTCTGTTTGAATTTATAGTAGTTAAACATAAGTCAGGATTCTTTATTGATTGTGAAAAAAATCAATCTGATGAAATATTTAAACAATTGAGTCTATATAAAATTAGATCAAAAGTTGAAATTTTGAATTTAAGCAATGAATTTGTTGTTGCAAGCTTTGGGTACGAAAAATACCTGTCAATTGAAGGCTCTAAGGATATTTTAGGTTTCACCTTCAAGTATAGAGAGGACCCAATTATTTTAGATCCAAGAAATAAAAATTTAGGTGCGAGATTAATTATTAACTTAGAAAAGCTTTATTTATCAATTAAAAAATTAGATCTTAAAGATGATAAAATTGAAAACTATTATATTCAAAGTCATAATCTTGGGATAGTTCCAAAAAACTTAAATCAACTTCAAAATAAATTATTTGGTATTGAGTGTAATTATGAGGAGCTAAATGGCATAGATTTTAAGAAAGGATGTTATGTCGGCCAAGAAAATACTGCAAGAATCAAATTAAAAAATAAACTTTCAAAAAGATTATTGCCTATCAAAGTTATAGAGGGAGAACTGTCTGAAAATGAAAAAATTTACAATAATAATATCGAAATTGGAAAAGTTCTAATTAGTAATGATTACCCTTTTGGACTGATCAAATATCAAGATGAAAATTTTAATAAAGATCAAATTTTTAAAAGTGAAAATGGTACTTTTAAAGTTTTTATACCTCAATGGCTTAAAATTTAAGTTTTGGTGCGGCCAGAGAGACTCGAACTCTCATGGACTAGGTCCACACGGCCCTCAACCGTGCCTGTCTACCAATTTCAGCATGGCCGCAAATATGACCCACATTAAATCAATGACAAGTAGGTTTCAAATTGATAAATTTTCTCATGGAATTTAATCAAGAGGTTAAAAAAGCTACTGATCCAATTTACCAGAAGATATCAAAGGTTATGCCTGAGATTGAGTGGTCAGTGCATGCTCCCTATATTCATAAAATTAATAAATTAAAAAAAGAAAAAAATGCAGTTATTCTTGCTCACAACTATCAAACTCCAGAAATCTATCATGGTATAGCAGATTTTTCTGCGGACTCTTTGGCTCTTGCAGTTGAAGCATCAAAAACTTCAGCAGATATAATTGTGATGGCTGGAGTTCATTTTATGGCAGAGACAGCAAAACTAATGAGCCCTAATAAAAAAGTTTTATTACCAGACATGAAAGCGGGCTGTTCTTTGTCATCATCTATTACAAGCAAAGATGTGAGACTTTTAAAAGAAAAATATCCAGGAGTTCCTGTGGTTTCATATGTAAATACATCAGCAGATGTAAAAGCAGAAACAGATGTGTGTTGCACTTCTGCTAATGCTGTTAAAATTGTAAAATCACTTGGAGTTAAAAAAGTAATTTTTTTACCTGATGATTATTTGGCAAAATATGTTGCTTCTCAAACAGATGTTGAAATTATTGCATGGAAGGGCATTTGTATGGTTCATGATCAATTTAATGAAAAAGAAATAAATGATATTAGAAATAAAAATCCTGGAATTAAAATTATAGCTCATCCAGAGTGTCCTCCTGAAGTTATAAAAGCAAGTGACTTTGCTGGTTCAACTTCAGGAATGATTAATTACGTAAAAGATAATCAACCTAAAAAAGTTATGATGGTTACAGAATGTTCAATGAGTGATAATATTCAAGTAGAAAATCCAAATGTTGAATTTATTAGACCATGTAATCTCTGCCCACACATGAAAAGAATAACTTTACCAAAAATCTTAGACTGTCTAGAAAATGAAACTGGTGAAATTATCATGGACCATGAGACAATTAATAAGGCAAGATTGTCAGTAGAAAAAATGGTTGCTATTGGTAGATAGCTTTTTGTGTCAAAAATAAAACTTAGTGAAAATTTTATAAGAAACACTGTTAAGCTTGCACTTAATGAAGATTTATTTCCATCAGGAGATATAACCTCTAATCTTGTTGAAAATAATAAAATAATAAAAGTAAAATTAATATCAAATCAAGATGCTATAATTGGTGGTCTTTTATTTGCTAAACATGCTTTTTCTTTAGTTGATAAAAAAATTAAATTCTTAATTAAAAAAAAAGATGGTTCTTTTGTAAAGAAAAAGTCATTAATTGCTACAGTACAAGGAAAAGCCCAAAATATATTAATTGCAGAGAGAGTTGCTTTAAATTATTTGTCTCATATTTCAGGAATTGCAACTAAAACAAATCAATTTGTTAAATTGGCTGGTAAAAAATGTAAAATTTGTTGTACACGTAAAACAATTCCAAACTTAAGAGTAATTCAAAAATATGCTGTTAAACTGGGTGGAGGAACCAATCATAGATTTAATTTAAGTGATGAATATTTGATTAAAGACAATCATATAGCCTCTTCAAATATAAAAAGTTTAGTCTCTTTAGCTATTAAAAATAAAAAAGGAAAAAAAATTACAGTTGAAGTTGATAACTTAAGGCAACTTAAACAAATAATAGGGCTCAAATTTAATACTGTTTTATTTGATAATATGAATATTAAAAATTTAAAAGCAGGTGTAAAGATTGCAAAGAAATATTATGAAACTGAAGCTTCAGGAAATATAAATCTCAAAACTGTTAAATTAGTTGCTGCAACTGGTGTAGATAGGATTTCAGTTGGAAGCATCACTCACAGTGTTCCTGCTGTAGATCTAAAATTAGAAATTTAACTAACAAATTTTGAAAGATCAGGTTTAAAATAGTTAGGTCCTTTCATAACTTTGCCTGAGTCGTTATAAATTGGCTTTCCATTTTCATCCAATTTACTCATATTGGAGTTCTGAACTTCCTCAAAACACTTATCTAAATCAATGCCGAATGCATGTCCTGCTCCATAAGTAACATACAAGATATCTGTAAGTGCATCTGCTACCTCTAGTAAATCATTATTTTTCATAGCCTCTGTAAGCTCCGCAAGTTCCTCTTTAATAAGATCGATCCTTAGTTTATTGATTTTATCTGTACTAAATGCAGGTTTATCCTTTACCTCTTGACCAAAAGTTTTCATGAAAGTTCCAACCTTACTAAAATTTGACATATTGCTCCTGTAAGTTTTATAAAATTAATGTATATTTATAATAATTTATTAATTACTTGTTAATCAATGAAATTAAGAAAAGAATTCGATAGCATTGGCTCAATAAATGTTCCTGGTGATAAATATTGGGGAGCTTCAACACAAAGATCAAAAAAATATTTTGATATTGGTGAGTTTTTAGTCAGACCAGTTTTAATTAGATCAATAGCTATTATTAAAAAAGCCGCTGCAATAGTTCATGGTAAAGAAAAACAAATTTTACCACAAATTTCAAAAGCTATCATAAAAGCATCTAATGAGGTTATATCTGGTAAGTTAGACGAGCATTTTCCATTAAAAGTTTGGCAAACAGGCTCTGGTACTCAAACAAATATGAATGTTAATGAAGTTATAGCAAATAGAGCAATTGAAATTTTAGGTGGTAAAAAAGGTTCTAAAAAACCTGTTCACCCCAACGACCATGTCAATAAATCTCAATCTACTAATGATGTATTTCCTACTGCGATGCATATTGCTATTGCAATGGAAACAAAAAATAAACTTTTGCCCTCTTTGGAGCTATTGAATAAAGAGTTAAAAAAAAAAGTTTCTCAGTTCAAAAATATAATTAAAGTAGGTAGAACTCACTTGCAAGACGCAACACCATTGTCTTTAGGACAAGAATTTTCTGGATACCAATCCCAGATAGAAGATTGTATTAGTAGAATAAAAAATGCTTTGAATGAAATTTACTCATTAGCTCAAGGTGGTACTGCAGTTGGAACTGGAATTAATAGCAAAAAAGGTTTTGACAAAAAAATTATCAATGAAATAAAAAAGATTACAAAACTACCTTTTAAACCAACTAAAAATAAATTTGCAGCTTTAGCAGCTCACGATGAAATAGTAAATTTTTCTGGTACTTTAAATACTACAGCAGTTAGTTTAATGAAAATTGCAAACGATATTAGATTTTTAGGATCTGGTCCTAGAGCTGGATATGGTGAAATCATTTTGCCTGCTAATGAACCTGGTTCTTCAATAATGCCTGGTAAAGTTAATCCAACACAATCAGAAGCCGTAACAATGGTATGTGTTAAAGTCATTGGAAATCATAATGGGATTACAATGGCAGGTTCTCATGGTCACTTTGAACTGAATGTTTTTAAACCTTTAATTGCTCATAATATTTTACAATCAATTGATCTACTTGCTGACAGCACTAATAATTTTTCATTGTATTGTGTAAAAGGGATAAAGGCTGACAAAATTAAAATTAAAAAATTTTTAGATAATTCTTTAATGTTAGTTACTGCATTAGCACCTCATATTGGCTACGACAATGCTGCTAAGATTGCTAAATCAGCTTTAAAGAAAGGAACTACTTTGAAAGAGGAGGCTTTAAAAACTAACCTAATTAGTAAAAAAGATTTTGAAAGAATTGTAGATCCTAAAAAAATGATCTACCCAAAATAAGATAAAAAAATATTATTAACAAAGCTTTTAAATGTTATTTTATTAAAAACTTTTTCATCACTTGAATTGAAATTCATTATAAATCTGTCTAATTTTTCATTCGATTTACCATCAATCCTAAAATTATCGAAAGAGATCTTTTTTTCAACTATATCATAATTGAAATCAAATTCTATTTTTTCTAATTTTTTTCTTAAATCTTTATTAATTTGAAAATGTCTAAAGAAATCATCTTTCTCCTTGATAGTAATTAACATTCTACCGTTTAAATTAATTGTATCTTCATCATAGTCTATTAAACCCTCAAGTAATGAAAGATTTATGCTTTCTTTCCATTTAATATTTGACTCAGAAAAAGTTAAATCACCTTCCTCAATTTTCAATTTTAAAATTAAATCTGTGAAACGATCAAAATCAACTATTTTTTTTATATTAATATTCATTTCAGCATTTAAATTTTCATTACTAATTATTTGAGTTTTGATAATATCATTTAATAAAGGATTATTAATCAAGTCTGAAAGCTTTAAGTTTTGATAATTTAAATTTGAGAACATATAAAATGGTTTAAATTCAATACTTCCACTATAATTTTTATTAGAGTCCTCTAAAGAAAAATCTAATGAGTTTTTTTTAAGCTTGTAATTTATAAGGTTATTTCTATTTTTAAAATTTACCTTTAAAAGTCCTATTTTGTTTTCTTTTCTATAATTTACTTGATTTTCAATTTTCAGCCTCAATCTATTCAAAACTAAAGTTGTAAATGAGATTTGATTTAATTTATCATTTTTTATTGTTATTTTATACGGGACATTAAAAATCTTATTTTTTGATGAATAAATATTTTTAAGATTTTTAAAATCAAAATAGAATTTACTATTATCTATTTGATTTATAAATAAAACTTCTTCATCTTTATTTAAAAAAAAAATACTACTATTTTTGATAATAAGTTTTTGTCTATTTGGCTCAGCTTCTAAAATGTTACTAAAAAAATTTAAATCTGACTTTTTAATATTAAATTCTAATTTATTAAAAATTAAGTCTTTAATTTTAATCTGATCAAATTTAAAAAAATTATTGAACCCTATGAAAACTTTCAAGCTATTTACAACTGCTATTTCTTTTTTATCATTTAATATGGATAAATTTTTTGCAATAAAATGTGGCTTTGGAAATAAGCCATAATTAATTTTATCACTAAATTCTATTCTTATTTGATATTTTAAAAAAACTTGATTCTTTATTTCTTTTTGAATTAAATCTTTATTGTATGCTGTTGGAACTAAAAAGTAAGCAAGGGTCAAAAAAACAATTCCAGCAAACACGAAAATAACTCTATTATCTCTAGTGAATTGAAATTTTTTAGGATTTGAGATGAATGATCTCAGCTTATTAAAATAGCTTTCTATTAAATTATTTATAGATAAGATTTGTTTTCCAATTTTTTTAAATGATAAATTTTTTCCCATAAAAATTGGAACAAGTTATAATTAAAAATTAAAAATGTTAAACTCTGAATATATTAAAAATCTAAATAAAGCTCAAAAAGAGGCAGTTATGCACCTTGATGGGCCTCTATTAATAGTGGCAGGAGCAGGTTCGGGAAAAACAAAAGTTCTTACTACCAGAATAGCTAATATTATTAGAGAGAAAAAAGCATATCCCAATCAAATCTTAGCAGTAACTTTTACAAATAAAGCAGCAAAAGAAATGCAATTAAGAGTGAGTAAAATTCTTGGTTCTGCTGCTACAGGATTATCCTGGTTAGGAACTTTTCACTCTATATGTGCTAAGCTTTTAAGAAAACATGCTCCAGCAGTAAATCTTAATTCAAATTTTACAATTATTGATACAGATGATCAAACTAGATTAATTAAAAATATTTGTAAGGCAGAAAACATTGATATTAAACAGTTAGCTCCAAGATATATTTTAACAATAATTGATAGATGGAAAAATAAAGGCTTCTATCCAGATGAAGTTAAAATTAATCAAAAAGATATTTACGAAAAAACTGTATTACCAATATATAAAATTTATCAACAAAAACTTACTGACCTAAATTCTTGTGATTTTGGAGATTTGATTTTACATGCTGTTAAAATTTTAGAAAAAAATTTGGATATTAGGGAAATTTATTCAAAAAATTTCAAATATATTTTAGTTGACGAATATCAAGATACAAACTTTATTCAGAGCAAGTGGTTGAAATTACTCTCAGAGAAGAATAAAAACATTTGTTGTGTAGGAGACGATGATCAGTCTATTTATAGTTGGAGAGGTGCAGAAATAAAAAATTTTTTAGAGTTTGATCAAGTTTATGAAAACACAAAAGTAATTAGACTTGAAGAAAACTATCGATCTACAGAAAATATTTTATCAGTTGCATCCAATCTAATATCAAATAATCAAAATAGAGTTGGCAAAACCCTTAAAACTACAATGGAAAAGGGAGAATTAGTCAAGTTAAATTGTTTTAAAAATGGAAAAGATGAAGCAATAGGTATTTCTGATGAAATTGAAAAATTAAAAAAAAAATTCACTTATAATAATATTACAATTCTTGTTAGAGCAATATTTCAAACAAGAGAATTCGAAGAAAGATTTTTGAAAATTGGTTTGCCTTATAGAATTTTGGGAGGTACTAAATTTTATGAAAGAGCTGAAATCAAAGACTGTGTAGCTTATTTGAGATTAATATATCAAGAGAAGGATGATTTGGCTTTTGAAAGAATAGTGAATAATCCAAAACGTTCAATTGGAGAAAGTTCTCTTAAAAGTATTCATGAATATTCTAAAAAGTATAAAATTTGTTTGGAAAGTTCATCTAAGAAAATGATACAAGAAAATCTAATCAAACCTAAAGCAAAAATTGGTTTATCTTCATTTTTAGAATTAATTTTTAAATGGAGAAATGA
>CABXVQ010000014.1:0-31167 GCA_902515605.1 uncultured Pelagibacteraceae bacterium
TTATTTCATTTGACGTTTTTCCAACTCCAGAAAAAACAATTTTTTTGGGCTTTATACCAGCTTTTTTGGCTATCATTAATTCACCCATTGATACAACATCCGCCCCGAGACCGTATTTGCTAATTTCCTTAATCAAATTAACATTTGTATTAGATTTGACTGAAAAACATATTAATGGAGAAAAAGATTTAAAATTTTTTTTAAAATTTTCAATATTTTCTTTTAATCGTTTGTGAGAATAACAATATGTTGGAGTTTTATATCTTTTAGCAATATTTTCTACAGCAACTTTTTCAATTGAAAGCTTTTTATTAATGTATTTCATTATGCTTTATTTATAAAAAATGTTTGCAGATCAGTTTTTTTTTCAGGATCTTTGTATATAGGGTCGCCTTTTTTTCCACACGAAACTATTAAGCAACTTAGAGTTAAAAAGAAAAAAATTTTTTTAATCATTTAGTTTTTTATACTTCATTATCATTTTTTTAATATTTTCAAAAGATGTTCCTCCATAAGATCTTTTAGAATTAACAGAATTCTTTAAATCGAACACTTTTAAAACATCATCTTTAAGCCCTGGTACAATTTTCTTCATTTCATTTAAATTTAATTCATTAAGATTTTTTTTGTTTTTTTCAGCTAGATTTACTATTCCTGCTGTCTTTTGATAAGCTTTTCTAAAAGACATCGAGTGATTTCTAACAAGATAATCTGCTAAGTCTGTCGCTGTAATGTAACCATTATTTGCAAGTTTAAGCATTTGTTCCTTGTTTGGTCTTAAGTTCTTTACAACTTCCTCAAAAATTTTTAAACAACCAATTAAAGTATCATAGGATTTAAAAACTATTTCTTTATCATCTTGAAGATCTTTAAAATATGATAATGGCAATCCTTTCAAAATTGTTAGCATTGAAAATAGATTTCCATAAGTACTACCTGATTTTCCTCTTAAGAACTCTAAAAGATCTGGATTTTTTTTTTGAGGCATTATTGATGAGCCAGTAACAATTTTGTCTGATAAATTTATTAAGTTGTAAGCATCAGAATTCCAAATAATTAGTTCCTCTGCTATTCTAGAAATATGCATTGAACAAACTGACACACTGTAAAGAAAATCTAAAACAAAATCTCTGTCAGAAACAGTGTCAACTGAATTGTTAGTTGGTTTATCAAATCCTAATTTTTTTGTAGTATAGTATCTGTCAATATTAAAAGATGTACCAGTAAGTGCAGCCACACCTAAAGGATTTTCATTTAAATTGGATAGATTGTTGTTAAATCTTTTTTTATCACGGTTAAACATTTCGATATATGCCATAAGATAATGTGCAAAAGAAATTGCTTGTGCATTTTTGAGATGTGTAAAACCTGGCATTATAGTATAAATATTGTTTTCAGCTAACTTAAGCGAAGTTTTAATTATTGAATTCAATTTGATGTTTATTTCTTTATTCGCTGATTTAATCCATATTTTAAAGTCAGCTATCACTTGATCATTTCTCGATCGTGCCGTATGCACATATCCTGCTTCATCACCAATGATTTGAAAAAGTCTTTTTTCAATATTCATATGGATATCTTCATATTTGTTATTAAATTCTAATTTATTTTTTGATATTTCTTTTTCTATTTTATTAAGTCCATAAATAATTTTATTTTTAATTTTAAAAGTTATTATTTTTTGTTTAAACAACATCTCTACATGAGCAATGGATACAGCTATATCTTCCTTATAAAGTCTTTTATCAATGTTTATAGAGCTTCCAATTTTTTGAAAAAGACTAGATGTATTATCTTTAATTCTTGTACCCCATATTGCCTGGTTGTTTTTATTTTTTGTCATGATAATTAATTATACCTGTTTAACATGAGATTTTTAATAATTTTAATTTTTTTAGTATCTAATTCATTTGCTATTGAGGCATCTGTTATAAAAAATCTCGTTATAAATAAAGATTTAAAAAAATATGAAGATTTAACGTTTTTAGATGGTCAAAATAATCAAATAGACCTAAATGATTATAAAGGAAATTTGATCATATTGAATTTTTGGGCAACTTGGTGTGCTCCTTGCAAAGAAGAAATGCCCTCTTTAGATTTATTACAAAAACGAGAAAATTTAGATAACTTAAAAATTTTTCCAATAAATGTTGGACAAGATAATCTTGAAAACTCATTAAAATTTTTTGAAGATTTAAAAATAATAAATTTAAAAATTTATTTCGACTCACCTATAACTTTGGCTAAAAAATTTGGCCTAAGAGGAATACCAACTTCAATTTTATTTAATAAGGATGGATTAGAGTTTGCTAGAATAATTGGATCTATAGATTTTAATGATCAAAAGTTTATTGATTGGTTAGCAAACTATAATTAGTTTTTGAAAAAATAAGCAAAACTAACTAAAATTATTATTGCAATGAATTGTAGCAAAACTCTTAATTGCATCAATTTGTTGGAATATTTTTTACTTGTTTCCCCACCCTTAAACAAAGTCCCAATACCTAGAATTAAAACTACTCCAACTGCGATCAAAAATGTTATAGATAAAATTTTTACAATTGTTCCAGAAATCATAATAGTATTGTAGGGTATTTTAAAAATAAAAAAACATAAATCATAAAGTATGACATTCTGCCTAGACACAACAATCATAAAGCCGGAGAATAATGTTGAGATTAAAAATGCTATTATTTTGCTACATGGTTATGGAGGAGATGGTAAAGATATAAGTGTATTATCATTGAATTGGAAAAGACATTTGCCTAATACAGTTTTTATTTGTCCTAATGGTCACGAGAGGTGTCATATAAATCCATCTGGATATCAGTGGTTTGATTTATCAAACGAAGATCCAAAATATATTTTGACCCAATCTCAAAGAGCTGAAAAAAAATTGAGTCAGTTCATTGATGAAGTTAAAAAAGAATATAATTTAGATAATGATAAAATCTGCTTATCTGGTTTTAGTCAGGGATGTATGATGTCTATAAATTTGGGTTTGACGGCTGATAAAGAATATAATTGTATTGTAGGTTTTTCTGGTAAAATAATTGATCCAGAAGATTTAAAATTGAGAAAAAAAGTCGCAACAAGCACATTACTAATTCATGGTGATACAGATCAGGTAGTAATGCCAAATTTTTTGTTAGAAGCAAAAGATTTTTTTATTAGAAATGATATAGAAATTGAAACACATCTAATAAAAGGTTGTGATCATCATATTCCTATAGAAGCTTCAAGTATAGCATTAAATTATATTTTAAAAAAATTTTAATATTCCTTATCATTGAAAATTTTTTTTATTTAAGCTAATCTTAAAGTATGAATAATTTTATTGAACAAGATGTCTCATTAGAAAAATGTCCAGCATTAGTTTTAAACGCTGATTACAGACCCTTAAGTTATTATCCTTTATCCTTATGGTCATGGCAGGATACTGTTAAGTCTGTTTTTTTAGATAGAGTTATTATTGTAAGTAATTATGATAGAGTTGTAAGAAGCCCATCTTTTAATATGAAATTACCAAGTGTGATTGCACTAAAAGATTATATTGTACCTCAATCCAAACCAAGTTTTACAAGATTTAACGTTTTTTTAAGAGATAAATTTTCATGTCAGTATTGTGGAAGTAGTGAAGAACTTACATTTGATCATTTATTACCAAGATCAAAAGGTGGAGAAACCCATTGGGATAATGTCGTGACAGCTTGTTCAGCATGCAATGTTAGAAAAGGTGGAAAATTACTCAAATCGTCTGGAATGAAACTTCATCAATATCCCTATCAACCTTCTACTGAAGATCTACATCGTAATGGTAAAAACTTTCCTCCAAATTATCTTCATAAAAGTTGGATGGATTATTTATATTGGGATGTAGAGTTGGAAGCTTAAATTTAAACTTTCTCAGAAATATTAATAGCTATTTTTGAACCAGTTTTAATAATTTTATCCATAATAGAATAGATACCTTTTTTTGTTGCTCCTTCTTCATAAGCAATATCTTTATGGTGCAATTCGTCGTCTCTAAATTTAGTAATCTTTTTTTTTAATTCTTTTTCATCAGGACCTAATTGATTAATTTGACTTAAATAGTGCTTGTCTATAACCTCCTCTACAGAAGCCGTACAAAGCATTGCTGCTTTTTTTCCAAGTAAAGTTGAGCCAAAACCAAGTCCCACACCTAACAAGTCCCACAGAGGTAAAAATTTGGTTGGTTTGATATTTCTTTTTTTAATTTCTTTTTCAAAAAATTGACAATGTTCTATTTCGTGAACTTTCATTTCCTCAATTGTCTTTTTTAAATCTTCATTTTTAACAAGAGTATTTAGTGCTAACAATTGACCTTCATAAATTTTTACTGCACCACGTTCACCAGCATGGTCAACCCTTATAAATTCCTCTACTTTGCTACTTGTTTTTTTCATATGAAATATAAATTTTTGTAAGCAATATTATTAATATAAAACTTAATAATATATTAATACTTGTCAGAGATAATCCAAAAATTCTAAATGTCACATCTTTACAACTGACAGACTTTTCCTGTAATTGTTTTAGTATTTCTTCTTTTGAGATAATTCCAGTCGTATTTTTTAAACCACAAACCGCAGATTCTTCAAATAGTCCCTGTTCTATACCCAAATGGTAGACTGAAATAACAAAAGAAAAGCAGAATGTGAGTATTAATAATAAAACTATAAACTTTTCATTTTTTTTGAAAAAATAATTTAAAGTTATTAAGATTATGCTTAATCCATAAGGTATTCTTTCTATCAAGCATAGATTACAAGGCTGATGTCCAAGAGCATATTCTATAAAATATGCAGAAATAATTGAAACTAAACTTACTAGAAGAATTAACTTAAGATAAAACTCAATTTTCAAATTTGTCATAAAATTTTTAAATTAAATAAATTATAGTCCCGATTATAACAATTAATATTCCAATAACTGTAAACCACTTAGAGCCATGTTTCTCCATAAATTCGGTAAATAAATTTCCGAATTTATAAGATAAATAAGAAACAATAAAAAAACGCAACCCTCTAGATATTAAACTTATTACTATAAAAATTAAAATATTAAATCCGATTAAACCACTAGCTATAGTAAAAACTTTATAAGGCAATGGGGTAAAACCGGCTAAAAAAAGTATACTTAGCCAAGCATAAAATCCTTCATTATTTATTAAATTATTTTTTAGGCTAATTAATCTATCCTCATATCCATAAAAGGTCATAACTTGCATCCCTATGTCAAAAAAGAAAGCTCCGATGAAATAACCCAATATACCACCTAATACAGAAAATATTGTTGTAATAAGAAATATCTTTAAAAAATCATCTTTTTTTGAGATTACCATAGGTATAACCATTACATCTGGTGGTATTGGAAAAAATGAACTTTCAATAAAAGATACAATCGCTAAGTAATATTTAGAACTTTTATGAGCCGCTAAATCTAAACATTTTTTATAAAGAGTATTAAACATTTTTTGGTTTTAATATAATTTTAGTTCTTATACTATTTAATAAATAATTTAACAATCGAGGGCGAATGGCGGAACTGGTAGACGCGCACGACTCAAAATCGTGTTTCGCAAGAAGTGAGAGTTCGATTCTCTCTTCGCCCACCAAATTATGAAACTAAAAGAAATTAACAGTTTAGTTGAGCTTTTTTTCAAGAAATTTGAGGAAAAATTTCCAAATGTTTCTGAAAAAAAACATGAAGAGATTTTTTTAACATCTCTTAAAAATAAAGAATTTCCAGATACAAATTCAGGACCGTATACTTACTCTTGGGGGAATATTGAAACAAAAATAAAGATTTTATCAAATTATTTAAATAATATTATTTCAAAAGGTGATAGATGTATTTTATTGTCAGAGAACCGACCTGAATGGTTAATTTCCGATATAGCAATAATGAATGCAGGCGGAGTAACAGTCCCACTTTTTACGACTTATTCTAAAAATGATTACGAATACATTATAAAAGATTGTGAACCAAAAGTATGTATTGTTTCCAATATTGATCAATTAAAGAAAATTAAAAATTATATTGCAGAAAATACCATTGTTATTTCAATGGATAGATTTGATGAAACAATAGAATTTTTTGAAAATATTTTTTTGAAAGATAAAACTATTCTTAAAAAGTCAATTGAGTCTATGGATCCTTATAATAAGGATTTAAGAAGAAATGATTTAGCTTGCATAATTTATACATCTGGAACCACAGGAAACCCAAAGGGAGTAATGCTCAGTCATGGAGGAATTTTGTCAAATTGTGAAGGAGCACAAGAAATTTTAAAATCATTAACTAAAAAAGATCCTCCAGTTTTCTTAACTTGGCTTCCATTGTCTCACTCATATGAACATACTGTTCAATATGTTCAAATATTACTTGGAGCAAAAGTCTTTTATGCTGAAAGTTTAGAAAAATTATTGCCTAATATGGCTATTGCAAAACCTACCATCATGACTGCGGTTCCAAGATTTTATCAAAATTTATATACTAAAATTTCTTTAAATTTCTTAAAACAAAAAGGAGTTAAGAAATTTCTTATTACTAATACTATTTTACTTGGGACTAAAATATTGAATAAAAAACCACTTAGTTTTAAACAAAATTTTATCAATTTTTTTTGTGAGAAATTAGTAAGAAAAAAAATCAAAAAACAATTTGGGGGTAAACTTAAGGCCTTTGTTTCAGGAGGAGGTGCTTTAGATCAAAAAATTGGGGAATTTTTAAATTCTATAGGATTACCAACTTTACAAGGATATGGGTTAACAGAGACCTCTCCAGTTGTAAGCTGTAATATACCAGGAAAAATCAGGATTGAGACTGTTGGGCCACCTTTTAAAACCAACCAAGTAAAAATAGCTGAGGATGGTGAAATTTTAGTTAAAGGAGAAAATGTTATGCTTGGTTATTGGAAAATGAAAAAAGAAACAGACGACATAATCAAAAATGGTTGGTTGCACACAGGAGATATAGGAGAGATAACTAAAGAGGGAAATTTGAAGATAACTGACAGAAAGAAAGAAATTATTGTAAATTTAGGTGGTGATAACATTTCACCCTCTAAAATTGAAAATTTGTTATGTCTTAACGAAAAAATAAAACAAAGTTTTGTTTATGGAGATAAAAAAACTTATCTTGTAGCTTTAATTGTAAGTGAAACAGACGAAAATAAAAAAGAAATTGATTTTTATTTAGAAACTTTAAATAAAACTCTGTCTTTAGTAGAAAAAATTAAAAAATTTAAACTAATTAAAGACGAATTTACAATTGAAAATGGAATGTTAACACCAACATTAAAACTAAAAAGAAAAAAAATTTTAGAAAAATATAAAGAAGATTTAGAAAATCTTTATTAACAAAAGTTTATTGTTTGATTATTATGCGCATAAACACTAACTTTTTACACATTAAAATTACAAAATATTTTTTTTATTTTAAATATTTTTTATAAAATTTTATCTTTAATTAAATAATTGACATAACGCATATAAAAAAATAAAAATAAGGTAATAGCGAATCATTTTGATTCGTTTAACTAAAAAAGGGAGCTAAAGATGCCTAAGAGAAGAAAAAAAGCAAAGAAGGCTAAGAAAAAAGCTAAGAAAAAAGCTAAGAAAAGAAGAAGAAGATAGTAACTTAGTATTCTTTATTAAAAACGCTTCTCATAACGATTTCGTGTGAGAGGCGTTTTTTTTATTCCTCTAACGCAACTTCATTGTCAGTCGTAGTCTCCTCTACAGGTAATTCTGAAGCAGTTTGTTTTGTAGGGGTGGTATTTGGCTGTGGCTGTGAGACTAAATTTCTTTTTAAAGCTTTATCCAATTTTTTTTGAGTATCTTCTAGAGAAAGATTTAATATTATTTGAAATTCTGTCAATATTCTCTCATAGGCTTTTTCAAATAACTGTCTTTCACTATAAGATTGATCAATCATTAGATCATCACCTTTATTCAAATCTCTTACTACTTCAGCAAGCTCATAAATTTTTCCTGAGGAAATTTTTGCCTCATATTCTTGAGCTCTTCTACTCCACATAGATCTTTTTATTTTAGGTTTACTTTTTAGAATAGAAATACATTTATTAACTTGATTAATTGTTGCTAATGGTCTCAAATGTGATTGCTTGTTAACTGGAACCATACCGTTAGCTTTATCTTTCTCAAATTTAATTATATACGTTTCAACATCGATCCCACCTATATTTATTTTTTTAAATTCACTTATTTGCCCAACACCATGTTTAGGATAAACAATATAATCTTTTATTTTATATTCTCGTTTTTCTGAATCTTGTTTTTTTACTTTTTTAATTTCTGGCTTAGTTTCGTTATTTTTAGGAATTCTTAGATTTTCAGTTTTTACTTCATTTTCCTTTTCTTTTTTCTTTATACCCTTTTTAACTACTAACTTTTTAATTTTTAAATTAGTGATTTTTTTTTTCGTTTTAGCAACTTTTTTTGGAGTTACTTTTTTTTTGATTTTTTTTGATTTCTTTTTATTAAATGTTTTCTTTAAAATATTTTTCAAACTTATTTTGCTCATCTTTATATTTTTCATGATCCGCTGGGGGATCTTTTTTTTCAGTTATATTAGGCCAGATTTCAGAATATTTTTTATTGATTTCTAACCATTGTTCGCTCCCTTTTTCTGTATCAGCTTTAATGGCATCAACAGGACACTCAGGTTCACAAACGCCACAATCTATACACTCATCAGGTTTAATTACAAGCATATTTTTTCCTTCGTAAAAGCAATCAACTGGACAAACTTCGACACAATCCATCAATTTACATTTTATACATTTATCATTAACTATATAAGTCATTACAGAATTTCTTTTTTAATTTTCTCTTGGATACTTCCCATTATTTTATTATCTATGTACATCAATCCCGCAAGTCTACGCATCAAATTAGTTTCATAAATATCAGCGTCTTTATTTGAATAAATTATTCTCCATAGAGTTTCTATAATTTCTATTTTCTTTTCATCATCCATCACTTTTACTTCTTTTGTAAAATCTAATATTTGATTTGCATTTTCTTCAATTACTTTACTTTGCTCAATGATTTCTTGTATATTATCTTTATTTGCACCCATTTTTAATAAAGCTTGTTTAATTATTACTTCCTCTTGTTGTGAAAAATTTTCATCAATTTTACCAGCATGTATCATCAATGCTGCTATTTTTATTAATTGGTTATTACTTTGCTTCCTTATTTTTTTTTTAAAAAACATGATCTAATTTAAATTTAAATTTTTTAAGACACCAAAAGGATTTTCTTTCTCTATCTTTTTATCTATTTTTTTAAATATTTTTTTAGGTTTATATTTAAAATAAGTTTCATCATTTTTTTCTAAAACAATATAATTCATACTTTTAAGAAGTTTTTTAAAATTTTCTTTATTACATCCTAATAAATTTAGCATTTCTGGCATCATTTTAACTTGTTTTTCTTTTTCAGAACTAGAATTAATGATTTGAACAAATAGTCTCTCTAAAATATCAATTCTTACAAAAAAATTTTCAAACTTTTCAAATCCACAAAGTAACATAAAATTTCTATCTTTAACTTTATTATTATCTAAAAAATTTAACCCAAAAGTAGGTGGTTTTAGAGTGAAATTTTTTTGGTTATAATTTTTCCAAAGTAAGGTTCGCAACGAAACAGCATCAGGTTTTATTAATCTATGTAAAAATACGTGATATCTTCCAAATTTAACCCCAAGATCTCTTAAAATCTTTCTTTCGTTTTGTCCTAACTTTTTTAAATATTCAGACACTTGTTCTCTTTTAAGAACCCCATTATTCTCATAAAGTTGATAAGCTAGAGCTTTCATAGAGGAATTTTTTTCTTTTAGATTTTTTAAATCAATAAGACTTTTCAAAGTAATATTAATTTTATTTTTTAACCAATTTTCAAGAAATTCAAGTAATTTTTGACTTTGATTTTTTTCTAAAATATCATCAACTATTAATTCAATATTTGGATTTAAGTAGTCTCTTCCTGATAATAATCTTGCAATTGGTGAACCTTTCCAATAAATTTTGAAATCATCTTCAAGATCAATTAAACTTGTCTCAATTATAATTTGAATTCTTTTTTCAAGTTCTGGACTAACTGTTTGCCTTGCTGCCTTTTTAAGAGATTTTATATCAGTTTCTAGGGCTCCTTTTTTTAAATCTAGCTCTAATTTAAGACCATTAATTTTACCAATGAATTGCTCATCAATCATAACTTCATTATTATCTAAAATTTTTGTATCAAATTTCATATCCTGTTTTAAACCTCTCGCAAGAATACTAGCTCTTTTATCAATAAAAGTTTTTGTAAGTTCTTCATGTAGTCTATCTGAAAGTTTGTCCTCCAATGATTTTGTTTTTTCTATCCAATAGTCTTGATTTTCTACCCAATTTTTTTTATTTGAAACATATGACCAAGTTCTAACATTTGCAATTCTATTTGATAAAGAATCTACATTTCCATCTAATTTATCTAATTTCATTAGTTGTAAGCGCATGTAATTATCACTTATTTTAGCTTTTTTACTGTTTAGATATTTAAAAACACCTGCAATTACATCGTAGTGATTTCCATAAGTTTTTTTTACAAAATCTGGTATTTGACAACATTCCCACAGAAGAATTAGTTTTTCTTTATTAAATTCAACATCTTTTAAATTTATATCTCTTAAAAAAAATTTGAGAGCTCTCTCATCCTCGCATTCATGTATTTTTCTTAACCATTTTTTTTTTGGTTTTTCATCTAACGAATTTATTAAAGATGAGGGATTATTAAAATTTAAATTAGAGTTTCTCCAAAATAGAGATTGAATTTCTTCAAATTTATGATTTTCTAATAAATTAACCTCTTCAGCACTAATCTCTTTACATTGACCTGTAATACCAAAATTACCATCATTTAGATATCTACCAGCTCTTCCTGCAATTTGTCCAATTTCAGATAGATTAAGTTTTCGTAATTTTTTACCATCAAATTTTTTTAAATTTGAAAAATAAACCTGATCAAGATCCATATTAATTCCCATGCCTATAGCATCAGTAGCAACAAGAAAATCTACATCACCCGACTGATATAATTCAACTTGAGCATTCCTTGTCTTTGGACTAAGAGAGCCCATCACTATTGCTGCTCCTCCTTTTTGTCTTCGGATCAATTCTGCAATTGCATAAACTTCTTCTGCTGAAAAAGCTATAATTGCAGTTTTTCTTTGTATTCTTGAAATTTTTTTATGTCCAGTATATGAAAGTTTAGATAATCGGTTTCTGTTAATAAATTCAATATCATCATCTAACTTTGAAATAATATTTTTAATAGTATTTGAACCCATTAGCATTGTTAATTTAGATCCTCTCATATTAAGAAGTCTATCCGTAAAAATATGTCCACGTTCATGATCTGCACACATTTGTATTTCATCTACACCCACAAAATCTAAGTGCTTGTCTATAGGCATAGACTCAACAGTGCATAAGTAATATTTTGCATTTGCGGGTATAATTTTTTCTTCCCCAGTGATTAAAGCAACCTTGTCTAATCCAATTTTTTTTATGACTTTGTCATAAACCTCTCGAGCTAATAATCGTAAAGGAAAACCAATCATTCCACTATCAAAAGACAACATAGTTTCTATTGCTAAATGGGTTTTTCCTGTATTTGTTGGACCTAGAACAGCTGTAATTTTATTTTTAGTCATTTCTACTTTTGGTATACTTTTTTTTTTACCTACCAGATATTGTTAGGTGTGTAGAACAAAAATAGACTAAAACATGACCGAATCAGAGAATAAAAAGTTCTCATTTATCTTTTAGCTAAAATTTTCCAAACTCCCGAAGCTGAGGTAATAATTTTATCATTACATTTTAATTCACAGAACAAAAAAACCAAAGTTTTTGTTTTCTTAAGTATTTTAACTTTTCCAATTATTTCATCATCAACTTTTGATGCACCTATAAATTTTAAATCTAAAGAAATTGTTACACATGGTGCATTCTCAGCAGATCTATGAGCAGCTGTACCAGCACCAGCATCAATTAAAGCAGATAGATATCCACCGTGAGTTATACCAGCCATATTTAAATGATTTTTGTTAATTTTAGTTTTAAATTCATATTCATTTTCTGAAATATTTCTGAACAAAACACCTCCATTATGTTTCATAAATCCAGGATTTAAGCTAATTTGTTCAAAATCTTTAGACATTATTTATTATAATACAAAAGTTAAAATTAATAAAATTATTAAGATTAATATAAAAAAATAGATTACAGATTTTTGCAGTGATGATTTAATAAACCAATCAAACATATTTACCTTTTTTTGGTGCGCCTGCTAGGAGTCGAACCCAGAACCTCCTGGTCCGTAGCCAAGCGCTCTATCCAGTTGAGCTACAGGCGCATTTTTAATTTTATTTAATTATAATATAACAATTTTTAGTGTATTTTAACTACAAGAGAAAACTAAATTTCATGAGTGGTAATTCAAAAGATGTAGTGATAGTAGAGGCAGTAAGAACTCCCATAGGTACTTATAAGGGGTCCCTTAAAGACATAAGAGCACATCAACTTGGATCGATAGTAATTAATGAGGTTTTAAAGAGAAGCAATGTAAATCCTAATGAAGTAGATGAAATAATTATGGGTCAGGTTTTAACTGCGGGAATGGGACAGAATCCTGCCAGACAAGCTGCAATCAATGCAGGAATACCTGTTTCAAAACCTGCGTATATTGTCAATCAAGTTTGTGGTTCAGGATTAAGAGCTATAATTTCAGGATTTCAATCAATTAAATTAGGAGACTCAAAAATAGTTATTTCTGGCGGACAAGAAAACATGTCAATCGCCCCCCAAATAACTATAAAAGAAAATGAAAAAAAAAATTCAGAAAATAAATTTTTAGATGTAATGATGAATGATGGATTGCTTGATGCATTTAAGAATTATCACATGGGTGTAACTGCTGAAAATGTTGCAAAGAAATTTAATATATCAAGAGAAGAACAGGATGAATTTGCATTAAATTCTCAAAAAAAAACTTTAGCAGCAATCAAAAATAATAATTTTGAAAAAGAAATAATTGAGGTAAATCTTAATGAAAATACTTTAAAACTTGATGAACATCCAAGAAATAATTTAACCTTAAAGGATTTACAAAAATTAAAAACAGTCTTTCAAGAAAATGGAACAGTCACTGCAGGAAATTCATCAGGCATCAATGATGGAGCAGCCGCTTTAATGTTATTAAGTTTAGAAGAGTCTGAAAAAAAATCACTTGAGGCGTTAGCTAGAATAGTATCTTGGGCGTCAGTTGGGGTAGATCCATCACTTATGGGATTAGGACCTATTGGAGCAATTAAAGAAGCTGTTAAAAAAGCTAAATGGAAATTAGAGGATATAGATCTATTTGAGATAAACGAAGCTTTTGCAGCACAAACTATTGCAGTTATTAGAGAACTGAATATTGATATAAACAAAGTGAATATTAATGGTGGAGCTATAGCTTTAGGTCATCCAATTGGAGCATCAGGAGCAAGAATATTAATTTCTCTAATATATCAAATGAAAAAACTTAATAAAAAAAAGGGATGTGCCTCACTTTGTATTGGTGGAGGTATGGGTATTGCAATATGTGTTGAAAGAAATTAGGAATTAATTTTTCCGTATTTCTTCTCTAATAAAATTTTTTGAATCCATGTTTTAGCATCTATATAGGTGCTAACTTTTGGTTGAATAAGTACATTTAATAATTTTTTAATCATTTTATTAATTTGAACTTAAAGAATGTCAAAAAATTGAACAGAATGTGTTAAAATTTGCAATTTACTAAGCATTTATGGTGTATAAAACATAATTAATGACTGAAAAATTATTAGTTCCTGATATTGGAGAATTTGAAGGTGTTGAAGTAATAGAAATTCTAGTTCAAGAAGGTCAAGAAATAAAAAAAAATGATCCAATAGTTACTATTGAAAGTGACAAATCAAGTGTAGAAATTCCATCAACTATTGAAGGTAAAATAGAAACAGTTAATGTAAAAATTGGAGATAAAGTTTCAAAAGGTGATTTATTACTTACGACAACAGGAACAAAAATTTCTACAAAAACAGCAGAGGACGTACCCAAAAATACTGAAAATTTAATAAAAGAAGCTGAAAATTCATTAAAAAAATCTCAAGAAGAAATAATTGAAAAGCCTGTAGCTCAAAGTCAAAAAACCACAAATAAAATTTTAATAAAAGAAGAAAATAAAACTGATAATATTCAAGTTGTTAACAATAATATTCAAGTTGTTAACAAAGGTGATATTGATCCAACTGAAACAAATGAGTGGTTGGAATCTTTGTCTGCAGTAATTCAAAAAGATGGGAATCAAAGGGCTCATTATTTAATAAAGGAGTTAATAAATAAAGCCTATAGAGAAGGCGCAAATATTCCTTATACGCAAAATACCCCTTATATAAATACTATACCAGTCAGTGAGGAACAAAAATCTAATGGAGATCAAAATATAGAAAGAAGAATTAGATCTTTGATTAGATGGAATGCTGCAGCTATGGTAGTAAGAGCTAATAAAAAGTTTCCTGAACTTGGTGGTCACATAGGTACATTTGCTTCAGCAGCAACTCTTTATGATGTGGGTATGAATCATTTTTGGAGAGCGAAAAATAATAAATTTGGAGGAGACTTAGTTTATTTTCAAGGTCATAGTGCTCCAGGTATGTATGCAAGAGCTTTTTTAGAGGGAAGACTTAGTGAAAAACAATTGGATAGTTTTAGGCAAGAAGTGAATCCTGGAGGTTTATCCTCTTATCCTCATCCTTGGTTAATGCCAAAATTTTGGCAATTTCCCACTGTTTCAATGGGTTTAGGTCCAATGTTGGCAATCTACCAAGCTAGATATATGAAGTATCTGATCAACAGGGGCCTTATTAAAGATGAAGGAAGAAAAGTTTGGGCTTTTTTAGGAGATGGTGAGATGGATGAACCGGAGTCTTTAGGTGCTATTGGTTTAGCATCAAGAGAAAAATTAGATAATTTAATTTTTGTAGTCAATTGTAATTTACAAAGATTGGATGGTCCAGTTAGAGGTAATGGAAAAATAATTCAAGAATTAGAAGGAATTTTTAGAGGTGCTGGTTGGAATGTGATTAAAGTTATTTGGGGATCTTATTGGGACTCATTATTAGCCAATGATAAGTCAGGCCATCTTGTTAAGATAATGAATGAAACAGTCGATGGAGAATATCAAGCGATAAAAGCAAGAGATGGTGCTTTTGTTAGAGAAAAATTTTTTGGAAAATATCCAGAGACAGAAAAATTAGTTTCAAGTTTATCTGATAAGGATATTTGGAGACTAAATAGAGGTGGTCATGATCCCCATAAAGTTTTTGCTGCATATGATAAAGCTTCAAAAAACATCGGAAGCCCAACAGTTGTAATTGCTAAAACAATAAAAGGTTATGGGATGGGTAAAAGTGGAGAAAGCGTTAACACTACGCATCAAACAAAAAAATTAGATATTGATGATTTAATGTACTATAGAGATAGGTTTGATGTTCCATTGACAGATGATCAAGTAAAAAATATTGAATATTATAAACCTGATACTAGTTCAGCTGAGATTAAATATCTAAAAGAAAGAAGACTTCAACTTGGTGGATTTATTCCTGAGAGGACAACTTATGCTAAATCTATAAAAGCACCACCTAAAAATATTTTTGATAATATGAAAGAATCTACCGGTAAAAAGGAGATGTCTACTACAATGGCGTTAGTAAGAATGCTTACAAGTTTACTTAGGGATAAAAATGTTGCACCAAGACTAGTTCCAATTATTCCCGATGAAGCTCGAACATTTGGTATGGAGGGTTTTTTTCAAAAGGTTGGAATATATGCTCATGAAGGCCAAAAGTATGAACCTGAAGATGCTGCGCAACTAAGTTCTTACAAAGAAGAAAAAAGTGGTCAAGTATTAGAAGAGGGAATTACTGAAGCAGGAGCCATGTCTTCTTGGATAGCTGCAGGAACTTCCTACACAAATCATGATATAGAAATGATACCCATATACTTATTTTATTCTATGTTTGGTTTCCAAAGAATTGGAGATTTTGCTTGGGCAGGAGCTGACAGCCAATCGAGAGGTTTTTTAATTGGTGCTACAGCTGGAAGAACAACATTAGCTGGAGAGGGACTGCAACATCAAGATGGCCACAGTCATTTGATGGCATCAACAATACCAAACTGTATTTCTTATGATCCAACATTCCATTACGAATTAGCAGTAATTTTCAGGGAAGGTTTAAAAAGGATGCATGAAAAAAATGAAAATATTTTTTATTATATTACTACAATGAATGAAAATTATTCCCACCCAGAAATGCCAAAAGATAAAAATTGTGAGGAGGGAATTCTCAAAGGTATGTACAAAATCAAAGAGTTTAATAAACATAAAAAAAATAAAATTCAGTTTTTAGGCTCTGGTACAATTTTAAGAGAAATGATTGCGGGTGCTGAAATATTACAAAAAGAATATAATATAGATAGTGAAGTTTGGAGTGTTACAAGTTTTAATGAATTAAGAAAAGATGGACTAGAGGTAGAAAGATTTAATCTTTTAAATCCTGATAAAGATCAAAAAAAATCGTACGTTGAAAAATGTTTAGAAAAAACAGAGGGACCAATATTAGCAGCTTCAGATTATATGAGAATGAATTCTGATCAGATAAGACCATATATAAATAAAAGCTTTTATTCCTTAGGAACAGACGGGTTTGGAAGAAGTGATACTAGAAAAAATTTAAGAAAATTTTTTGAAGTAGATAAAGAGCACGTGGTTGCTTATGGATTAAGTATATTGGCAAAAGAACAACTTTTACCATCTAAATATGCTTCAGAGGCTATGAAAAAATATAAAATCGACCCTAACAAACCAATGCCATCAAGATTATAAATGTCAAAAAAAGATTTATTAAAAATTGTTCCAGCATCACCAAAAGTAAGAAAATTTGCAAGAGAACTTGGTGTAGATATTAATAAAGTACAGGGCACTGAAAGAGATGGTCGTGTAATAGAAAAAGATATTAAATTATTTGTTTTTAATAAATCAGGTCAAAATGAGAAGGTCCATATTAATAAAAATGAAGAAAATAAATTAGAATATGCTCATTCAGAATTTGGTGAAATTGAAATAAAAGACATTCCTAGAGTAAAAAAAATTTCATCAAAATATTTAATTAATTCCTGGACACAAATACCTCATGTTACAAACCATGATGAAGCCGACATCACTGAAATGGAAGAATTTAGAAATTCTCTTACAGATATATATACAGGGGAAAAAAAGAAAATAACACCTTTAGCATTTATTGTTAAAGCTTTATCCGCATCTTTAAAAAAGTATCCTAGTTTTAATTCTTCAATAGATGAAATTGATAATGGAAAAATGACATTTAAAAAATATTACCATATTGGTATAGCAGTAGATACACCACATGGATTAATGGTTCCTAAATTAAGAAATGCTGAAAATAAAAATATTTCCTTAATTGCTGATGAATTAAAAAAGATAAGTGAAGAATGTAGAAATCTTAAAATAGATAAAAAGGAACTTTTTGGGGGATCAATGACCATAACGAGTCTTGGTGGAATAGGGGGTTCATTTTTTACCCCGATTATTAATTATCCTGAAGTCGCGATTTTAGGAATTGGAAAATCACAAAAAAAACAAATTCATTTAAATGGCAAATTTCAAATTCGAACAATGTTACCTTTATCTCTATCATACGATCATAGAATAATTGACGGTGCTGAAGCAGCTAGATTTAATAATGAATTAAAGGAAAATTTAGGAAAAAATTTTGCTTATAAATTAGCTGTTTAAATAAACTTATGTCAAAAACAGTATCTTTACTTAGCGCCCTATTGTGTACATTTATTTGGGGGACAACTTTTATTGCTCAAGACACTGGTATGGATGATATTGGTCCATTTACTTTTAATGCTGTAAGATTTTTTGTTGGTTTCTTGGCGATTCTTCCTCTTGTATTTTTATTTGAAATAAAAAAGTTTAAATCTGAATTTAAATTAGATATCAAAACATTTGTTGTTCTCTCTGCACTTATTGGAATATCACTTTTTTTAGGCTCTGCTTTGCAGCAAGTTGCTTTACTTCATACAGATGTGGCAAATGCAGCTTTCTTCACAATTTTTTATGTTCCAATGGTACCAATTATAGTTTTTTTATTTAAAAAAAAATCAATTCATTGGAGTGTATGGCCATCAGTAGTTTTATGTTTAATTGGAGGATATTTACTTACAAATTTTTATGATGCAACTGTAAGATTAGGAGATAGTTTAGTATTACTAGGGGCTTTTTTTTGGAGTACTCATATTATTTTTACTGGCATGATTGTTATAAGGTATAATCTTCCTCTTACAATAGGAGCTCTGCAAACATTAATTGTAGCAGTATTTTCTTTTATAATTGGTTCAATTTATGAAGAATTTATTTTAAACAATATTTTAAAAGAAATTGACTCTATTCTATATGCTGGAATTTTATCTGGAGGATTTGCATTTGTTCTTCAGATTTATGCTCAAAGAAGAATTGCACCAGCTCCTGCTGCAATAATTTTTTCTTTAGAGGGAGTATTTGCTACTATTGCAGCTTGGTTTTTGCTTAATCAAATATTGGATATTAATAATATTTTAGGATGTTTTTTTATTTTATGTGGAGTTTTATTATCACAACTTTTACCTTTAATGAAAAAAACTGCCTAAGAATATATTATCAAAAATAATATTGAAGCAATAAAAATTCTATAAAGAATAAAGATATTCAATGAGAACCTATTTATATAACTTAGAAAAAATTTGACTGTAACATATGAAAATAAAAACGATAAAATTATTGAAAGTATTATAAGATAATTTATTTCAAGAGGTTGATTAGCTGCATTTTTGAGGCCAAGAAAACTTGCACCTGCTAAAGCTGGGATTGACAATAAAAATGAAATCTTACTTGAGTCAACTCTATTAAACTTTAAAAATCGCGCTGCAGTTAATGTAATACCTGCTCTACTCACGCCAGGGATTAATGCCAGGATTTGAAATAGACCAATAAATATTATAGATTTAATATTTAAATTTGTAGATATATTTTTGTCAATTTTTTGCTGATCAGCAAAAAATAAAACTATTCCAAAAAACAATGTTGTCCATGCTATAACTTTTAGATTTCTGAGTAGATAAATGAGTTCAGTTGAGTGAAGCAAGTATCCAAAAATGATTAAAGGTATAGAGCCAAGTAAAATGAGTTGTAAAAGTTTTTTATTATTCTTTAAATCTAGTAGGTCTTTTCTGAAATAAAATATAATCGCAAATAAAGAACCTAAATGTAAACTGATATCTATTAATAAAGAGCCTGTTTTTAAATCATAGAAATTAGAAACTAAAATTAAGTGTGCAGAAGAACTAATTGGTAAAAATTCAGATATTCCTTGAACCGCCGATAGAATAAGGATTTCTATAAATTCTTGAAACATATAAGTGTCGTAACTTAAAAAATATTGATTTTAAACAATTCGATTTACTCATAATAGGTATGCAAAAATTGGAATTCTCATATATATGGCTATTAATTCATTTATTTAGGTCATATATACTGACTTAAATAATTCTTTTACTAATAAAAACAATGTATATTTTGCCCTAAATTTATAAAAAAATATGACTGATAAAATGCTAAAGTTTGTGAAAATAGGTCAACAAACTCCACCTAAAAGAGAGGTTGGCACTAGAAAAGAAGATTTCAATGAAATTTATGATGAATTTATTAATCAAAAGGCCCAAGAACAATCAAGTAGATGTTCACAATGCGGGGTACCATTCTGTCAAGTCCACTGTCCACTTAGTAATAATATACCAGATTGGTTAAAGTTAACTGCGGAGGGAAGACTAAAAGAGGCTTATGAGTTATCACAAAGCACAAACAATATGCCTGAAGTATGTGGAAGAATATGCCCACAAGATAGATTGTGTGAGGGTAATTGTGTTATAGAACAATCAGGCCATGGAACTGTAACTATTGGTTCAATGGAAAAATATATTACTGACAATGCCTGGGAACAAGGATGGGTCAAACCTATTGAAGTAAAGTATGAAAGAGATCAAAGCGTAGGTATAATTGGGGCAGGACCCGCAGGACTTGCTGCTGCAGAACAATTAAGAAAAGATGGATATAAAATTACAGTTTATGATCGATATGATCGACCAGGGGGATTATTAATTTATGGAATTCCTAATTTTAAATTAGAGAAACATGTTGTTGAAAGAAGAACAAAATTATTAAAAGATGGGGGTATTGAATTTATCCAAAATTTTGAAATAGGCAAAGACGCCAATCTAGATCAACTTAGAAAAAAACATGATGCAATTTTGATTGCAACTGGAGTTTATAAACCTAGAGAAGTTGAGTTGCCAGGAAATGATTTAGATCATATTTTCCCTGCAATGGAATTTTTGACAGCTTCAAATAAAAAAGGTTTAGGTGACGAAGTTGAACTTTTTGATAAAGGGATATTGAATGCAGAAGGTAAAGATGTTGTAGTCATAGGTGGTGGAGATACTGCTATGGATTGTGTTAGAACTTCAATAAGACAGAAAGCTAAATCTGTAAAGTGCCTTTATAGAAGAGATAAAGAAAATATGCCAGGATCTGCTAGAGAGGTTGCTAACGCAGAAGAAGAAGGAGTTGAATTTGTTTGGTTATCAAGTCCTAAAGAATTTCAAGGAAAAAATAAAATTGAAAAATTAATAGTTGATCAAATCAAATTGGGTGAGCCAGACGATTCTGGAAGAAGAAGACCAGAAATTAAAGAGGGTTCAGAGTTTGAAATTAAAGCAGATATGGTTATCAAAGCCCTAGGCTTTGACCCAGAAAATTTACCACTATTATTTGACGCGCAAGAATTACAGGTTACTAAGTGGGGAACTATTAAGACAGATTTTGATACTATGGAAACAAATTTAAATGGTGTTTTCGCTGCAGGAGACATAGTTCGAGGAGCATCATTAGTTGTTTGGGCTATCAAAGATGGAAGAGATGCGGCTTCATCAATGAAAAAATATCTTGAAAATATTGCAATAAAAAAAACACAAGTAGCTTAATGATAAATTATAAAAATAATCTGGAACTACTCTCTAAAAATCATGTTTATTCTCATGAGATGGAACATGATGCTTGTGGAGTAGGTCTAATTGCTTCTACAGAGGGAAAAAAATCAAGAGCAGTTGTTGAGTATGGAATCGAGGCTCTTAAAGCCGTTTGGCATCGTGGTGCAGTAGATGCAGATGGAAAAACAGGTGATGGAGCAGGGATACATTTAGAAATACCAAAAGACTTTTTTATAGAAAAAATTCAAGTTACTGGACATCACCATGATAATTCTGAAATTTGTGTTGGAATGATTTTTTTACCTAAAAATGATTATTCATCTCAAGAAAACTCTAAAACTATAGTTGAAAGTGAATTAACCAAAAATGATTTTAATATTTATGGATGGAGACAAGTTCCTGTAAACCCAAAAGTTTTAGGTGAAAAAGCTTTACAAACAATGCCAGAGATTATCCAAGTTTTATTTAAATCAAACAATCCAAATTTACTTGATAAAGAACTTGAAAGAAAAATTTATGAAACTAGAAAAAAAATAGAAAACTCAGCTAATAGACTATCTTTAAATAATTTTTATGTATGTTCTATGAGTTCTAAATCAATAATTTATAAAGGAATGTTTTTAGCTGAAGCAATTTCAGATTTCTATTTAGATTTAAAAGATGAGAGATTTATTTCAAGATATGCTATTTTTCATCAAAGGTTCTCTACAAATACTGCTCCTAGCTGGAGTTTAGCTCAACCATTTAGGGCTATAGCTCATAATGGAGAGATAAACACTTATAAAGGAAATAAAAACTGGATGAAAGTTCATGAAGAAGAGATGAGTAGTCCTTTATTTGAGAATGTAGAAAATTTAAAACCTGTAATTTCTCAAGGAGTTTCAGACTCAGCTGCACTAGATAACGTTTTTGAATTATTAAATAAGTCAGGTCAACCTGCTCCTCTAGCTAAATTAATGCTAGTTCCAGATGCATGGTCAAAAAAAAATAAAACACTCTCAAGAAATCATCAGCAGTTATTTAATTTCCTAAACAGTACTATGGAGCCCTGGGATGGACCTGCAGCGATCGCAGCCACTGATAATGAATGGGTTATAGCTGCAAATGATCGAAATGGTCTGAGACCTCTTAGGTATGCAATTACCAAAGATAAACTACTTTTTGCTGGCTCAGAAACTGGGATGATAAAACTGAATGAAAAAAAGATCTTATCTAAAGGAAGATTAGGGCCAGGTGAAATTATTGGAGTAAGAATTGAAAAAGGAAAAGTTTTTTCGAACAATCAAATTAAAGATTTTTTAGCAAAAGAATTTAAACATTTCAACTCACAAATTATTGATTTAGATGAAAAAATCTTTATTGCAAAAGAGAAGCATAATTTTGCAGGGGAAGACTTAAGAAGAAGACAGCATACCTTTGGAATAAGTTTAGAAGATTTAGAATTAATCTTACATCCAATGGCAGAAGATGCAAAAGAGGCAACTGGTTCAATGGGAGATGACACACCACTAGCAGTATTATCAGACAAATACAGACCTCTTTATCATTTTTTTAGACAAAATTTTAGTCAAGTAACTAATCCTCCAATTGATTCCTTAAGAGAAAATAAAGTTATGAGTTTGAAAACTCGATTTGGAAACTTAGGAAATATTCTAGATTTTGATACGCTGACTAAAGAGAACATTTATGTTTTAAACAGTCCAATTTTGTCTAATTCTCAATTTAATAAATTCATAAACTATTTTGGAAAAAACTCTTTATCAATTGATTGTACATTTTCTGATGATGAAAATTTAACACTTGCTATTAAAAGAATTCAAAAAGAAGCTGAAATTGCTGTAAGACAAGGTGTATCACAAATAATTTTAAGTGATAAAGATCTATCATCAAAAAAAATACCAATGCCAATGCTTCTGTGTGTGGGAGCAATTAATACTTTTCTTATTGATAAAAAGTTAAGAGGATATGTGTCAATAAATGTTCAATCAGGTGAGGCACTAGATACGCACTCATTTGCTACCTTGATCGGAGTAGGAGCTACAACGGTCAATCCTTATCTAGCTTTTGACAGCTTATATCAAAGACATGAAAAAAAGTTATTTGGGCAATACAGTTTTGATGATTGTGTACATAGATATATAAAATCAATAAATGCAGGTCTTTTAAAAATAATGTCTAAAATGGGTATATCTGTTCTTAGTTCTTATAGAGGAGGATGTAATTTTGAGACAGTTGGATTGAGCAGGACTATTGTTAATGATTATTTTCCTGGCGTAGTTTCTAAAATCTCTGGGATTGGTCTGATAGGAATTGAAAAAAAGATACGTCAGATACATAAAGAAGCATTTGAAAGTACAGATACAGTTTTACCTATCGGAGGTATTTATAGATATAGAAAGAATGGTGAAACTCATCAATATCAAGGCAAATTAATACATTTATTACAAAGTGCCGTAGGTTCAAATTCTTATTCAGCGTATAAAAAATATGCTGAAGGAATATATAATTTACCTCCAATCAATTTGAGGGATTTAATTGATTTTAGAAAAAAGAAAATTGGCCCTTCAATAGAATTATCTGAAGTAGAACCTATAGAAAAAATACTGAAAAGATTTGGAAGTGGGAGCATGTCTCATGGAGCCCTATCTAAAGAAGCACATGAAACCTTAGCTATCGGAATGAATAGAATTAAAGGAGCTTCTTGTAGTGGAGAAGGTGGTGAGGATGCAAAGAGATTTAAGATTATGGATGGAGGAGATAGTGCGAATTCAAGAGTTAAACAAATCGCATCTGCAAGATTTGGTGTAACTGTAAACTACTTAAATAATTGTAATGAAATAGAAATAAAAATGGCTCAAGGTGCAAAACCAGGAGAAGGAGGACAACTACCAGGTTTTAAAGTAACTGAGGAAATAGCTAAATTAAGACATTCTACACCAGGGGTTACTTTAATTTCACCCCCACCACACCATGATATTTATTCAATAGAGGATCTTGCGCAACTTATTTATGATCTTAAACAAATAAATCCTAAAGCAAGAGTTGGTGTTAAGTTAGTTGCTTCTTCGGGTATTGGGACTATTGCAGCTGGAGTAGCTAAAGCTAAGGCAGATATTATTTTAATTTCAGGGCATAACGGTGGAACAGGTGCAACACCCCAAACTAGTGTTAAATATGTAGGTATACCATGGGAGATGGGCCTAACAGAGGCTAATCAAGTTCTTACATTAAACAACTTAAGACAAAAAATAACTTTGAGAACAGACGGTGGAATAAAGACAGGTAGAGATGTTGTTATCGCAGCTATGATGGGAGCAGAAGAATATGGAGTTGCAACAACAGCTTTAGTTGCAATGGGATGTATCATGGTAAGACAGTGTCACTCAAATACTTGCCCAGTTGGTGTATGTACACAAGATGAAAAATTAAGAGAAAGATTTACTGGCACACCAGACAAAATAGTAAACTTATTTACATTTATTGCTTCTGAAGTCAGAGAGATTTTAGCTAAGCTAGGCTTTAAATCATTAAATGATATTATTGGAAGAACTGATTTATTAATGCAAGTAAATAAAGGTTCACCTAATTTAGATGACCTAGATTTAAACCCGTTATTTGTCCAAGCTGATCCTGGTAGCAATAAAAGATATTGTGAGATACCTGAAATTAATAAGGTGCCAGATACATTAGACCAAGAGATTTGGCCTGAAATTGAAAAATCACTTAATAACTCAGAAAAGATTGAAAAAGAATTTATTATTCAGAATACCAATAGAGCTGTAGGTACTAGAATTTCCCATCTTCTTTATAAGAAATATGGTTATGAAAAATTAAATGAAAATTTTCTCACATTAAATTTCAAAGGCTCTGCAGGACAATCTTTTGGGGCTTTTTCGTCTAAAGGATTAAAACTTAACCTCAAAGGAGATGCAAATGATTATGTTGGTAAGGGACTATCAGGAGCAACTATTTCCATAAAACTTTCTGATGAAAGTAATTTAGTTTCACATGAAAATACAATTATTGGAAATACAGTTCTTTATGGGGCAACATCAGGCAAACTTTTTGCTGCTGGTCAAGCAGGAGACAGATTTGCAGTAAGAAATTCTGGTGCAATAACTGTTATAGAGGGATGTGACTCAAATGGCTGTGAATATATGACTGGAGGAACTGTAATAATTCTTGGACAAGTTGGTGAAAATTTTGCAGCAGGTATGACAGGTGGTATGGCTTTTATTTATGATAAACAAAAAGATTTTGAAAAAAAAGTAAATACTGAGTCAGTTGTTTGGCAAAACGTTGAAACTTCATATTGGAAAAATTTTTTAAAAGACTTGGTTCTTGAGCATTCAAATGAAACTGGATCTTTATTATCAAAAAGTTTAATTTCAAATTTCGAGGATGAAATAAAAAATTTTGTTCAAGTTTGTCCAAAAGAAATGTTAGATAAACTCAAAAATCCAATCACTTTGAATACTAAAGTAAAAGAAGTTAGTTAATAATTAATTTTAATTCTTTTTTTAACGTCACTAAGTGTTTAGGTGAAGATAGACTGTGATCACCATTTTTAATAATTACTAACTTCTTTCTGCTATTTTTAAAAATTTTTAACACTTTTTTTGAGTAAGAAACTGGAACAACTTCATCTTTTTGACCATGGACCATAGTAATATTTATTTTATAATTTATTTTTTTATTTAAAACCTTATTTTTTCTCCCATCTTTTATTAATTGAAGAGTAATTGGATAAATATAGTCTCCATGTTTTAAATTATAAATCCTATTTTTTATTGTCTCAGCTTTCATTTTTTTTGAAAATTTTTTCCACATTAAATTTTCTAGAAATTCTGGCGCTGAACCAATACCTAAGAAACCTTTAATCTGTTTTTTAAAAATTTTGAATTGGTTTAATGCAATCCATGCACCCATACTAGAACCAATAAAGATTATTTTATTTGTTTTAACTATTTTTTTAATTAAAACACTTGTTTCTTTAGTCCATTTAGAAATATTACCTTTTGTAAATTTACCAGATGATTTTCCATGGCCAGAATATTCTAATGCCAAAAAGCCTAATTTATTCTTTTTAGCAAATTTTAAAAATGATCTTGGTTTTTTGCCATCTAAATCAGACATAAATCCATGTAAAAAAACAACATAGTCACAGTTTTTTTGATACAGTTTTAAATATCTTATCTTCTTAGCTTTACTTAATTTATAATAGTTAAATTTCGTCATTAAAGTTTATTAGTTTTATCTATTATTATATAATCTTATCATATGTCGTCTAATATAAATGTTTTACAGGTAATACCAAAATTAGGATATGGGGGAGCAGAAACAGGCTGTTATGATATTGCACATTATCTACCAGAAAATAATTGTAAATCTTTTATTGTTACTAGTGGTGGTGAGTTAACCAAGTTTATAGATAAAAAAAAAGTAAAATTAATTAGGCTACCAGTTCAAAGTAAAAATCCTATTCTAATATTTTTCAATTCAATAATTCTAATTGGAATAATTTTATTTTTTAATATTACAATAGTTCATGCTAGAAGTCGTGCACCAGCATGGTCATGTCTTTTGGCAACAAAATTGACTAGAAGAAAATTTGTAACCACATTTCATGGCACTTATAATTTTAGTGGTAAATTAAAAAAACTTTACAACTCTGTCATGGTTAGATCTGATTTGGTAATTGCTGGGTCGAATTTTATTTTTTCACATATTAAAGAAAATTATTCTGAACTTTTAACACTTAAAAAAAAATTTCTTGTAATATTTAGAGGTATAAATGTAGATTATTTTGATCCATCTTCGAAATTAGAAGAGGATGAAAAAAAACTTCTTACAAAATGGGAGATTAATAAAGAAAAAAAAATTATTTTAGTACCTGGTAGACTTACTTCTTGGAAAGGGCAAGAAATGCTCATTGAAGCAATTAATTTAACAAAAGTTGAATTAGGTTATGAAGCTTTTCATCTTGTTATATTAGGAAGTCATCAAGGAAGAGATTTATATAAAAAAAAATTGATCCGTATTACTGAACAATATCGTTTAACCAATCAAATAAAATTTATAGATCAATGTAAAGATATGGCTTTAGCCTATAAAGTCTCAGACATTGTCATATCACCGTCAATAGAGCCAGAGGCTTTTGGGAGGGTTGCAGTGGAGGCACAATCTATGGAAAAATTAATTATTGCGAGCAATATAGGAGGTTCAAACGAAACAATAATAAATGAAAAAACTGGTTTTTTATTTGAAGCTGGAGATATTAATTCCTTAAGTAAAAAGATTATTCAAGCAATTACAATGGATGAGTCATCATTAAAATTAATGGGAAAAGAGGGAAGAAAAAACATTATTAAGAAATTTAATGTTGAAAAAATGTGTTTTTCTACTTATTCAGAGTATAAAAGATTAGTAAATTAAATGCCAACTATTACACTACCAGATGGAAACAGCCTAGATTTTCCAAATAAAGTTACTGGAATAGAAGTAGCTGAAAAAATTAGCAAATCGTTAGCAAAACAAGCATTAATAATGAGTGTGGATGAAGAGTTAAAAGATTTATATTTTTCAATAAATAATGATTGCTCAGTTAAAATTTTTACAGCAAAAGATCCCGAAGGATTAGAAGTTATAAGACATGACACTGCACATATTATGGCTATGGCTGTTCAAGAATTATACCCAGGCACTCAAGTTACAATTGGACCAGTAATAGAAAATGGTTTTTTTTATGATTTTGCTAGAAAAGAACCTTTTACAGAAGATGATCTTAAAAAAATAGAAAAAAGAATGTCAGAGATAATTGATAAAGATGTAAAAACAAGAAGAGAAGTTTGGGAAAGAGATAAAGCAATTAAACATTTTAAAAAAATTGGTGAAAAATATAAAGCTGAAATAATTGAAAGTATTCCAAAAAATGAGGAACTTTCTGTTTATCATCATGGCGATACTTGGCATGATTTGTGTAGAGGTCCGCATCTAACCTCTTCCAGTAAAATTGGTAAAGCCTTCAAATTAACAAAAGTTTCAGGAGCTTACTGGCGTGGTGACTCTAATAATGAGATGCTTCAAAGAATTTATGGTACTAGCTGGGCATCCCAAAAAGATTTAGACGAATATTTAAAAAGGATAGAAGAAGCAGAAAAAAGAGATCATAGAAAACTTGGTAAAGAAATGGATTTATTTCATTTTAGAGAAGAAAGCCCCGGCTCTGTCTTTTGGCATGAAAAGGGCTGGTCTTTATTTCAGAAATTAATAAATTATATGCGAGCTAGACAGGATGCTGCTGGATATAGGGAAGTAAACACCCCTGAGGTATTAGATAGATTGTTGTGGGAAAAATCTGGTCATTGGGAAAAATATGGAGAGAACATGTATACTTCAGAAACTCCAGATGAAAAAGTTTTTGCAATTAAGCCAATGAATTGTCCAGGACATATCCAAGTTTTTAATCAAGGTTTAAAAAGCTACAGAGATTTACCTTTACGGATAACAGAGTTTGGAAAAGTTCATCGATATGAGCCATCAGGAGCACTTCATGGGCTTTTAAGAGTAAGAGCCTTTACACAAGATGATGCTCATATCTTTTGCACTGAGGATCAAATCACTAGTGAATGTTTAATTGTTACAAATTTAATCTTAGATATTTATAAAGATTTAGGTTTTGAAAATGTAGTTCTTAAATATGCAGATCGACCAGAGGTTAGAGTTGGTGATGATAAAGTTTGGGATAAAGCTGAAGCTTCATTATTAAAAGCAGTTAAAGCATCAAAGTTAGAATATAGCATTAATAAAGGTGAAGGTGCTTTTTACGGTCCAAAAATTGAGTTTGTTTTAAGAGATGCAATTGGTAGAGATTGGCAATGTGGAACTTTACAAGTCGATTTCAATTTACCTGGAAGATTGGACGCTTCATACATTGATAAAGATGGAACAAAAAAAGTTCCTGTGATGTTACATCGAGCTTTATTTGGGTCTCTTGAAAGATTTATTGGAATTTTAATTGAAAATTATGCTGGAAAATTTCCATTTTGGATTTCACCATTACAAACAGTTGTAATACCAATCTCAGAAGACTTTGAAAATTATGCAGTTAGAGTATCTGAAAAAATTAAATCGGCTGGTATGAGCTCATTAGTAGATTTAAAAAACCATAACTTGAATTATAAAATTAGAGAACATTCTCTTGCAAAAGTCCCTGTTTTATTAATTTGTGGTAAAAAAGAAGTTGACAGTAATTCTGTAACCATTAGAAGATTGGATTCTAATAAACAAGAAAATATGGAATTAAATACATTTCTAAAAAAATACTCTGCTTTAAATAAAGTATCTTCAAATTAAGTGGCAGATTTCAAACAAAATTATTTTCAAAGAAGAACGAAGGATCGTGGTCCAAGATCTAATAATAGGATTTCTTCACCAGAGGTTCAAGTTATTACAAGTGATGGTGAAAATTTAGGAACTATTAATACAAATGAAGCAATTTCTATGGCTAAAAATCAAGGCTTAGATTTAATAGAGATAGCTGCAAATGCAAACCCCCCTGTTTGTAAAATTATGGATATGGGTAAATTTAAATATGATGCACAAAAAAAAGCAAATTTAGCAAAAAAGAAACAAAAAATTGTTGCTCTTAAAGAAATCAAGATGAGACCTGTAACAGAAACTCATGATTATGAATTTAAAGTGAAAAATGCCAAAAAATTTATAGCTAAAGGAGATAAGGTAAAATTTACAATAAGATTTAAAGGTCGAGAACTTCAACATTCTCATTTAGGTAATGAGCTTATGACTAAAATTAAAGAAGACATGAAAGATATTGGTAAAGTAGAATTACACCCAAAGTTTGATGGAAAACAAATGATAATGGTAATTCAGCCTTTATAAGCCTTAATATAGGTTGTAAATATTCTTTAATCTTTGTATAACCTCGCTCAATTATGCCAAAACTAAAAACAAAAAGCTCAGCAAAAAAACGTTTTAAAATATCAGCTAGGGGAAAAGTCATGATGGCTCAAGCTGGTAAGAGGCATGGTATGATTAAAAGAACAAATTCTCAAATTAGAAAATTAAGAGGCACTACGGCGATGTCAAAGCAAGATGGAAAAATTGTTAAATCGTACATGCCATATAGTTTAAGAGGTTAAAATGGCAAGAGTTAAAAGAGGTGTTACAAGCAAAGCTAAACATAAAAAAGTCCTAAAAGCTGTAAAGGGTCAATGGGGAAGAAGAAAAAATACAATCCGAGTTGCAAAGCAAGCTATGGAAAAAGCTATGCAATATGCTTACAGAGACCGTAGAAATAAAAAAAGGGATTTTAAATCTCTTTGGATACAAAGAATTAACGCAGGTGTGAGAGCTGAAGGTATGACTTATTCTAGGTTTATTAATGGATTAAATAAGTGTGGAATTAAAATTGATAGAAAAATTCTAGCTGAGATAGCGTATGATAGTCCAGAAGCCTTTAAAACTATAGTTCAAAAAGCACAATCTGCTTTAAATTAATCTTCACTATTGTTTTATTTTCCTGAAGAAATAATCTGTAAAGATGTCTGATCTAAAAAAAATAAGAGACGAATTTATCTTAAAACTAAAGAGTAAATTAGATCTCTCGGAAATAAATCAAATAAAATCAGATCTATTTGGTAAAAATGGATTGGTTTCTTCTCAATTTAAAAAAATTGGAACAATAGATGAGTCTGAAAGAAAAAAATTTGCATCTGATTTAAATGTTATTAAGGATGAGCTACAAAATCTAATTAATTTGAAAATAGATGAAGTTGAAAATGCAGAAATAAATAAGAAATTGGATAAAGAAAAAATTGATATAACTTTACCAGAAAGACCTTTTGTAAGAGGAAAAATTCACCCAGTTTCACAAACAATTGATGAAATATCGTCTATATTTTCTGAAATAGGTTTTAGTGTAG